>JBDIAS010000021.1:0-32330 GCA_039812465.1 Austwickia sp. | reverse complement strand
ACGAACATCGCCGCCGAAGAAGCGAGTCCGCGGCCAACCACCACACCGAGCACCGACTCTGGACCCCCGGACATTTCCCGCCCGTGGGCGGTAAACGTACGCAAAACCCCAGCACCCACCGCGCAACTGCCGCCCTTGGGCGGCAAACGTTCACGCGCCAGGCCGCTCACACGGTCGTGAAGCGGGCGTGGACGCTCGCTTCGACGGTCAGCTCCTGAGGTACGAGCTGGACGGCCTCCTGACCCCCCGCGCGGAACGCCTCCGCGCCCGCGCTCAGCGACATCGGCTGCATCCTCGGCCCGGGCTGCTCGACGCCGGCGCGGGCCAGCAGCGCGGCGTCGGCGACCTCGAGCGGCTCCACGTCGGCGGCGCCGAGCGACCGCGCGATCGAAACCGCTCGGCCCCGCGCGTCGGCGACCGCGGCCGTGAGCACCCGTTCCTCGAGGCGTGACCGGGTCGCAGCCGTGAGGGTCCACTCGACTCCCCGGAGCTGCACGCCGGCCAGGCCCCCGACCTGCGCCCCGAACTCCGCCAGCGCCCCGAAGTCCTGGAACGTCACCTCCATCGACACCGACGCCGCATGCCGCGGCGGTAGGACCGCCCCGGCGTCCGAGTGCGGTCGCCACGAGTGCGTGGTCATCGGGAAGACCGCGTACGAGGTCAGCGGCGAGACCCCGGCTCCCTCCAGCGCCTGCAGGTGGGCCACCACCCGGTTGGCCAGCGTGGTGGTGCGGTGCGACGCGTCCGCGCGGTCGCCCGCGTCGAAGCCGACCTCCACATGCAGCGTGGCCCGTTCGGGAGCGACCCGCTCGACGGAGCGCCCGGCCACCGTGATCTCCATGCCGCCATTCTGACGCCCACCGGCCGACGTACGCGCGCCGACGGCGCCTCCGCCGATCCGTGTCGGCGAAGGCGCCGTCAGCCTCACCCCCGGTCACTCGCGCGGCGCGCTCCCCCACCGGCGACCACCGCAGACGACCGCGGGACGCCTGGCCCACCGCCGACACCTACGGAGCCCCCGGCCCACCGGCGACACCTGCCGGGCGCCGCTCCCCCTCCGCCGACCACCGCAGACGACCGCGGGGCGCCTGGCCCACCGGCGACGCCCATGGGGCGCTTCCACGGAGCCTCCGGTCCACTCGCCGGTGTGTCAGGCCTCGCGGCGCTGCACCCGCCACAGGCCGATGGCCAGCGGCAGAAGCACCCAGAGGGTCGAGGCGCTCGCCAGGTGCGCCCAGTCGGCGGCAGCCATCCGGGCCGTGTCGAAGAGCGGGGCGGTCGCGGCGCCGAGGTCGACCCACGGAGCCACGTCGACGAGGCGCGGCACCAGGCTCGCCACGATCGCCCACGCGGTCGGCAGCACCAGGAACGCCGTGATCGCCAGCGGCGTGTTCAGCAGGGCCAGCCCGAACGCCAGACCCTGCAGCACGCTGATCGCCAGGACGGCCCCGAGGCCGACGAAGACGCTCGCCTGCACGCTCCAGGCCGCGGGGGTGTCCCGCAGCGCGATCGAGGCGGCGTGTCCGGCGGCGGCGAACGCGACGCTGCTCGCGTAGGCCGCGACGCCGACCAGCAGGGACGCCAGCGTCTTCGCGGCGACGACCCGAGGCCGGCGAGGCTCGAGCGCGAACGTCGTGAGCGCCGTACGCTGGCTGAACTCCGCGGTCGCCGCCAGGATCGCCACGATCGGGGTGACCAGGACCAGCGGGAGGCTCAGCGCGCTGAGGAAGCCGCCGAACGTACGCCCGCCGGCCCCCGAGAAGAAGACGATGGCGACGACGCCCCCGAGCAGCGCCGCGATGACGATGAGCAGCCAGCGGCCGGCGCGCGTATCCACCATCTTGCGCAGCTCGACGCGCAGGAGGCGGCCGAACGGCACGCCGGCGATGCCGGGGTCGGCCCGCCCCGCTCGGTTCGTACCGGCGTCGTAATGGTCGAGTGTGGTCGTACCCATGAGGTTTCCTGTCGTCGAGGGCTCGTGAGCCGTCGTGGTCTCGTGAGCCGTCCTGGCCTCGGTGGCCTTCGCGGGTTCCATGACCGTTGTGGTGTGGGCGGCGGCGGACGCGGAGCTCATGCCGCGGTCTCCTTCCGGGCGTGGGTGGCGGTCAGGTCGAGGAAGTAGTCCTCCAGGCCAGCCGAGCCGGCGTCGCGCATCAGGTCCCGCAGCGAGCCCGCGGCCACGATGCTCCCGTGGCCGATCACCACGAGGTCGTCGGCGACCCGCTCCACCTCGGCCAGCAGGTGGCTGGACAGCAGAACAGTGCCGCCGCCGTCGGCGAAGCCGCGCAGCAGGTCCCGCATCCAGCGGATGCCGGCGGGGTCGAGGCCGTTGGCGGGTTCGTCGAGGATCAGGACGCGCGGGTCGCCGAGCAGCGCGTGGGCGATGCCGAGGCGCTGGCGCATCCCGAGGGAGTAGCCGCGCGTGCGGCGCCGCGCCTCGGACGGCGTGAGGCCGACCAGCTCCAGCACCTCGTCGACCCGGCGCGCGGGCAGGCCCATGAGCTGCGCCGAGAGGGTCAGCACCTCGCGGCCCGTGCGCCCGACGTGCTGCGCCGAGGCGTCGAGGAGCACGCCGACGTGTCGGCCCGGGTTCGGCAGGGCCGCGTACGGCCTCCCGAGCACCGTCGCCGCGCCCGACGTCGGCCGCGTGAGGCCGACCGCCACCCGCATCGCGGTGGACTTCCCGGCGCCGTTCGGGCCGAGGAAGCCGGTGACCCGCCCGGGCAGCGCCTCGAACGAGACGTCGTCGAGCGCGACGACCGGGCCGTAGCGTTTCGTGACTTTCCGAAGAGCGATCATGACTCCACTTCAGCGCGCCCGCGCCGCGCGCACATCGGTCCGCCCACCCTGCCGGGTCATCCTTTCGGCGGACCCCGACGCGCCGTTCGGCTGACCTGCCCTCTCGGAGCCGCGCCCTAGGCTGGCGGGCGTGAACCTCGCCGCCGCTCGGATCGGGCCGCTCAGCGCCTCGAGCCTGCTGTGGCGCGACGCCCACCCGCTGCCCACGACGTGGTGGGGCGAGATCTGGCGGATCGGGGCGGCGCTGCTGACCGGGCTGGTCTTCCTCGGCGTCGTGGCCGGCGACGCGTCGATGGCCGACGTTCCCCAGGCGGACGAGCGGGTCGCGCGCGACCTGGTGCTGGGCGTCGCGGCGCTGCTGTGTCTCCCGGCGCGCCGCCGCTTCCCGCTCCCGACCGCCCTGGTCACGTCACTGTTCACGGTCGTGTCCGCGTCCGCGATCCCGGCGTCGGCCATCGCGATCATCTCGCTGGCCACCCATCGTCGGGTCCCCCCGCTGGTGGTCGCCGCGGTCCCGGCGGTCGCCGCGGGCATGCTGTACGAGTCCCTCGTCACGCCCGAGCCCATCCGGCTGCCCTGGTCGGTCAACCTCGCCCTGTCGGTGGCCTTCTACGTCACCGCGGTCGCGATCGGCCTCTACATCGGGGCCCGCCGGGACCTGCTGGTGAGCCTGCGCGAACGCGCCGAGACCGCCGAGCGGGAGCAGGCCGGGCGCGTCCTCGCGGCCCGCAGCGCGGAACGCGCCCGGATCGCCCGCGAGATGCACGACGTGCTGGCGCATCGGATCTCCCTGGTGGCCATGCATGCCGGGGCGCTGACCTACCGTGAGAACCTGACCCGTGAGGAGACCCGGGAGGCCGCCGAGGTGATCCGCGACAACGCCCACCAGGCGCTCGGCGAGCTGCGCGAGGTGCTCGGCGTCCTGCGTTCGGACGCCCCCGAGGCGCTCGACGCCACCGCCGCGGAGCCGCCGCAACCAACCCTGACCGCCCTCGACGACCTGGTGCAGCAGGAGAGTCGCACCGGCGCGCGCGTGCACCTCACGGTGGGAGCCGACCTCGCCGCCGTACCGTCCACGGTCTCCCGCAACGCCTACCGCATCCTCACCGAGGCGCTCACGAACGCCCGCAAGCACGCTCCGGGACACGCCGTGAGCGTCGCGGTGAGCGGGGACCCGGCCAGCGGCCTCACCCTGCGGGCGACCAACGGATTGCCTACGTCACCCGACGACCCTGCCACCAACCCTGCCGCCGGCCCGTCGGTCGGCCACGTGCCCGGGGCGGGCCTGGTGCAGGGGGCGGGCCTGGTGCCGGGGGCCGGCCTGGGTCTCATCGGGATCCGGGAACGGGCGCAGCTCAGCGGGGGGCGGTTGACGTACGGGCCGGACGGGCTGGGGTGTTTCGTCGTGGAGGCGTGGCTCCCCTGGACCGGGGAGGGATCCCGTGGCTGACGCCGACGGCGCGGGCCCGCTCGCTGGCATCGGCCTGGTCATCGTGGACGACGACCCCCTCGTCCGGACGGGGTTGAAGCTGATCCTCGGCGGCGCGCCGGAGATCACGGTCCTCGCGGAGGCCGCGGACGGGCAGGAGGCGGAGCAGGTGGTCACGCAGCACCGGCCCGACGTGGTGCTCATGGACATCCGGATGCCACGCCGCGACGGCCTGGCCGCGACCCGGGCGATCCTCGCCGGACAGTCGACCTCGCCCACCCTGCGCCCGGTCAAGATCCTGGTGCTGACCACCTTCGACGCCGACGAGCTCGTGGTCGAGGCGCTCCAGGCAGGCGCGAGCGGGTTCCTGCTGAAGGACACCCCGCCAGAGCGGCTGGTGGCCGCCGTGCGCGCCGTCGCCGCCGGGGAGCCGATGCTCTCCCCGAGCGTGACCGCCCAGCTGATGGCGCACGTGGCCGCCGGAGCGTCGGACGCCCGCAGCCGCCGCGAGCGCCGCGCCCGCGAACTGCTCGACACGCTGACCGACCGCGAGCGGGAGGTGGCGGTAGCGATCGGGCAGGGCCGCTCCAACGCGGAGATCGCGCAGGACCTCGGCATGGGGCTGCCCACGGTCAAGACGCACGTGTCCCGGCTGCTGGCCAAGCTCTATGCCGAGAACCGCGTCCAGATCGCGTTGGTGGTCCACGACGCGGGCGCCTGCTGACACGTCCCGTTTCCCTATCCGCGACGTCACCCGTCCCCCACAGCTCACGCCCGCGACGTCACCCTCGGCGACGACACTCGACCCACGACACAGCTCACGCCCGGACCGGCGGACAACCGGCGCGGGCGTGAGCTGATGTGTGGCGCGTCGAGAGCCTCAGTGGCGGCTCGAGTTGCGCTTGTCGTTGTTGAGCGTGGAGATGACGTCCTGCGGAATCTCCTTCGGGCAGGCGTCACTGCAGGCGCTGATGTTCGTGCAGCCGCCGAAGCCCTCGGCGTCGTGCGTCGCCACCATCGCCTTGACGCGGGTCCACCGCTCCGGCTGCCCCTGCGGGAGGAGGCCGAGGTGGGTGACCTTGGCGCCGAGGAACAGCATCGCCGACGCGTTGGGGCACGCCGCCACGCAGGCGCCGCACCCGATGCAGGCCGCCGCCTCGAACGCCCGGTCGGCCTTCTTCTTCTCCACCGGCACCGAGTGCGCCTCCGGGGCGGAGCCGGTATTGACGGAGATGAAGCCGCCCGCCTGGATGATCCGGTCGAACGCGCCGCGGTCCACGACCAGGTCCCGCAGGACCGGGAACGCGGTGGCCCGCCACGGCTCGACGGTGATCTCGTCGCCGTCGCGGAAGTTGCGCATGTGCAGCTGGCAGGTCGTGACGCCGCGCTTGCCGTGCGGGCGGCCGTTGATGACGACGCCGCAGGTGCCGCAGATGCCCTCGCGGCAGTCGCTGTCGAAGGCGATCGGCTCCTCGCCGCGGTTGTTGAGATTCTCGTTGAGCATGTCGAGCATCTCGAGGAAGGACTCGTCGGGCGAGACCTCGTCCAGCTGGTAGGTGTGCAGCTTGCCCGGCGCGTCCGGACCGGCCTGCCGCCAGACCTTGAGAGTGATCTTCATCGGGGCCCCCGCAGAGTCTCGGAGTGACAAACGGACGTAGAACCGTGTGGGGTCATCACTTGTAGCTCCGCTGCTTCAGCTCGATGAACTCGTACACCAGGTCTTCCTTGTGCAGGACCGGCGGCTCGTCCTGGCCGCCCCACTCCCACGCGGCCACGTAGCAGAACTCGTCGTCGTGCCGGAGCGCCTCGCCGTCCTCGGTCTGGCTCTCCGCGCGGAAGTGCCCGCCGCAGGACTCGCGGCGGTGCAGCGCGTCGATGCACATCAGCTCGCCCAGCTCCAGGAAGTCGGCGACGCGGCCTGCCTTCTCCAGAGACTGGTTGAACTCCTCCGCCTTGCCGAGGACTCGAAGGTTGGACCAGAAGTCCTTGCGCAGGGCGCGGATCTTCTCGATCGCGATCTTCAGGCCCTCCTCGGAGCGCTCCATGCCGCAGTACTCCCACATCAGAGCGCCGAGCTCCTTGTGGTAGCTGTCGGCCGAGCGCGTCCCGCCGGGCTTCAGGAAGTGGTCGATCCTCGCCTTGACGTTGGCCTCGGCCTCCTGGACCGCCGGGTCGTCGGCGGCGACCGTCGGATACGGACCGTCGGCCAGGTAGTCGCGGATCGTGTTCGGAAGGACGAAGTACCCGTCCGACAGGCCTTGCATGAGCGCGGACGCGCCGAGGCGGTTGGCGCCGTGGTCGGAGAAGTTGGCCTCGCCGGTGACGAACAGGCCCGGGATCGAGGACTGCAGGTCGTAATCGACCCAGAGGCCACCCATCGTGTAGTGGACCGCCGGGTAGATGCGCATCGGGGTCTCGTACGGGTTCTCGCCGGTGATCTCGGCGTACATGTCGAACAGGTTCCCGTACTTCTCGGCGACCTTGTCCGCGCCCATCCGCGCGATCGCGTCGGAGAAGTCCAGGTAGACCCCGCGACGGACGCGGCGCTCGTTGCCGTGAGCGTCCTTCTCCAGGACCTCCGGGCCGACGCCGCGGCCCTCGTCGCACATGTTCTTCGCCTGGCGGGACGCGATGTCGCGCGGCACCAGGTTGCCGAACGCCGGGTAGATCCGCTCCAGGTAGTAGTCGCGGTCCTCCTCGGCGATGCTCCGCGGGTCCTTGGTGCAGTCCTCGGCCCGCTTCGGCACCCAGATCCGGCCGTCGTTGCGCAGCGACTCACTCATCAGAGTGAGCTTGGACTGCTGGTCGCCAGACACCGGGATGCAGGTCGGGTGGATCTGCGTGTAGCACGGGTTGCCGAAGTAGGCGCCCTTGCGGTGGGCCCGCCAGTTCGCGGTGGTGTTGCAGCCCATCGCGTTGGTGGACAGGAAGAACACGTTGCCGTAGCCGCCGGTGGCGAGCACCACGGCGTCGGCCAGGTGGGTCTCCAGCGCGCCGGTCACCATGTCGCGGGCGATAATCCCGCGCGCCCGGCCGTCGACGATGATGAGCTCCACCATCTCGTGGCGGGTGAACATCTCGACCGAGCGTTCCTTGTCGTCCGGGCCCTGCTTCACCTGGCGCTCCAGCGCCTGGTAGGCCCCGATCAGCAGCTGCTGGCCGGTCTGGCCGCGCGCGTAGAACGTACGGGACACCTGCACGCCACCGAACGAGCGGTTGTCGAGCAGGCCGCCGTACTCGCGCGCGAAGGGGACGCCCTGCGCGACGCACTGGTCGATGATGTTCGCGCTCACCTCGGCGAGGCGGTAGACGTTGTTCTCGCGCGCCCGGTAGTCGCCGCCCTTGACGGTGTCGTAGAAGAGGCGGAAGACCGAGTCGCCGTCCTCCTTGTAGTTCTTGGCGGCGTTGATGCCACCCTGCGCGGCGATCGAGTGGGCGCGACGCGGGCTGTCCTGGTAACAGAACGCCTTCACGTTGTAGCCCGCCTCGCCGAGGGTGGCGCAGGCGGCGCCGCCGGCCAGGCCGGTGCCGACGACGATGACGGTCAGCTTGCGGCGGTTCGCCGGGTTGACCAGCTTCGCCTCGAACTTGCGTGTGGTCCACCGCTTGTCGATGGGGCCGCCGGGGGCCTTGGTGTCCTGGATCGGCTCGCCCACGCGGTAGAGGCCGTTGATGAGATCAGTCATGAGTGAAATCAGCCCTTACTTGGTGGTCAAGGAATCGTGATCATGCCGAGCATGATCGCGATAGGCGTCAGCGAGAAGCCGATGGCGACGACCAGGGCCACGATGAGGCCGGCGGTCTTCGCGGCCGCGCGCGACTTCGCGGTGTTGGTCCAGCCCAGCGTCTGGAAGGCGCTCCACGTGCCGTGGTGCAGGTGCAGGCCGAGGAAGACCATCGCGATCAGGTAAAGCACCGTCATCCACGGGACCTGGAAGGCCGTGACCGCCAGGTTGAAGGGGCTGAACGCCCCGTCGACGTGGAGCTCGCCCTGGCTGACGCCGCTGTTGACGTTCACCTTGCCGATCGTGAAGTGGATCAGGTGCCAGATGATGAAGAACAGCAGGGCCAGGCCGCCCCAGCGCATCCACTGGCTCGACAGCGAACGCTGCACGGTGGACTTCGCCGAGTACTTCACGCCCCTCGCCGCGTTCGCGCGCGCCCAGAGCGTAATGGCGGAGTAGATGTGGAGCCCGACCGCGAGAATGAGAGACAGCCGGAAGAGCCAGAGGAAACCCTCGTACGGGAGGATCGGCTCGAACATGGTCCGAAGGTGGTGGGCGTACTCGTCGAAGGCCGCCTGGCCGGCGAACATCTTCAGGTTGCCGTACATGTGGAACAGCACGAAGAAAATGAAGTACAGACCCGTGACCGCCATCAGGATTTTCATCCCGATGGATGAGGGGGTCTGACTCCGCGGGGGTGTCTGAGTCGAAGTAGCCACGAGCGCAGTCTGCCTTGATCTCGATAAGGGACAGGGTCTATGTGGCCCACCGTGACCTAACGGACATCGGCACGCCAGCGTCGGCGTCGGCGTCGACCGGGGTGGCGTCGGCGCCCGCCATGGGGCTCAGCCGGTGTCGGCCGGGGGGACGTCCACCGCGCGGGCGGTGACGTTCCAGCCTGGTGAAAGGTCCACGTCGACCTCCTTCCGCTGGCGGATACGCCTGGCATCCTAGGCCGGATCACCTGATCACACGTGCGACTGGCGCACAGCCGTTTGCAAACGGGAGCAACGTCACGTCGCCGACCGCCCGCGTGGCCGCCTTCCCTACGCCCCTCCCGGCGGCTCTCCTTGCCGCTCCCCCGGCCACTCTCCCGGGACGCGTGGGGGGCGCCGGACGGGCGACTACGCCTCCGCTTCGCGCGCATCAAGCACCAGCGCGTAGAGCGCGCGCGTCGGCATCCCGGCGCCGGGGGCCACCTCGCGGCAGGCGTCCTTGAGCCGCGCGCCGTCGTCGACCAGGGCCAGCACGGCCGCGACCGCCTCCGCCGCGGCGTCCGCGTCGAGCGCCCCGGCCGCCTCTGGCGCGCCCGCCACGACGACCGTGATCTCGCCGCGCACCTGGCTCGCCGCCCAGTCGGCCAGCTCGCGCAACGGGCCCCGCCGGACCTCCTCGTACGTCTTGGTGAGCTCCCGGCACACCGCGGCGGCCCGGTGCGGACCGAACGCGACCGCCATCGCCTCCAGGGTGCGGTGGAGGCGATGCGGCGCCTCGAAGAAGACCATCGTGCGTCGCTCGGTCGCGAGCGCGGCCAGCGCCTTCTCCCGCTGCCCCGGCCGCCGCGGCAGGAACCCCTCGAAGCAGAACCGGTCCACCGGCAGCCCGGACACGGCCAGGGCGGCAAGCACAGCGCTCGGACCGGGCACGCAGGTCAGCGGGATGCCAGCCGCGATCGCGGCGGCCGTGAGCCGGTAGCCCGGGTCCGACACGCTCGGCATCCCCGCGTCGGTGACCACCAGCACCCGCTGGCCAGCGCGCAGCGCGTCGAGGAGCTCGGGGACCCGGTCGGCCTCATTGTGGTCGTGGTGGGACACGATGCGTGCCCGCGGGTGCAGGCCCGCCGCCGCGCACAAGCGCCGCAGCCGGCGGGTGTCCTCGGCGGCGATCACGTCGGCGGCCTCGATCTGCGCGAGCAGCCGCGGCGAGGCGTCCCGGACGTCGCCGATCGGCGTCGCGGCCAGGACCAGCAGGGCGTCGTCCGGCCCGGATCCGCCCGCACCGTCGCGGGGTTCGGTGTCCTGGGGCGCGGTCATGGCCCGATCCTGCCAGGCGTGTGGCGCGGCCCGAGCGGCCCGCCGGCCGTGCGTACCATGACCGGCATGACCCCCTCGGCGAGCGCTCCCGCCGCGCAGCGCTCCCGACCGGTCGGTCCGCCGTCCGCGGTCCGCGAGGAGCTGCTGCGCCGCCGGCTCCTGGGGTTCCGGCCCGACGACCGCCTCCTGGGCTGGCTCGGCCCGGCGCTCGCCGCCGCGATCGGGGGGTTCCTCCGGTTCTTCGACGTGGGCCGGATCTCGACGCTGATCTTCGACGAGACGTACTACGTGAAGCAGGGCTACTCGATGCTCCTCTACGGCGTCGAGATGCGGAACAACGAGACGTTCAACAAGGACAACGCGGCCTGGAACGCCGGCACGTTCGACCCGGCGACGATCTTCACGGCCACCTCCGACTTCGTGGTGCACCCGCCGGTCGGCAAGTGGGTGATCGCCGCCGGTCAAGGGCTCTTCGGCATCGAGAACCCGGTGGGCTGGCGGTTTTCCGTGGCCCTGCTCGGCACCCTGTCGATCCTGATGGTCGGCCGGGCGGCGCTGCGGATGTTCGGCTCGACCTACCTGGCGACGTGCGCCGCGCTGCTGCTGGCGTTCGACGCGCACCACTTCGTGCACTCCCGCACCGGACTCCTGGACCTCATCGTGATGTTCTTCGCGCTGGGTGGCTTCTGCGCGCTGCTGATCGACCGGGACCAGGCCCGAGAGCGGTTGGCCCGCCGGCTCGCGACCGATCCGGGCGCGCGCGGCGGCCTCGGGCCCTGGCTCGGCGCGCGGCCCTGGCGCTGGGTCGCCGGGATCAGCCTTGGCCTGTGCGTCGGGACGAAGTGGTCCGGCCTGTGGTTCCTGGCGGTGTTCGGCCTGCTCACCGTCTGCTGGGACCTTGGCGCACGGCGCGCGGCCGGGATCGCCCGCCCCTGGCTGGGCACGCTGACCCTCGACGCGATCCCCGCGGCGTTCGTCATGCTCGGCACCGCCCTGGCCACCTACCTGGCCTCGTGGACGGGCTGGCTCCGCTCGACGCAGGGGTACGGGCGGGACTGGGCCGCGACCCACCCCCCGGACTCGTGGCTGGTCGGCCTCCTGCCCGACGCCCTGCGCTCGCTGCTGACCTACCACGAGCAGATGTGGACCTTCCACGTCGGGTTGACGTCGAGCCATCAGTACATGGCCAACCCGTGGTCGTGGATCGTGATGGGCCGGCCGACGAGCTTCTATTACGAGGGCCCGAAGCTCGGGGAGCAGGGCTGCCTCGTGGACTCCTGCAGCAAGGCGATCACGAACATCGGCACGGTCTCCCTGTGGTGGGGGGCCGCCCTCGCGATCCCGGTGCTGCTGTTCTGCTGGGCGCTGCGCTGCGACTGGCGGGCGGGGGCCGCGCTGGCCGGGTTGGCGGCGGGCTGGGCCCCGTGGTTCCTGTACCAGGAGCGCACGATCTACACCTTCTACGCGGTGGCGTTCGTGCCCTGGGTGGTGCTGGGCATGACGTACGTGCTCGGCCTGATCGTCGGGCCGGCGGACGCGCCGGCGTCGCGGCGGCGGCTCGGGATCGTGGTGAGCGGCGCGTACGTACTGCTGTGCGTCAGCCTCTTCGTGTTCTGGTGGCCGGTCCTGACCGCGCAGGTGATCCCGTACGAGCAGTGGCAGTGGCGGATGTGGTTCCCGAGCTGGATCTAGCGGGCCAGCGGTGGGAGCGACCAACGGTGGGAGCCAGCCAGCGGTGAGGTCGGCCGCGGAGCGTCAACGGCGGTGCCTCCAGGCGGACACGAGCAGAGCACCGAGCGCGCCGACCACGACCACCGCCAGCGTGGCGACCTGGGCTGGGCGGTTTGCGTCGTCCAGGCTCGCCCACAACCCGAGGAGCACGAGGAGCACGACGCCGACGAGCGCGGGGAACAGGATGGCCGCCACGCCGCCGGGGACCCGCTTGCCCGGCCGGTCATCCAACGAACCGGTCGCAACAGCCGGTACGGGATCTCCGCTGGGCCACCCGGCGCCGAGCTCGCCGCTCTTGGCGCCGGGCCACCCTCCCCCGGGCGCGTCGCGGCTGACCGGCACCCCGGGCCACGACGGCACCTCGGGGGCGACCGAGCGCCGACCCGCGGCCCCGGGCCACGAATCCGGCGGCGGCGGACTGTCGTCGAGCGACGGGCGGAGGGATGACATAGGCCAACTGTGCCCGAGATTCGTCGTCCACGCCTAGCACCGGAGGCGCGTCGCGCACCGAGTGGCCCCGCTCGGAGTCGCTCAGCAGTGGCTCGTCGCGGACAGCGGATGCGATCCGCCTCAGCCCAGTTCGGGGCCGAGAACTCCACGCGGTACGGGTGCGTCGTCGCGAACCGCTGCGCGCCCACCGCGCGACCCTTCCTCACGTGGACCCCTTCCGGGAGACGCCGCTCGACGACCAGACGGCCTAAGGGGTCGACGGCCGGCACGCTGTTGTCCGCTTGGGTGCCCTCCCGATCCCGGGGTGGAAGTTCCCCATCTCCTCCGGCGCACTCCCGACCACCTGCGTCGACGCTCCCCATCCCCTCCCGCAGGCTGGTTGGACCCTTGGGCGACCCGATCCTGGGTGGACACTCCCGTACCGGGGTGGGCTCTCGGTCCAGGCGGCTCATCGCGACCCGGTGGACACCCGCGAACCCGCCCGAACCCCCATCGCACCGGGTGGGCTCGCGTCCAGGCGGGGGTTCACCCGCTCCCGCGAGTGTTCAGTCGCCGTCGGGAGGGTCAGGAGCCTCGCCAAAGCCGCGTCTGCTGGGGGTCCAGCCGTACGGACGAGGGCCCCGCCGCACAGATGAGCGTCTGGTCGCACAGATGAGGGTCCAGCCGTACGGATGGCGGCCCGGCCTCACGGAGTACGGGATAAGGGCTCGGCAGGTCCCAGAGGTCGGCCCGCGAGCGCGGATGACGGCCCAGAACCGCGCAGGCGACCCGGTACCGCCGACGACAACCCCGCACCGCGCATGAACTCCCGCGGATCCCCGGGCCCCCACCGGCGAAACCAGGCCCCCGCCGGCGAAAGTGGGACCCCATCGCCGCCCCGGGACGCTGATGACTGCCCGCTACCGCGGATGGCGACCCGGTTCCGCGCTGTGGGTCCCGTGGATGGCCGAGCCTCCATGCGCGGAACAGGGACCTGGACGGCGGAACCGGGCCCTAGTCCGCGCCAGACCCTCTTCTCCCGCGGCTGCTCCGGGATGGGTCTTTTCGCCGGACGGCGACAGTGCGCCCACGGCAGGGTGCGACGCGGCCGGCGCGGCTCCACCTCCGGGTTCGAGTCACAGTCCTCAATAACGCAGCTGCGGGCCGCCCTTCGGGGCGACCCGCAGCTGCATTGTGGAGCTGAGGGGACTCGATCCCCTACTGCGCCAAGCTCGCTCCGCTCGCCGGCCGCAGCGGGGGCCCACCTAAAGGGTTCGAGTCACAGTCCTCCGAATATGAGATGCGGGCCGCCCTTCGGGCGACCCGCATCTCATATGTGGAGCTGAGGGGACTCGAACCCCTGACCCCCTCGTTGCGAACGAGGTGCGCTACCAGCTGCGCTACAGCCCCATGCGGGGACCTACGATAGCACCCCCGCGCCACGGCCCCGAATCGGCCGAGCGCACCGCCAGGCCCCCGCCGGCACTGGGCGACTCAGGCGTTCACGACCTTCTGGGACGGGGTCCACAGCACGTCGTCGAAGTCGTCCTCGACCTCGATCGGCACGGGCACCTCCGGCGCGGAGAGCGGCCGCTGAGCGCGGGCCTTCAGGGCGTACGTCGGACGCGGCACCGGCACCGGCTCCCACGAGCTCTCGGCCACCAGCGGGTCGCTCGGGTCCAGCCCCGACGGCAGTTCGTCCGCGGCAATCTCCCACGGCGAGGCGGCCTCCAGGGGCACCAGACCCGACTCGTCCTGGACGCCCTGTGATGCGACCAGGCCATCTGAGCCCACCGCGTCCTCCGGCCCGTACGCCGCAGCGCCAGCCAGCGACCCGTCCACGAACTCCCCGGCCGAGGCCGACACGGGCACCGGGTCGAACAGCGTCACGTCGAACGGCACCTCCGGCGACGACACCACCCGTCGGCCGACAGCCTGCGCTCCCGCCCGCGACGCGATCCGCTCGTCGGCGGGAACGGCGTCCTCCGACGCGCTGGCGCGCACGGCCACGTACTCCTGGGCCACCGGCAGGAGCGGCGACCCCCGGCGGGGCCCGTCGGCGAGCAGCACGTCCTCCTGGGCGGCCAGGGCGGCGCGCCGGCCGCCCTCGGCTTCCACGCGCTCCACCTCGATGGCCGCGGCGGTCTCACGGCGGCGGCGAGCCGCCACGTCGGACCGGCGGTCCAGACGCAGCCACGCCAGCAGGCCGATCGAAAGCGCGCCGGCGAACCCGGGCAGGAGCCAGGACACGTGACCCAGGACGGCCAGCGGGAAGGTCACCAGCGCGACCACGACGCCGACCAGCAAGGCCACGGCCCGAAGCTGGCGGCCGGTGAGCCCGGTCAGGGCTCCCCACGCGGCGAAGGTCCGGTTGGGGCGGACCGCGGCGCCTGTGGCGGTCGGGCGAGCGCGACCGGGCGTCCGCCGCGCGCGAGCGAGGCGGGCCACGGCCTGGGTCGCGCTGTCGGCCCAGCGCGCGGCGCTCCGCACCACCGCGCCGCCCGCGCTCCCATCCCGGCGCCCGACGAGGGCGGTGAGGAATCCGGCCGGTTCGCGACCCGACCGCGACACCGCGGCGGCGGCTCCGGAACCGTCCGCAGCGCCCCGTCCGACCCGTGCGGCGCTCGAGGTGTCGTCGAACGCCGTGCGCGACTCCAGCCGGGCGCCTGCGGCGAGGATCGACGTGCGCGCGTTGCCGGAGGAGGTGATCGGCTCCGGCCGGGGCACCGCCTTCACCGAACGGCGCTGCAGGATCCGCATGTGCGCCGAGAACCGGTCCACCGACCGGACCGTCGAGAGCTGCTCGCGGCGGCGCATGACGTACACGGAAAAATACGTCGCCCAGATGGCGAAGACGACGACGAAGATCAGGCTGCTGGGCGACACATACGTCACGGTACGGTCTCGGCCACCAGCTCCGATGGACCTGGCCCGGTGTGTCGGGGCATCGAGTTACAACGTTGTCATTCCGGGAACTACATCAATGTCATTCTCGGCCACCGGGATTGACCCCGCGCCCGTTCCAGCGGGCCACGAGCGAGTCGCCCCGCAGATCCTCCACGGTCAGCGCGAACGCCACCAGGTCGCGCCACGCCCCCGCGATGTGCATGTATCGGTACCGCACACCCTCCTCGCGGAACCCCAGCCGGCGCACGACCGCCAGACTGGCCACGTTGTCCGGGTGGACGTCGACCGCCACGCGGTGCAACCCCAGGCCGAGGAACGCGTGGTCGACCAGCGCGGCGAGCGCGGTCGTGGCGACGCCCCGCCCGGCGGCGGCGCGAGCCACCCAGTACCCGGCGTTCCCACTGCGGGTGGCGCCCCACTCGATCCCGTTCAGGTGCATCTGGCCGACCAACGCGCCGCCGACCTCGATGCAGAACGGCTGCAGGACCCCGCGGTGGGCGTCCCGGTCGTACGCGCGCACGAGCTGCGCGAACCGCCGACGTCGCGCCGCGGTCCCGTACGGGTCTGACGGCGCGCTCGCCTCCCAGGGAGCGAGCCAGTCCTCGTTGGCCCGTCGCAGCGCCTCCCACTCAGCGCGGTCCCGGCCCCGCAGGGCGCGCAGGACGACGTCCGGCTCACCATCAAGGCGGCGGACCCGCAACAGGCTGGGCCACAGCCCGCGCGGGGGGCTCACGACACTCCGCCCGCGCCGCGACGGCTCACCCGTCGCCTACCCGTGGTCGCCGCCGGCGATCTGGTCCAGCGCATGGCCGAGGAGCGGTTCGAGGGCCTTGAGCCCGTCCTTGACCCCGCCCGTAGACCCGGGCAGGTTCACCACGAGCGTGCGCCCCGCGACCCCCGCGAGCCCGCGGGAGAGGACGGCAGTATGGATTCCGGCGGCGACGCCGACCGCACGGATCGCCTCGGCGATGCCCGGCACCTGACGCTCGAGGATCTCCTGCGTGATCTCGGGGGTCAGGTCTCGAGGGCCGAGCCCCGTGCCGCCGGTCGTGAGCACCAGGTCGACTCCGTCGGCCACCGCCGCGCTGATCGCTTCGCCTACCGCTGGCCCGTCCCGTACGACCCGCGGGTCGGGGCAGTCCAGTCCCCAGGCGCGCAACCCCTCGACGAGGATCGGCCCGCTGCGGTCCTCGTACACGCCCTGGGCTGCCCTGTCCGAGCACGTCACCACGAGCGCGCGGCGCCCCGTCAGATTCACTGTCTGGTTCACGGTTACTCCTCTGCGCGTTCCGAGGGAGCGCTCCCCGCCACGCGCCTGTCCGACCCGGGGTCATTCGATGCGCGGACATTCGATGCACGGTCATTCGACCCGAGGTCATGCGACGTAGCGGCGTCCGCCTCGGTCCAGTCCCCGGATCGGCCGCCCGACTTCGCGGTCACCCGGATGTCGGTGATCCGGGCGTGCCGGTCCACCGCCTTGATCATGTCGACCAGCGCGAGCGCCGCCACGCTCACGCAGGTCAACGCCTCCATCTCGATGCCGGTGCGGTCCGCGGTGCGCACCGTCGACGCGATGTCCACCCCGTCATCCATCACCGTCAGGTCGACGGTGACGGCGTGCACGGCGATCGGGTGGGCGAGCGGGATCAGGTCGGGGGTCCGCTTCGCCGCCTGCAGACCGGCAATTCGCGCCACCGCGAGCGCGTCTCCCTTGGGCACCTCGCCACCCCGCAGCGCGCGGACGGCGCCCGGCGACAGCAGGACCCGCCCCTTCGCGCTCGCCGCCCGGGAGGTCACCGCCTTGGCCGACACGTCCACCATGTGCGCGCTGCCGTCGGGCCGCACGTGCGTGAGCCCGCGCGCGCCAACAGCGCCGCTGGCGGTCCGCCCCTCGGACGCCGCCCGCCCCGGACCCTCGCCGACCGCCGGCCCCGGGCCCTCGGACGCCGCCCGCTCCGGACCCTCGCCGACCGGCCGCGCTCGCCCCCCGCCGACCGGCCGCGCCGGCGTCGTCACCGGCCCTCCGGGGCGTCCTCGTCGGCGATCATGTCGACCGGCCCGACCGGCAGGCAGTTCAGGACGTCGCCGGCGGCGACATGGGTGACGTCGGCGGGAACGACCGCGAACGCGTTCGATTCCGACAGACCGCCCAGGATATGGCTGCCCTGGCCGCCGCAGAGGCGGAACGTGTACCGGGTCGGGGTCCGCGCCAGACGTACCCGCGCGAACTGCGTGCGTCCCGCCGCCGACGACCAATCCTCCGTCGACACCGCCCGGATCGGCTGCTCCCCGCGGGCGGGTCGGCCGGCCATCACCCGCAGCGCCGGCGCCACGAACACCTCGAACGACACCAGCGCGCTCACTGGATTGCCCGGCAGAGCGAAGATCGGAACCCGCCCGGGACCCAACGTGCCGAACCCCTGCGGTTTGCCCGGCTGCATCGCGACCCGCACGAAGTCGACCGTGCCGAGGCGGGTCAGCGCCTCCTTGACCACGTCGAACGCGCCCATCGACACGCCGCCGCTGGTCACGATCGCGTCGGCCCGGACGAGCTGGCTCTCCATCGTCTCCAGGAACACGTCGACGTCGTCCTTGACGCCGCGGACCAGGTACGGGACCGCGCCCGCGTCCCGGATCGCAGCGGTCAGCATCAGCGAGTTGCTGTCGACGACCTGCCCGTGGCCGGGCACGACCCCGGGGGCGACCAGCTCGTCGCCGGTGCTCACCACCACCACGCGGGGCTGCGGCGTGACCACGGCGTCGCCGTGCCCCACCGACGCCAACAGGGCCAACTGCCGCGGGCCGAGGAGCTCCCCGGCGCGCAGCACGACCTGCCCCGCCAGCACATCCTCCCCGGCGCGCCGAATGTGCTTGCCCGCCACAGCGGGAGCGGCGATCGAGACCACGTCCGTGCCGCCGTCGGTATCCTCGACCGGCACGATGCCGTCGCAGCCGTCAGGGACCGGAGCGCCGGTCATGATGCGGTACGCGCGCCCCGGCGGCAGGGTCAGGTGCCGGGTGTCCCCCGCGGCGATGTCCCCCACGACGTCCAGGCTGACCGGCGCGCCGGGCGCGGCGCCCTGCGTGTCGGCCGCGTAGACCGCGTAACCGTCCATCGCCGAGTTGTCGAACCCCGGCAGCTCGACCAAGGAGGTGACGTCGTCGGCCAGCACGCAGCCCTGCGCGTCGAGCAGGCCGCGCCGGCTGGAGGCGAGCCGGGAGACGGTGTGCAGGATCCGTTCCAGGTGTTGTTCGACGCTGATCACCGGGTCGTCTCCTGCGCGTCGGGGGCCGCGTGGCGGGTCACATGCATAGGGGCACCCTATGCGCAGCGTGCGGATCCGCACCGCTCGTGGGATTTGAGGCCCGCGCGGCGGCAGGATATGAGCATGCGGCAGGGCACAGCGGAGGAGATCGCGCTCCAGAAGCGCGCCCTCCGGGCCGCCATTCGGTCGTCGCGCGCCTCCCGCGCCGCCCTGGCCGCCGACGACCCGAAGCGCCACGCCGAAGGACGCGCCCTCGCGCGGGCGGTCCTGGAGGGTGCCGCGGCGTTGGTCGAGCGCGCCGCAGATGACGGTACGCCGGTGTGCTCGTACGAATCCCTTCCCGGCGAGCCACCCACCCGGGAGCTGCACGAGGAACTGGCGGCGCGCGGCGTCACCGTACTCGTCCCCTTCCTGCTGCCCGACAAGGACCTCGACTGGGTCCGGTGGCTCCCCGGCAGTTTCGAGGCGTCGCCTGACGCCCCACACCGCGCGTCGCCCGACGCCCCACAGAGCGAGTCGCCCGACGCCCCACAGAGTGAGTCGCCCTGCGCCCCACGCCGCGAGGCGCTCGGCCTCGACGCGATCGCGCGAGCCCGCCTGATCGTGGTCCCGGCTCTGGCGGTCGACGCAGCGGGCCGCCGGCTGGGGCAGGGCGGCGGCAGCTACGACCGCGCGCTCACCCGGCGCCACCCGTACTCCCGCACCGTGGCCCTGATCGACGGCGAACCGGCCGCGCGGCTGCCCGCCCTGCCCCACGATCAGCCGGTCGACGCCGTCGTGAGCGCGAGCCGCGGCTGGCGGGACGTCGGTCCCCGCGGCGCACCGGACGGCGCGGGCCGATGATCGAGGCGCTGCGTCAGTTCACGATCTGGGACCTGGGGATCTGGTTGCTCGTCGGCTCGGCGGTCGTCGTGGTCGCGGCCGCCGCGGTGCGCCTGTCGATGCGGACCGGGCTGCCGTCGCTGCTCCTCTATCTGTTCATCGGGCTGGTGTTCAGCGAGACCCAGCACGGGCTTCCGTACGAGTCGATGTCGTTCACGCGCGTGCTCGGCTACCTCGCGCTCGCCCTCATCCTGGCCGAGGGCGGGCTCACGACGAACTGGGACGACATCAAACCCTCGATATGGCCCGCGGCGGTGCTGTCCACGCTCGGCGTCGGGGTGTCGATCTTCGTGGTCGCGGTGGCGGCCCGCTGGATCCTGCACATCGAGTGGGAGATCGCGCTGCTCCTCGGCGCCATCCTCGCCTCGACCGACGCCGCCGCCGTCTTCTCGGTGTTGCGCTCCGTGCCGCTGCCGCGCCGGCTCACCGGGATGCTCGAGGCCGAGTCCGGCTTCAACGACGCGCCGGTCGTCCTCGTGGTGGTGGCGCTGTCCGCGCAGGCGGCCACCCACCTCGACTCGTCCGGGCCGTTCTGGCTGCTCCTCGCGACGATCGTCGCCGAGCTGGTCGGCGGCGCGCTCATCGGGATCGCCGTCGGCTGGGTCGGGGCGCGGGTCATGCGCACGCTCGTGCACGGTCACGCGGGTCTGTTCCCGATCGGGGTGCTGGCGTGGGTGCTCCTCGGCTACGGCGTGGCCTCGTTCGCGCACACCTCGGCGTTCCTCGCGACCTACCTCGCCGGGCTCGTGCTCGCCAACCAACACCTGCCGCACCGCGCGGCCTACCGGGGGTTCGCGCAGGCGATGGGTTGGTTGGCCCAGATCGGGCTGTTCGTGATGCTCGGCATGCTCACTAAGCCGGCGGAGCTGATGTCCCAGCTGCTCCCGGCCATCGTCATCGGGCTGGTCCTGCTCCTCGTCGCCCGACCGCTCTCGGTGCTGGTGTCGGTGAGCTGGTTCGGGTACTCCCTGCGCGAGCAGCTCTTCTTGTCCTGGGCCGGGCTGCGCGGGGCGGTCCCGATCGTCTTGGCGACCGTCCCGGTGATCGCCGGCGTCGACCGCATCGACTGGATCTTCGACTTCGTCTTCGTGCTGGTCATCGTGTTCACCCTGGTGCAGGGCCCGACCCTGCCCTGGGTGGCGCGCATGCTGCGGGTGGTCGATCACGACCGCACGGTGGAGCTGGACGTGGAGGTCGTCCCGCTGGAGGAGATGGGCGCGCACCTCCTCCAAGTGCGGATCGGCGAGCGGTCCCGTTTGCACGGGCTGGAGATCTTCGAGCTGCGTCTCCCGAGGGGCGCCCAGGTCAGCCTGATCGTGCGGGACCGGCAGGCGTTCGTCCCCACGCCCACCACCGCGCTGCGCCGCGGGGACGAGATCCTGATCGCCGCGGCGCCGGGGACCCGGGCGGCCACCGAGCGGCAGCTGGAGGCGATCGACTCCGGCGGTCGGCTGGCCGGCTGGGGGCCCTCGGTGGGCAAGTCGATCCTCGGACGCCGCCCCGCCCCCCGCGGACGCCACGCGGGGACGAACTGACCGCCCGGGCCGTCCCCGCGCCTCTAGGCCAGGAGTGCCGGACGAGCACTGCCACACGCGCACCGCCGTACGGAAGCCGTACGGAAACTGCCAGACGGGAATGGGTGGCCCGGCGCGCGGCGTTATCCTGGCAGTCGATCCCACGATTCGCCGGAGATGACGCATGCCCACGTACGACTACGCCTGCACCGACTGCGACCACCAATTCGAGGTGCGCCAGTCGTTCACGGACGACGCCCTGACGCAGTGCCCCGAGTGCTCGGGACGCCTGCGCAAACTGTTCAACGCCGTCGGCGTCGTCTTCAAGGGTTCCGGTTTCTACCGCACCGACTCGCGCTCCGGCGGCAAGGGCGGCCCCGGCTCCAGCTCCTCGTCCGGCGGCTCGTCGTCCAACGGCTCGTCGAGCAGCTCCTCGTCCGGCGGCTCGTCGTCCAACGGCTCGTCGAGCAGCTCCTCGTCCGGGTCTTCGTCCAACAGCTCGTCGGCGAGCGACTCGTCGGGGTCCTCGTCCACCGGCTCGTCCTCGAGCAACGGGTCGGGTTCCGGGTCATCGAACTCCGGGTCCTCGGGGTCCACCAGCTCTGCCCCAGCCGCCAAGGCCTCCTGAGCCCCGGCCGCAAGGCCTCCTGAACCTCGTCCACACCCCCTCCTCGTCCCGCGGTCGCCCACAGCACCCCGGCGCGGCCCAGCGCACCGGTTCGAGGGATCCTACGGTCAAGCCATGTCGGCACGCCTGTCCTTCCCGCGCCGCGGGTCCGAGCATCGTCCGCCGCAGGGAGCCCGTCGGCGCGCCTGGCGACGCGTGCAGGCCCGCCGCGCCCTCGCGGCCGTGCTGGCCGGCCTCGCCTGGTGGGTCGCGCTCGGGATCCTGGCTCCCGATCCCCCTCCCGGAATGACGGTTCTCGTGGCCGCCGGGCCACTGCCTGCGGGCCACGTCCTGGGCCCGCAGGACCTTCTCCGTCGGACCTATTCGCCGGACGCCGTCCCTCGCGCCGCGATCCGCGATGACCGCTCGCTCGTGGGGCGCCACCTGGCCTCGCCCCTCGACGCCGGCGAGCTGCTGACCACCACGCGGGTCGGCGCATCCGCGCTGCTGGCGGGTCAGGCGAGCGGCACGCGCGCCGTGCACGTGCCCGTCGCCGACCCCGGCGCGCTCGCCCGGCTGGGTCCCGGCGACCGGGTCGACGTCGTCGCTGTCGCGGACGGGTCGGTCGTGGTGGGGGCTGCCGTGGTGCTGGCGATCGATGACACCTCCGCGGGCCCGCTCGCCGAACGCGCCCGCGGGTTGACGCTCGCGGTCCCCGAGTCGCGCGTCGGGCCGCTGACCAGCGCCGCCCTCGACGCCGCCGGGCGGGGCGGGGTCCACCTCGCGCAGCGGCCCTGACCCGCCCGGTCGTCGGCCCAGGCCGCGGGGGTCGCGGAGCGGCCCACTCGCTCAGGTATATTGCTCCGCGGTCGTCCGCGCCTGGCTGCGGTCGCCCGTCTGGATCATCCGCGCGACCGGTATCCCCCCGTTCCCCGATCCGCCTCCGCGCGGATCCTGTCCGCCATCGGCGCAACGACGCGCCCCGTGGTCCGCTCGCGGGCCCTTCGCCTCGCGAACCCCGGCCCGGGTGCACCGACGACCGCTCACGTCCCTTCCAGTGGAGGAAACACATGCTCAAGGGCTTCAAAGACTTCATCCTGCGCGGCAACATCGTCGATCTCGCCGTCGCCGTCGTCATCGGCACCGCGTTCGCCAAGGTCGTGGACACGATGGTCTCCTCGATCGTCACCCCGCTCATCAACGCGGTCGGCAGCCCGGAGACCGCGGGGCTCGGCTTCATGATCCGCTCCGGCCAGGAGAACACGCTGGTCAACCTCTCCGCGATCATCAACTCGCTGATCGTCTTCCTCATCACCGCGGCGGTCGTCTACTTCGTGTTCGTCGCGCCGATGAACCACCTGGCCGAGCGTCGCAAGCGCGGCATCGAGCCCGAGCCGGAGGCGCCGAGCGAGGACATCTTGCTGCTGCAGGAGATCCGCGACGAGCTGCGCGCGCGCCGGGGCTGACCCCGAGCGCACGCCCTCGGCAGTACGCGCCGCACCCCGAACGGGGCGCCATCGGTCGATGGCGCCCCGTTCGCGTCGGTGGCGATCGTGACGGGTGTCGCGAGGCTGGCGCATGTATAGACACATCACGTGCGCGATGATGTTTACACATTTGATGATTCTAACGGACAACATGACGCTTACAGATGTGGCGACGTTTGCGCGTATGGCGATGCTCGCGCGCATGGCGATGCTCGCGCGTCGAGCGGCTGGTCAGGACCAGTGTGGAGGGACCTGGGCGCGCAGCCAGGCGTCGCGGTCGCTCCCGCCGTGATCGTGGCCCCCGTCCTCGTGGTCGCTTTCCTCGTAGTCAATTTCCTCGTCGGCCCTGTCCTCGAGCAGGGCGTCCGCGGAGTCGGGGTCGGGGTCGGCCGCCGGAGCCGGCTCGCTCCTCGGCTCGAGGCCGGCGGGCTCCGCGGTCACGACCCTCCGGCGCCCCACGCGGCGCACCGGAGGTCGGCCCTCGCTCACGGGCCGGCGGTCACAGCGTCGTCGACCGGGGCGTGGTCTGCCAGCGAGCCGTCCGCTGGGACGCCGCCCGCCAGCGGGCCGCCCACCGGGGACCCGCCCGCCCCGGAGTCTTCCCGGGCGCTCCCCACGCCGTCGCGTTCCCCGGCGGACTCGGCCCACTCCTCCCCCCGTACCGCATCCACCACCCGCGCGACGTCGCGCGCGGGGTCCCGGAAGATGTCGGTGCTCCACACCCGCACGTAACGCCACCCCCGCCGAGTCAGCAGCTGCGGCACCAGCCGGTCCCGCTCGCGCACGCTCGGGCAGGCGGCGTGCCGGTCCCCGTCGGACCCGACGGCGACGACGAGCTGGCCGGGCAGGTAGGGGTCTTCGATCGCCAGATCGAGGCGCTCGTCACCCACGCCGTAGCCCTCGTGCACCGTCAGGCCTTCGTGGCGCAGCCGTGCCGCGAGCTCCCCCAGCAGGCAGTGCCGACCCGCGGTGCCGGGCGGTGTCGCGAGCCCGCCGGATTCCGCGTGTTCCAGCAGTTCGGCGAGCCGGGCCACGCCGGGGGCGGGCTCTTGGATCCGGGCCAAGTCGCCGGCGCTCACCGCGGAGACGACGTCCAGGCGGCGCCGCGCCACCGAGGCGGCGACGTCCACGAGCAGGGCGCCGTCGGGTTGGTTCAGACGGGACGGTACGTCGACGGACTCCACGATGCCGCCCGGTCTGGCGTCGCCGCCCGACGCAGCCTGCTCGATCCGGGGCAGGACGCCGGTGGCGAGGATGACGGTGTCGCGGGAGTAGCCGACGGCGCGGTCGAGCGGGCAGACGAGCAGCCGCTCGGGCGCGCCGTCGACGAACGCTGGCGCGGAAGCCGCCTCGGGCACGTTGCGCAGCGCCTTGCGCAGGGCGCCGTCCAGACGCGCCGCCTCCCACGCGCCGAAGGTGACCACGGCGAGCGACCGGTCCGGGGTGCGGCGGACATGTTCCAGGACGAGCTGCACCACCCGCGCCGCCTCGCGGGCGCCCGCGGACGCGCCGTCGTCCGCGCTGGACAGGACCGCGCCGGTGCGCACGACGCGCAGCGCCGGGCCACGGCCCGCGTGCGGCAGAGCGGCCACGGCTTCCTCGCGGCGGTCCAGCGCGAACGAGGCGATCCGGGCGTCCCGGTCGTCGTACACGCGGGTCAGGTGACGCAGCGGAAGGTGCTCCGCGAGGGCGCCGAGGATGGAGGTGAGCGGCGGGGCGTCCGGGCGGCCGGGGGCCGACTCGCCCTGCGGCGCGTCCTCGGTGCTCGCCACGGTGTCGAACGCCACGGGGCCCGGGCCGCGCAGATCGCCCACCGCCACCACCCGGACGGACCGGGCCAGCGCGGAGAGCGAGTGCGCGACCGGCATCCGCCCTGCGTCGTCGATCAGCACCGCGTCGAAGGCCAGGTGGGTCGGCGCCACCGTGGCGAGCGTCAGGGGGCTGAGGACCCAGATCGGCGCCGTCGCCGCCACCACGTCGCCGCACTGCGCGAGCAGCTCGCGCAGCGGTCGCGGGTGGCGCTCCTCGAGCGCGGCGTCCCGGAGCAGATTCGCCTGGTCGGGGCGCGTCGCGGCCTCGACGCGGGCGTGCGCGCGGGCGCGCTGCAGGATCGAGCGGGCGTGCGCCTCCTGGAGGGCTCGCTCCCCGGACGCGTACGCACTCAGCAGCCCACGCAGCGCGATCCCGTCGTGCTGCCCGTAGGCCGGGTCCGACGCGGCGACCGCGTCGAGCACCGACGACCACCACACGAACTCCGACTCGTCGGCGATCCGCCCGGCGTCGAGGTGGCGCGCAGCGAAGTCGTCGAGCAGCCGCGTGAAGCCGGCCTCGCGCAACTCCCGCAGCGCCGGCGCCACGGCGGGGAGAGCGGCGATCCGGTCCGAGCGGGCGGCCAGGCCGGTCAGGCGGGTGGCGAGCTGGTCGAGGGGCGCCTCGAGCAGGTCGCCCCCGCCCGGCGTGTCGCGCAACGCCTCCGCCAGCCAGCGCAGGTCGCCCGCGAGAAGCTCCCATCGGGCGGTTGCCTCGTCGAGGTGGCCGGGCAGGTGCGGGTCCGGGTCCGAGCCGCCCAGCTCGGCCCAGGCGCGGCGCTGCGCGATGGCGCCCGAGAGCCCCCCGTGCAACGAACTCACCTGGGCGTGCGGCAGCAGGAGAGCCCGCGCCTGCTTCTTGTGGCTGCGCCGCACCCACCACGGGCGCGTCTGGTCCGCTTCGTGGTCGGCCTGTTCGGCCGACGCGCTCGCCAGCTCGTCGAGCGGGCGGGTGAACACCTCGGGGCGGAAGAGCGTGAGGGTCTGCCGGATCGCGGCGAACAGGCGCAGGGCGTCACCCCAGTCCTGCGTGGTCCGGGCGGGGGGCAGGCCGACCTCGGCGAGCGTGGCGTCCAGCGCCGCCCGGTCCTCCGCGAGGCGACCCTCGGAGAGCTCGGCGGCCAGGGCGAGGGCCCGCAAGACGTCGTCCGCGCTCTCGAGATCCGCGCCCCACCAGGGGTCGTCGTCGTCGGACTCGGTGGACCAGGCGCCTGCCCGAGCGGCCTGCGCGGCCTGTTCGGCGAGGGCCAGGACCCGCTCGCGGCTCATCTCACGCAACGCCTCGGCGGGGATCCGTACGGTCGACGTCGGCGGCGTCTCGCCCGCGGTGAGCCGCGCGAGCGCCGTCTGGGCGTCGAACACGCTGACCCCCCAGGGGGATCGGAGCGCGTGGACGCTGTCCCGGTGAGCGGCGAGGCGGGCGCGGACCCGCCCGAGCGCCTGTTCGTCGGTCTCGCCGGGATGCCGGCCGACCAGGGTTGCCGGCACGGCCCTGCCGACGTCGTTCGGCGTCGTCGCGTCCGCGGAAGTGGTTGTCGCCGCGGGGTCCTCGTTCGTCGGCACCGTGGAATCGTCGGGGCCGGGTTCGCCGTGCAGGTCGCCGCGGAGGTCGCCGCGCATGTACGGGTCCGGGTCGGGGGTCTCGAGGCGGGTGACGATGTCGAGGGGCAGCCGGCGGCGGAGCTCCGCCGGGTCGCGCGCGTCCAGCACCAAGGCGCCGAGCCCGGCGGCGTCGAGGTGGTCGACGAACGCGTCGAGCTGGCGGGCGTTCTCCGAGATCACGAGCACCCGTTGGTCGGAGCCGACGAGCGCCGCGGCGACGTTGGCGAGCGTCTGGGTGGCACCGGTTCCGGGGGCGGCGTCGACCAGGACGTGGCGACCCGATCGGGCGGTGTCGATGACGTCGGCCTGGCTGGGATCCGCGTCGAGGACGAGCAGCTCGCGGGTGAGATCGCTCTCGGTCGGCCGACCGGCAGTCTCGGCGAGTCCGCCGGCGCCGTCGTCGTCCAGCGCTCGCGCGGCCCCCAGGTCGCCGGCGAGCGCGGCGATCACGTCGTGCCCGGAGCGCAGGCCCGCGAACGCCGCGAGGTCCGCCACCATCGCCATCTTGGTCGTGGAGAAGGTGGAGAGGACCCGCCGGTCCGTCACCTTGAAGCCCGGCACGTGGACCAGCTGGCGGGTCAGCTCGCGGTAGACCGGGAACGGGTCGAACCGGCCGGTCGAGTGGGCCACGTCGGCGAGCGCGTCGCCGTCAAGCCGGATCCCCCGCTCTGCCGCCATGTAGTGGATGAGGACCGGGTTGATCTCGACGTGCGGGGCGAGCTCCAGCTCCAGGTCACTCTCCGCGGGATCCACGGCGTGCAACCGGCAGGTGCGCAACATGATCGGCGCCTGCGGGCGCCGCTTCGTGCCGGGCAGATCCCAGGAGGCGGTGCCGATGACGAGGTACCCCGTGTCCAGGCCGTGCTGTTCGCGCAGTTCGAGGGCCTTCTCCCGGATGCGTCGGGCGGTGCGGCGCACCTCGATGAAGGCGCCCTCCTCGCGTACCAGGTTTGACAGGCGCACCCGGTTGCCCGCGATCAGCATGGACGCGCCGGTCGGGTGGGCGCCGGTGAGGTCGAGCGTGCCGCCGGGGGTGTCCCGGTACCACAGCAGCGCGTTCGGCCCCCCGGTTTCTGCGAGCTCGCCGCGCCACCGGCGCAGGGCGGACCCGACGCGCTCGGCCCGGCTCGGCGCCGCACCCGGCTCCAGGCCCGTCTCAGCGGGCACCTCCGGTGGATGATCCGCGGCTCGTCCCCCCGTGGCCCGCGCAGCGCGCCCCGAGGCCGCGCGGCGGGCAGCCTCGGTTTCGGACGGGGACGAAGGGGTGACGCGGGGTTTCACGCCCCCAGGCTACGGCGTGGCCCGGCCCGATCCGCGCCACCCGCTCGCCCGTCGGACACGCGTCGTTCCCGAGCATTTCATCGGGCCCTTCGAACGCTGACCTGGTCAAATGTCCAGGATTAGACGCGTTGGCGGTGATGGATGGCACGGGGCCGCTGATCGGATCGGCACCCGGCGACGTCCGGCGCCCGGAGCGGAGCGGCACCCGGCGCCCGGCGCCCGGCTGCGGAGCGGATCGGCACCCGGCGCCCGGCGCGGCACGGCCACCCGGCGACACGCCGCGCTCCGCCAGCGGCTTTGCGTCTCGCCGCCGGTCCGTTGCGAACGCGCGAGCCGTCCGGCGGTCGTCCACGGCACGGTCCGCGCCGTGAGAGACTGGTCGGCGTCCCGCCGCGCGGGACATGCCCTCGTAGCTCAGGGGATAGAGCACCGCTCTCCTAAAGCGGGTGTCGCAAGTTCGAATCTTGCCGGGGGCGCCACCCATCACCCCAGGTCAGGGTCCTGCATCTCCCGCTTCAGGGACATCGTTCCCGGCGTCCACCCCCTCGCGTGTCCCCGTCGTGTCCCCAAGTCGGGCCGTTGCTCGTCGTGGAAAGCGCTGTTAGCGCGCTCGATAGCCACGCGATCAGCGTCCGAACCCATCCAGTGCGCGTACGTATCCAGCGTGAGTTTCGAGGAGGAGTGCCCGAGCCAAGCGGAGACGGTCTTGACGTCAACGCCCGCCCGCAGCCAGAGACACGGATGACGGCCCAGAACCGCGCACGCGACGCCAGAACCGCCGACGACAACCCCACACCGCGCATGACGTCCCGCAGATCCCCGGGCCCCCAACCGCGAAACCAGGCCCCCACCGGCGAAACCGGGCCCCCATCACCGCCCCGGGACACGGATGACGGCCCAGAACCGCGCACGCGACGCCAGAACCGCCGACGACAACCCCGCACCCCTATGACGTCCGCAGGGCAGACCAGCGGTGTCAAAGAACCAGGGTCAGGGCCCCCAGGTCCGGAGTCGTTCGTCCGCCGACGGCGGCGTGAACCCCGCCGCGCAGATCTTGTCCAGCCGTAGGGCGCTGTGCCGGGGCCGGGGAGCGGGGTTCTTGCCGGCGGCGCGTTGCTGTCCCTCGTACTCGCTCGTGCTCACCCGCCGCACGTCGGCCCGGTCCCGGCCGTACAGCTCGAAGACGTCCGCGGCGATGTCGGCCCAACTGCACGCGGGTCCGCTGTTGCTGACGTTGTACGTGCCCCACGGAGCGCCCGTGGCCAGCAGGTAACCGATCGCGTCCGCGAGGTCCGTGGCGAAGGTGAGCCGCCCGTACTGATCGTCGACCACCGAGGGGCGGGCGCCGGAGGCGGCCAGCCGGGCCATCGTGGCCACGAAGTTCGGCCCGTCGCCGATCACCCAGCTCGTCCGCACGATGAGGTGCCGGTCCAGCGTGGCGACCAGCGCGTCCCCGGCCGCCTTCGTCTGCCCGTAGACCCCCAGCGGGCTGAACGGCTCGTCCTCGGCGTGCTCCTCCACGGTCCCGTCGAAGACGTAATCGCTGGACACGTGCACCAGCGGGATCCGCCGCTGCCCGCACGCCCGGACCAGGTGCGCCACACCGGTGACGTTGGCCGCCCACGCCTCCCGCCGACCCGTCGGCGTCTCGGCGGCGTCGACCTGCGTGTACGCCGCCGCGTTCACGATCGCCTCCACGTCGGACAGGTCGACCCGCTCAGTCCAGGACGGGTCCGTGAGGTCGGCCTGCTCACGCGTCAACCCCTCGACGCTCAACCCCTGGACGCTCAACCCCTCGGTGCTCAGCCCCTGGACGCTCAATACCTCCGCACGCGACGCGTCAACGCCGCGCGAGACCAGCGCGCCCGGCAGACGCTCACGCAGGGCCCGACCCAGTTGCCCCCCACCGCCCAGCACCAGGACCCGGCCCCCGGCGGCCGGGCGGGCTTGCGCCAGCGGCGGGTGCGCTCGGTCGGCCTCCGAGAGCACGCACTGCTCCAGCGGGATCGGCCACTCGATCCCCAACGCCGGATCCTCGATCGAGACGAACGCGTACCGGTCCTTCGCCTCAGCCTGCCAATGCTCGTTGACCAGGTACGTATACACCGTCCCCGGCTCCAGCGTCTGGTAGGAGTTGCCCACCCCGCGCGGCACGAACACCGCACGGTCGGGAGTCACCTCGAGCGTGACGACCCGCCCGTACGAATCCCCCTCCCGCAGATCCACCCACGCCCCGAAGATCCGCCCTGTGGCCACCGAGACGTACTTGTCCCACGGCTCCGCATGCACCCCTCGGGCGACGCCACGCTCGGCGTTGAACGCCAGGTTGTGCTGCACCGGCCCGAAGTCCGGCAGCCCCAGCGCGGTCATCTTCGCCCGCTGCCAGTTCTCCTTGAACCACCCGCGCGCGTCGCCGTGCACCGGCAGGTCCACCACCAGCAGCCCGGGAATCGCCGTGGAACGCACGGCCAACTCGCTCACGCGGATCCACCCCCCACCCGCCGACGGCTCACCGGGCGAGGGCTCACCGGCCGTCCGCGGCATGTCGTCGACCGGTCGTTGCCCGTCGTGGGACGGCTGCGGGGTGTCATTGGCCCGCGGCCGCGTACGAGGCCTCCGTGGCCGCCTTGGCGGGACGCCACCACTCCTCGTGCTCGCGGTACCACTCGATCGTGCGCGCCAACCCCTCGCGGAAGTCCCGGTACCGCGGCGTCCACCCCAACTCCTCCCGCAGCCGGGTGGAGTCGATCGCGTACCGCAAGTCGTGCCCGGCACGGTCGGTGACCAGGTCGTACGCGTCGCCGGGGCGACCCATCAGCTCCAGGATCGTCTCCACCACGGTCCGGTTGTCGACCTCTCCGTCGGCCCCGATCAGGTAGGTCTCGCCGATCTGCCCCGCCTGCAGGATCCGCAGCACCGCCGAACTGTGGTCCTCCACGTGGATCCAGTCCCGCACGTTGCGGCCCTGCCCGTACAGCTTCGGGCGCCCCCCGTCCAGGAGGTTCGTGATCTGGCGCGGGATGAACTTCTCGACGTGCTGATATGGCCCGTAGTTGTTGGAACAGTTGCTGATCGTGGCCCGTACACCAAACGAACGCACCCACGCCCGCACCAGCAGGTCCGCGCCCGCCTTGCTCGCCGAATACGGCGAGGACGGCTGATAGGGGGTGTCCTCGGTGAACCGCGCCGGGTCCTCCAGCTCCAGGTCCCCGAACACCTCGTCCGTGGAGATGTGGTGGAACCGCCGCTCATGGGCCCGGACCGCCTCCAGGAGCACGAACGTGCCCACCAGGTTGGTCTGCACGAACGGCGAGGGGTCGCGCAGCGAGTTGTCGTTGTGCGACTCGGCCGCGAAATGCACGACCACGTCGCACTCGCCGACCAGCTCACCGACCAGCGCTCCGTCGCACACGTCACCGCGCACGAACCGCAGCCGCTCGGGCGGCAGCCCCGCCAACGTGCGCAGATCCCCCGCGTAGGTCAGCTTGTCCAGCACCGTCACCCGCGCATTCGTGCGCTCCAGCACGTGGTGCACGAAGTTCGAGCCGATGAATCCCGCCGCGCCGGTGACGAGCATCGAGTCCATGGCGCCATCCTAGTCAGGCCGGCCCCACGACCGGCCCGGCGGCCGAACGCACCAACCACCGCGGGCGCGAACCACGCCCGCGCACACCCGCGAGGACCCCTCCCACCCCGCGTGGGGCAGGATGAGGCCATGCGGGGCATCATCTTGGCCGGCGGCTCCGGGACGCGGCTGCATCCGATCACGCACGGGATCAGCAAGCAGTTGGTCCCCGTCTACGACAAGCCGATGATCTACTACCCCCTCACCACCCTCTTGCTGGCCTCGATCAGGGACATCCTGGTCATCACCACCCCCCACGAGGCGGAGGGCTTCCAACGCCTGCTCGGCGACGGGTCGCAGTTCGGGGCGTCGATCCGCTACGCGCAGCAACCCTCCCCCGACGGCCTCGCGCAGGCCTTCGTGATCGGCGCGGACTTCATCGGGAACGACGAGGTCGCCCTGGTGCTCGGGGACAACATCTTCTACGGGCCCGGCCTGGGACAGCAGCTGGAAAAGGTCCGCCACCTCGACGGCGGCATGGTCTTCGCCTACCGCGTGGCCGACCCGCGCGCGTACGGCGTCATCGAGTTCGACGCGCACGGGCAGGCCGTGTCAATCGAGGAGAAGCCGCAGCACCCCCGGTCGCACTACGCCGTGCCCGGCCTGTACTTCTACGACAACGACGTCGTGGGCGTGGCCCGCGACCTCACGCCGTCGGCCCGCGGCGAGTACGAGATCACCGACGTCAACCGGTGGTACCTGCAGCAAGGACGCCTGCGCGTCCAGATCCTGCCCCGCGGCACCGCCTGGCTGGACACCGGCACCTTCGACTCCCTGAACGATGCCGGCAACTTCGTCCGCTCCCTCGAGGCCCGCCAAGGGCTGCAGGTGGGTTGCCCGGAGGAAGCCGCCTGGCGGCGCGGCTTCCTCACCGACGACCAACTGCGCGACCGCGCGCGGGAGCTGGCGAAATCCGGGTACGGCGCCTACCTGGCCGCCCTGCTCGAGGACGCCTCGTAACGACGCGTGATCGCGGCCCGCTCGAGGACTACGCTTCGGCGCATCGTGACGGCATATCGTGACGGCGCAGCGGAAGGTGACGGGATGAGTACGGAATTCGATGCCCGACGGTTCCGCGAGGCGCTGGGCCACTACCCGACCGGCGTCGTCGTCATCACCGGCCTCGACGAGGGCGACGAGCCCCACGGGATGGTCATCGGCTCGTTCACGTCGGTGTCGCTGGACCCGCCGCTGGTCGCCTACCT
>JBDIAS010000020.1:0-33277 GCA_039812465.1 Austwickia sp. | reverse complement strand
CCGACTGGCGCGTCAACGCCTCGGCCTTGAGTCTCATTTCGCACCGCCGTCGACGACACAGCTCCGATCGGTCCTCCGACGCGCGATGCGGCGCCTCCCGCGTGGGAGAGCGCCGCATCGCACCTGAGAGGACTGCGGCCTCGCGCTCAGCCGTGGTGCGGCTTGGCCTTGAGGATCGTGACGGTGATGTCCTTGCCGTTCGGGGCCTGGTAGGTGGCCTTATCGCCGGTCTTCTTGCCCATGATCGCGGCGCCGATCGGGGACTTCTCGGAGTAGACCTCCAGGCCCTCGCCCTCCCCGGCGATCTCCCGGCTGCCGAGCAGGAAGGTGAGCTCGTCGCCGAACATGTCGATGGTCACGACCATGCCGGGCTCGACGACCCCGTCGTCGGCCGGGGTCTCTCCCACGATCGCGTGCTCCAGGAGCTGCTGCAGCTGGCGAATGCGGGCCTCCATCTTGCCCTGCTCCTCCTTGGCCGCGTGGTACCCGCCATTTTCGCGCAGGTCGCCTTCCTCCCGGGCCGTCTCGATCCGCCGCGAGATCTCGACGCGGCCCGGCCCGCGGAGGTGCTCCAGCTCCGCCGAAAGCCGGTCGTACGCCTCCTGGGTGAGAAAGCTCGCCGACGGGGTCGTGATGTCGGACACGGTGTCGCTCCTTGTTGCGTGAATCCGCGCCGGACCTCGGCGCGGGTGTGTGGCGGCTGGCGCGATCCGGACGACGAGGGCAGCGGGCGCGCGGTCGTCCGGGAGACACGACAGAGACAGGCCCGCACCGCGGCTTGCGCCCGCATCAGGCCCGACATTCGAAGGCCCGGTGCGAGACCGGGCCCCTCGTAAGCATCCCACTATACGGCGATTTCACCCGCAGGTCACGACGAGGTCAGGAAGCCGTGCGTGTGGCCTGCCTCATTCGGCGGGGATCTCCCGGCAGGTCCTGATCCCCCCGCGGACGGCAGGCAGCGTGGTACGGACCGTCGTGGTGTGCAGCGTCTCTCGCGCGCTCTGGGGCCCGATCACGACCTCAGCGCTGCCGACCAGCGCGTGGTCCTTCCCCTGCGCCTCGATCGTGCAGCGCACGGTCATGTCCGGCGGCTTGCTGACCTGGTACCTCACCTCGACCGTCCGGTCGTCCTTGACCTCCCAGGCCACCTCCATCCAGCTCGGCTTGCCGACGGTGGCCGCGAGCCCCCACCAGATCGCGCCGATCGTTAGCACCGCGACGACCAAGGTCGCCACGATCCAGATCGGGGCGCGGCCGGGTGCCGGTCGAGGGAGCTTCACACCGCCACCCTAATGTCCTTCCGATTCCCGGTCGGGCCCACCGGATGTCGCACCGGATGTCGCACCGGATGTCGTGCGCGCCCGGCTCCTCACGCGCGGTGGCCGGCGCCCGATGAGGGGGTGACGCGCCATCCGGCGCGACCGCGGGGCCGGGGCGACCGGTCGGGACACACGCCGACCGGTTGTCTGCGTACGCTGACCGGTCAGTTCGGGCTTATGCTCGCTCTGGGAGTCCTGCGCTTGTCCGGTCCGTGTCGGCGCGACGCGTCCGGTGCGTCCGACCGTCGCGTCCGGTTCGTGGGTCCGTCGCGGTCGAGCGGGGCGTTCCGAGGGGCCCAGAGCATCATCCGACGAGAGGTCTTGCGTGACACATCAGGCAACCACTGGTACGGCCGGGTCGTCCCCGCGCCTCGCGGCGCCGGAGGTCACCTCGTGGAGCGTCTCCGGCGGATCCGACGCGCCCGCGAGCGCGATCGCCCAGTGGCGTCTGCTCGCGGTGCACGCCCACCCCGACGACGAGTCGAGCAAGGGGGCGGCGACCTCTGCGCGTTACGTCGCCGAGGGCGCGCGCGTCATGGTCGTGTCCTGTACGGGGGGCGAGCGGGGCGACATCCTGAACCCGCACCTCAAGGAGGACGTGGACCTGCTGCGCGACCTGCCGGAGTACCGTCGCCAGGAGATGAACCGGGCCGCCGCGGCGCTCGGCGTCGAGCACGTCTGGCTCGGGTTCGTCGACTCGGGACTGCCCGAGGGCGATCCGCTGCCGCCCCTGCCGGAGGGGTGCTTCGCCCTGGACTCCCTGGAGGTCACGGCGGAGGCGCTGGTCCGGGTGATCCGATCGTTCCGGCCGCACGTGGTGACGACGTACGACGAGCTCGGCGGGTACCCGCACCCCGACCACGTGATGACCCACAAGGTGAGCGTCGAGGCCTTCCGCGCGGCGGGCGACGGCGCGCGGTTCCCGCACGCCGGGCCGGCGTGGCAGCCGCTCAAGCTCTACTACAACCAGACGATCGGGCACGGCCGTCTCCTCGCGTTCCACCAGGCTCTGCTCGACCGGGGCATGGAGTCCCCGTTCGAGCCGTGGCTGGAGCGGCGCTCGCAGTTCCCGGAGCGGGTCATGACGACCCAGGTGCCGTGCGCCGACTACTTCGGCCACCGCGACGAGGCCCTGCGAGCCCACGCCACCCAGGTGGATCCCGACGGGTGGTGGTTCGCGGTCCCGCCGGAGGTGGAGCGCGAGGTGTGGCCGGTCGAGGACTTCGAGGCCGCGATCAGCTACGTGCCGATCGCCGACGGCGAGGACGATCTGTTCGCAGGGCTCGGCGACCCGACCCAGGCCGATGAGCTCGCTCTCCGCATGGCGCGGGAGCGGGCCCGGCCCCCGTACGACGTGGTGAAGGAGGCCCCATGAATCCCGCAAACCAGGCCGTCTCGGGTGGGATCGGAGGGTTCCTCGCGTTCTTCCTGTTGGCCTGCGCCCTCTGGCTCCTCATGCGGAACATGAACAGCCGGCTGCGCAACGTGAAGTACCGCGAGGAGCTGGACGCCGAGCGCCAGTCCGTCGAAGCGGACCAGGACGTGATCTCCCGACCCCCGCGGCGCGGCGACGCCGCCTCGGCGCAGCGTCCGGACTCGCGGGACCGGGCGGGGGGCACCGACGCCGACGGGGCCGACTTCGACGGCGACGACCTCGACCGCCGGTCCGAGCACCCGGACTCCTCGCCGCTGTCCCGCAGCTGAGCGGCTCGCTTGCGGCGCAACGCGCTTGCTCCGTCGCCAGGAGGCGGCTCGCCGCGGCCCAACGACGGGTAGCGTGGGTCTGCCACGTGCGGGGACTGCCCGGGTAGCGGTGGCGGCACGGTCGAGCGGGAGGACGCGTGGGCCTGAGGAACCTGCTGTACGGCGTGTACGAGCGTCAGCTTGCCGCCGGCCTACGACCCGAGCGGATGCCGCGGCACGTCGGGGTGATGCTCGACGGCAACCGGCGCTGGGCGCGGCAGAAGGGCGCCGACACCGCGCACGGCCACCAGGCCGGGGCCGACAACATCGTCCCGTTTCTGGGCTGGAGCGAAGAGGTCGGCGTCGAGATCGTCACGCTGTGGCTGCTGTCCACCGACAACCTGGGCCGCCCCGAGGAGGAGTTGCGCCCGCTGCTGAGGATCATCGAGAACGTGGTGGCGGACCTGGCCGCGGCCGGGCGCTGGAGGGTCAACGTGGTCGGGGCGCGGGGCGTGTTGCCCCCCGAGACCGCGGAGCGGCTCGACGCCTGCGCGGCGACCACGGCCGACGTGGCGGGCCTGGTCGTGAACGTGGCGGTCGCGTACGGGGGGCGACGCGAGATCACGGACGCGGTCCGCTCGTTGCTGCGGGAGGCGGCGGCCGCCGGGCGAGAGCTGGCCGAGGTGGCCGAGACCCTCGCCGTCGAGGATATCGCGAGCCACCTGTACACTAAGGGCCAACCCGACCCTGAACTGGTCATTCGCACGTCCGGGGAGCAGCGGATCGGTGGCTTCCTGCTCTGGCAGAGCACGCACAGCGAGTTCTATTTCTGCGAGGCGTACTGGCCGGACTTCCGGCGGGTCGACTACTTGCGGGCCTTGCGATCCTTCGCGGATCGGGAGCGCCGCTTCGGTGCGTAGCGGCGCGGGGTGGGCAGCGGGCGGGGTCGTGGGTCCACGGAGCGTAGGGAGCCGGATGTGAGAGGGACGCCGCGCGTGTCCCGAGCCTCCGTGCAGCACGCCCCGCCCTCGCGCTCCGCGACCTCGCACGCCCCGACCTCGCCTTCCGCGATCGGCCGGGTGTGGACCGAGTTAGTCGACGCGGGCCACAACCCCCTCGTCCGCCGCGGGATGCTCGCGATGCTCCTCATCGCCGCCGGATCGATGACCCCCGCCTTCCTGCCCCCCGACGCGCCCATCGTCGACACCCTGCGTCTCGGCTGGTTGCAGGAGGGCGTCGGGCGATTCGCCGCCACCGTCGTGCTGTCCGTGGGGATCATCCTGCTGCTCGACACCTGGCTCCGGCTGCGGCCGGTGGCGGGCGCGCGCACAGCGCCCGCCGCGACCTGGGCCCTGTGGGCCATCCCGGTCCTGTGGTGCCCGCCGCTGTTCAGCCGCGACGCCTACAGCTACGCGGCGCAGGGGCTCGTCGTCGCTCGGGGGATGGACCCGTACCAGACCGGCCCGATCGCCGTGCCCGGCGCGTACGCGAACCAGGTCGACCCGCTCTGGCTCTACACGGCGGCCCCGTACGGCCCGGCCGCCCTCCAGGTCCAGCACTTCATCGTGTCGCTCACCGGCGACAACGCCTATCTGGCGGCGGTGATGATGCGGCTGCCCGCGCTGGCGTCGATGGCGGTCATCGCGTACGCGCTCCCGCGCCTCGCCGAACGGGTGGGCGTGAGCCGGCAGCAGGCGGTCTGGCTGGGGGTCCTGAACCCGCTGGTGATCATGCACATTGTGGGCGGATCCCACAACGACGCGATGATGATCGCGCTGACCGTCGCCTCGTTGTTGCTCGCCACGTACGGGCACCTGGCGCTCGGCTGCGTCACCCTGGCGCTGGCGGCCGGCTTCAAGCAGACGGCCGTGATGGCGATCATCGGGGTCGTCGCGCTCGCCGTGCGGCATCGTCGCGGCGAGGTGCCGCCGCGACCGTACCTCTGGGGCCTGGTCAAGGGCAGCGTGATCTGGCTCGCCGCCTTCCAGGTGATGACGATGGCGACCGGCCTCGGCTGGGGGTGGGTCCCGAACCTGGCCGTGCCCGCCTCGATCCGATCGCTGCTCTCGCCGCCGACGCTCGTTGGCAGCATCGCCGAGGGGGTCATGTATGTGCTCGGGGCGCCCCGCGCTTGGCAGCTCGTACCGGTCGCCCTGATGCAGAGCATCGGCCTCTTGTGCTTCCTCGCGTTCGCGGGGTGGCTCACCTTCCGCCTCGCGCCCCGTCGACCCGTGTACGCGTCGGCGCTGGCGTTCATCGGGTTCTGCCTGGGCGGGCCGGTGATCCACCCCTGGTACATGCTCTGGGGCGGCGTGTTGCTCGGGGCCGTGCGCCTGGGCCGCCGGGCGTTCCGGGCCGCGGTCTACGTGTCCCTGTTCCTGTGCCTCTACTCGATGATGGACGCCGCGTTCGCGAACGCGAGCCCCGCGATCATCGTGTCCGGGCTCGCCCTGCTGGCCTGGAGCCTCCAAGGTCTGCTCCGCCCCGGCGCGCCGCCGCCTGGCGACGGTCGAGCCGGTGGGCTCCTCGGCCCGCAGCCGTGGGCGGTCGGTCCGGCGCCGCAGTCGGCGATCCACGAGCAGGATCCGGACAAGCAGGTCGAGGGCCAGACGACCGCCACGGTCGGCCGCCCCGCTCGTACCTCGCTCGAGGAGAGCACCCCACCCGAGTAGCGCCGCACCCGAGGTGTCCCCGCCGATGTTGTCGCTGGTCATGGTGGCCGTGGCCGAGTAGCGCCACACCCGAGTTGTCTCCCCTGCGCGCAGGCGCGGTGAGTCCTCGGCCGATGCGCGCGCGACGTCGGATGTCCCGCCCGCATCTCATACGGTGGGATGCACCTCAGCGAGGTGAACAGTGCGTGACATTCCCGAGATGCGCAATTGACCTGGGGATCCAGCGAGTTCTGTGAGCGCAATCACGACCTGCCTTGACGGCGTGGCGATTTGGACGAGCGACTTGCAGAGTGGGACGCTCGACCAGGTCTCGCTTTGGTAACGAGCGCTGATGCCCGGAGGGGCACCAGGCGTCGCGTGTGCCGAGCGACACGACCTCGTCCCCTACCCCCGGAGGTTCCCGTGGCCCCCCGTCGCGGCCCGATGCGTCCCCTGCGCGCCCTCGCCCGCCCCGCCTCCTGGGCGGCGCTCGCCCTCACCGTGGGCGCCGGAGCCGCGGGGGTGGCCCAGGCGTCCGGCCGCGTGGACATTCCTGCGGCCTCCTCGGCGGCCTTGCACCAGGTGACGCTGCTGGGGCAGGCGCCGGCGGCGGCCGCCGAGCCCGCGGTCGCGGTGATCGACGGCGTCGCCCTCGAGCGGGCCGAGCGGGCCGAGCACGCCCAACTGCGGCGGGAGGCCGCAGCTGCGCAGGTGGCGTCGCTGCGCGCGCGGGAGGCTCAGCTCGCGAAGGAGGCCGCCGCCCGGTCTGCAGCGGTGAAGGAGGCCGCTCGACTGGAGGCGTCGAAGAAGGACCCGCGCGGCGTGGCCGCGGACATGGCCGCGCGCCGCGGCTGGACCGGGGAGCAGTTCACCTGCTTGAAGGTCCTGTGGGAGAAGGAGAGCAACTGGCGCTGGCACGCGGTGAACCCCAGCTCCGGCGCGTACGGCATCCCGCAGGCCCTCCCGGACTACAAGATGGCCTCGGCGGGCTCGGACTGGGCGACCAACCCGGCCACCCAGATCAAGTGGGGGCTGGCGTACATCGACGAGCGGTACGGCAACCCCTGCAACGCGCTGTACTTCCACCGCGGCCACAACTGGTACTGATTCCTCCCCGCGGCGACAGGGTGGCCGCTTTCATTTCCCGCCCACGGGCGGGAGGTGGCGGTGTCCTCCTGCGGTGATGCGTACGTTTCCCGCCCACGGGGGGCATCTGGCCGGGCGGCATCTGCGCGGGTTGCCTGGGCGCGCCCTCAGAGTTTGCGGAGTCGCACGTGGCGCACGCTGTGGTCGGAGCCCTTCGTCAGCACCAGGTTCGCGCGCCCGCGCGTGACCAGCACGTTCTCTCGAAGGTTCGGCTCGTTGATCGCCTCCCAGATCGTGGACGCCATCGTCACCGCCTCCGTGTCGGACAGGGACGCGTACCGGTGGAAGTACGACCCCGGGTCGGCGAACGCTGTCGCCCGCAGGGCCAGGAACCGCTCGACGTACCACCGCCGGATGTCCTGGATGCGTGCGTCCACATACACCGAGAAGTCGAAGAAGTCGGCCAGCGCGAGCCCGTACCGCCCGTCCTGCCGCAGCCGGGGGCTCTGCAGCACGTTCAGGCCCTCGACGATCAGCACGTCGGGGCTGCGGACTTCGATCCGCGCGTCGGGGACGATGTCATAGACCAGGTGGCTGTAGACGGGCGCGGTCACGACCTCGACCCCCGCCTTCACCTCGGAGACGAACCGCAGCAGCGCGCGCTGGTCGTAGCTGTCCGGGAATCCTTTGCGGTCGAGGATGCCCCGCCGCTCCAGCTCGTCGTTCGGATAGAGGAACCCGTCCGTGGTCACCAGCTCCACGTGCGGCGTGCTCGGCCAGTGCAGCAGCAGCTCGCGCAGCAGGCGGGCCGTCGTCGATTTGCCCACGGCCACGGACCCGGCGACCCCGATGATGAACGGGGTCTTCTCGGGGCGTTCGCCGAGGAAGTTCCAGGTGACGTTGTGCAGCCGCTCGATCGCCTCGATGTAAAAGGCCAACAGCCGGGACAACGGCAGATAGACGTCCTCGACCTCGCGCATGTCGATCTGCTCGCCGATGCCCGCCACGCGGGCGACGTCGGCGGGGGTCAGGGACAGGGGGTGCGTCTCGCGCAGGCGAGCCCAGGCCGAGCGGTTCAACTCCACGTAGGGGGACGGCGACGCCTCGTGCGAGTTGGACACTCCCGCATTCTTCCCTACGAAGTCCTCGCAGGTGGGCGGGGGACGTCGGGCCGTGAGCCGGGCGTGCGCATCGCGTGGTCACGGGCGGGCGCATCGCGTGGTCAAAGGGTCTGAACCCCACGCATAGAATCTTGATTATGTGCGGAATCGTGGGGTACGTCGGGTCGCCGTCAAACCGGCGCGCGCTCGACGTGATCATGGAGGGGCTTGCCCGACTGGAATACCGCGGGTACGACTCCGCCGGGGTCGCGTTGGCGCCCGGCGGGCGCATCGACTGGGCGAAGAAGGCCGGCAAGTTGGCGAACCTGCGCGCGGAGCTGGAGGCGCACCCGCTGCCGGCGGCGGGTACCGGGATCGGACACACGCGGTGGGCGACCCACGGCGGCCCGACCGACGCGAACGCCCATCCGCACCTAGGCGGCGGGGACGACAAGCTGGCGTTGATCCACAACGGGATCGTCGAGAACTTCCACGCGCTCAAGGGGGAGTTGCTGGCGCAGGGGGCCACGTTCCGCTCAGAGACCGACACCGAGGTGGCGGCGCAGCTCATCGCGCAGGCCTACGCGCAATCCGGTGACCTGACCCAGGCGATGCGCGCGGTGGTGAATCGTCTTCAGGGGGCGTTCACGCTGCTCGCGGTGCACGCCGACAGCCCCGGCGTGATCGTGGCCGCGCGCCGCAACTCGCCGCTGGTCGTGGGCCTGGGCGACGGCGAGAACTTCCTCGGGTCGGACGTGGCCGCGTTCATCGGCCACACGAAGCAGGCGATGGAGGTCGACCAGGACCAGATCGTGACGATCACCGCCGACGAGGTGTCGGTGATCGGCTTCGACGGGGCGCCGGCGCAGGGCAAGCGCTTCGAGGTGACCTGGGACGCCGCGCAGGCCGAGAAGGGCGGCCACAGCTCTTTCATGGTCAAGGAGATCTTGGAGCAGCCGCACGCGATCGCGGACACGCTACTCGGGCGGACCGACGAGCAGGGACAGCTCGTGCTGGACGAGATGCGGATCGAGCCCGACCGACTGCGCACCGTGGACAAGATCGTGATCGTGGCCTGCGGCACGGCCTTCTATTCGGGGCTGACCGCCAAGTACGCGATCGAGCACTGGACCCGGATCCCCTGCGAGGTCGAGCTGGCGCACGAGTTCCGCTATCGGGACCCGGTGATCGGCGCGTCCACGCTCGTCGTGTCGATCTCCCAGTCCGGGGAGACGATGGACACGCTGATGGCGGTGAAGCACGCCCGCGAACTGGGGGCGCTGACGCTGTCGATCTGCAACACGCACGGCGCGACGATCCCGCGGGAGTCGGACGCGGCGCTCTACACGCACGCCGGCCCCGAGATCGCGGTGGCCTCGACCAAGGCGTTCACCGCGCAGATCGCGGCGTGCTACCTGTTCGGCCTCTACCTGGCGCAGGTGCGCGGCAGCGGGGAGTCCGCGCAGGAGGTGATGGCGGAGCTGGCTGGCGTCCCGGCGAAGGTGGAGCGCCTGCTGGGGACGATGGACCGCGTACGCGAGATCGCCCGCTTCATGGCGGACACCCGCTCCGTGCTGTTCCTGGGTCGGCACGTGGGCTACCCGATCGCCCTGGAGGGCGCGCTGAAGTTGAAGGAGATCGCGTACATCCACGCGGAGGGTTTCGCCGCCGGGGAGCTCAAGCACGGGCCGATCGCCCTGATCGAGCCGGGGCAGCCGGTGTTCATCGTGGTGCCCTCGCCGCACACCCCGTACAACCTGCACGAGAAGGTGATCTCCAACATCCAGGAGATCCGCGCCCGCGGCGCCCGCACGCTGGTGATCGCCGAGGAGGGGGACGAGTCCGTGGTCCCCTTCGCGGACGAGGTGATCCGCGTGCCCGCGACCAGCCCGCTGCTGGCGCCGCTGCTGACGATCGTGCCGCTGCAGGTGTTCGCCTGCGAACTGGCGACGGCGAAGGGTCTGGACGTGGATCAGCCCCGCAACCTCGCCAAGTCCGTGACCGTCGAGTGACGAAGCGCTGGGGTCGAGTGACGAAGCGCTGGTGTCGAGCGACGAAGCGCGCAGCGGAGGGGCTGGCGAGCGAAGCGAGCCTGGCCCGCGGCGGAGCGTGAGGAGCGAGACAGAAGCGCGCAGCGGAGGGGCGGGCGAGCGAAGCGAGCCTGGCCCGCGGCGGAGCGTGAGGAGCGAGACAGAAGCGCGCAGCGGAGGGGCGGGCGAGCGAAGCGAGCCTGGCCAGCGGCGGAGCGTGAGGAGCGAGACCGAAGGAGACGGCGGTGATCCTCGGGCTAGGGGTGGACGTCTGCGAGATCGCCCGCATGGAGCGGCTCGCGCGCACGACGCCGAGGCTGATGGAGCGGCTGTTCACGCCGCAGGAGCGGGATCTGCCGGTGCCGTCGCTGGCGGCGCGGTTCGCGGCGAAGGAGGCGCTGGCCAAGGCGCTGGGCGCGCCGGGCGATCTGAGCTGGCAGGACGCGTGGGTGGTGCGCGGTCCCGACGGGGCGCCGTCGCTGCACGTCAGCGGTAGTGTGGCGGCGCGGGCCGCGGCGCTGGGCGTGAGGTCGTGGCACGTGTCCTTGTCGCACGACGGCGGCGTGGCCGTGGCGGTCGTGATCGCCGAAGGGTGACGAGCTGTGACGCATGCGCGCGGCGCGTCCCTGTCGAGCGCTGACAGCGGAGCGCCGCGCACCCACGAGCGCTGGAAGAAGAGGTGGACCCCATGACCCTGCAGGCCTGGTCGGTGCCGGATGTGCGGGCGGCCGAGGAGGCCGCGATGGCCCGGCTGCCCGAGGGCGAGCTGATGCAGCGGGCGGCGCGCGGGCTCGCGGCCGTGGTGCGGGCGCGGCTCGCGGGGCGGGCGCGGGCGACCGTCGTGGGGCTGGTCGGGTCGGGGGGCAACGGGGGCGACACGCTGTACGCGTTGGCGCGCGTCGCTCGGCGGCGCGAGTCCGATGACGTGGTGGCGGTCCTGGTGTCCGAGCGGGACGTGCACCCGGGCGGACTGGCGGCCGCGCAGGAGGCCGGGGTGCGGGTGCTGGCCACGACCTGGGGGCAGGCGCCCGAGGAGGAGGTCTTGGAGGCGGCCCGCATGGCCGACGTCCTGGTGGACGGGCTGGCCGGCATCGGGGGGCGGCCGGGGTTCAAGGGCGGGATGGGCGCCGTGGTGGCGCCCTTGCTCGAGGTCGTGCCGCCGGAGGCGTACCTCATCGCGGTGGACCTGCCGAGCGGGGCGGACCCGTCCGGGGAGCGGCCGCGCGGCGCGGGCGTGTGGGCGGACGAGACGGTGACGTTCGGGGTGTGCAAGGGCGTGCACGTGCTGGCCACCGCGGATCGCTGCGGGTTGTTGACCATCGTGGACATCGGGTTGGAGATGACGACCGGCCCCGTCGCGGAGAGCCTGATCCACGACGACGTGGCGCGGCTGTGGCCGCAGCCGGGGCCTGCGGACGACAAGTACAGCCGAGGGGTGCTCGGCGTGGTCGCGGGCGGGGAGAAGTACCCGGGTGCGGCGGCGCTGAGCGTGACCGCGGCGGTGTGCGCGGGGGCGGGGATGGTCCGGTACGTGGGTCCGCCGACCCCGACGTTCCTGGTGAGCGGCCGGGTACCCGAGGCGGTGCTGGGTCCGCCGACGGGGGACCAGCGCGTGCAGGCGTGGCTCGTCGGCCCGGGGCTCGATGCGGATCCGGGCCGCGAGGGTCCGGACGCGGCACAGCGCGCGGCCGCCCAGGAAGCCTTGGATTCGGGGCTGCCCGCGGTGGTCGACGCCGGCGGCCTCGACCTGCTCACGGGGCCGCGCCCGGGGGCGGGGGCGCGCACGCTGCTGACGCCGCACGCGGGGGAGCTGGCCCGCTTGCTGGGTCGCCTCGCGGGCCGGAAGGTCACGCGGGAGGACGTGGAGGCGGACCCGATCGGGATGGCGCGGACGGTCGCGGGCCTGCTGCACGCGACCGTGCTCCTCAAGGGGAGCCGCACCTACGTGGTGCCCCCGCCGGGCAGCGGGCTCCCCGTGCGAGCCCAGGCGGACGCGCCGGCCTGGCTGGCGACGGCCGGCTCCGGGGACGTCTTGGCCGGGATCGCCGGGACGCTGTTGGCGGCGGGGCTCGATCCGCTCGGCGCCGGGTCGCTGGCCGCCCTGGTGCACGGGCTGGCCGGCCGCGAGGCCTCGGGGGGTGGTCCCGTGCGGGCGCTCGCGGTCGCGGAATCGTTGGGGCGCGTGCTGGCTCGGCTCCTCGCCCGCTCCGGAGAGGCGACGGGCTCGCCCTGATACCCGCTTCCGGGGGAGACTAGAGGGTGACCAACGGGTAGACCGGGGATGAGCAGGGGGAAACCGGTCGGCAGGAGGTTTGATGAGTCAGCAACCGCTGGGGGCGGTGCGCAGCCTGACCGGGCTGGGACTTGGCCTCGCGGCGGCGGGAATCACGGCGGCGGCCGGCATCGCGGCCGACCGCCTGAGTCGGGATCGCCGGGTGGCCCTGGCGCTCGACGAGCAGCAAGGCACCTCGCTGCGGACCGCCTACGACGAGATCCCCGACCGCGAGCTCACGGTCATCGCCTCCGATGGGGTGCGCCTGCACGTGGAGGTCGACGAACCGCGCGGTGAGGCTCCGACCCGCGAGGGCGACAGGGTCCTGGCGGATCCGCCGACGATCGTGTTCAGCCACGGGTACTGCCTCTCGCTGCGGTGCTGGGTCTTCCAGCGCCGGGCCTTGCGGGCGGCGGGCTACCGGATCGTCCTGTGGGACCAGCGCGGGCACGGCAAATCCGGCACCGGCGAGACCGATAGCTACCACATCGACCAGCTCGGTCGAGACCTCAAGGCGGTCATCGACGAGGTGGCGCCGTCTGGCCCGATGGTGCTGGTCGGGCACTCGATGGGCGGGATGACCATGATGTCGCTGGGCCTCGACTTCGAGGAGCTGGTGCGCGAGCGGGTCGTGGGCGCGGCGTTCGTCTCGACGAGCACCGGCGGGTTGTCGACGGTCTCCTACGGTCTCGGGGCCGCGGCGGGGAAGGCGGTCCACGCGTTCGGGCCCGCCGCCGCCGGCCGGCTGGCCCGGCTGCAGGGTGTGGTTGACGGCACCGTGAAGGCGGGCAAGGACGTCATGAACTTCATCGTCGACTGGGGATCCTTCGGATCGCCGGTCCCGATGAGCATCGCCGATCTGACCACGGACATGATCTTCAGCACCCGCATGGAGGTCATCTCGGCCTTCATGCCGCACTTCGACACGCACGACAAGCGGGAGGCGTTGGACTCCTACTCCGGCATCGAGACGCTGGTCGTCAACGGCACCGTGGACAAGCTGACCCCGCCCTCGCACAGCGACGAGATCGTGCGGCTGCTGCCCGGCTCGGAGCACGTCGTGATCGAGGACGGCGGGCACGTGATCATGCTCGAGCACCCGGAGGTCCTCAACGAGCAATTGCTGGCCCTGGTCGCCCGCGGGCGCCGCGCCCTTCCCGCGCCCCAGGAGCCGCCGACCAGCTCGATCACGGTGCGCTATCGCGACCTCGCGGCGCGGCGGCGGATCCGCCGGGCCCGACGGCAGGTCGACGACCGGAGGCGCGGGTGAGCGGCGGAGCGCCCGGGGTCGTGGTGGCCGGGCCGGAGGTGTTGGCTGGGGCGAAGGACACACGCGCCTGGGGGCGGGCGCTGGCGGCCCGACTGCGCGCGGGCGACGTGGTGCTGCTGACGGGCGAGCTGGGCGCGGGCAAGACCACGCTCACGCAGGGCCTCGGCGAGGGGCTGAACGTGCGCGGACCCGTGACGAGCCCCACGTTCGTGATCGCCCGCGAGCATCCCCCCCTGGGCGAAGGGCCCGCCCTAGTGCACGTGGACGCCTACCGTCTGTCCGGCCACCTCGAGCTGGACGACCTCGACCTGCTGACGAGCCTGGACGAGGCCGTCGTGGTCGTCGAGTGGGGGCGGGGACTGGCGGAGGAGTTGGCGGAGAGCTACCTGGAGGTCGAGCTCACCCGCGCCGGCGGCGCCGACGCGTCGGGCGCGCACGGACGGGGCGAGGGCGGCCTGGACGAGCAGGACCACGCGGATCCACGCACGGTGCGCCTCATCGGGCACGGACCCCGGTGGGGTGACCGGGCCGTCGGGGCGGAATCGGCCCTGGATTAGCCTGGCGTGGTGCTCCTCGCCCTCGACACGTCGACCAGCGCGATCACCGTCGCGCTCCATGACGGATCGACTGTCCTGGCTCGCGCCTGCGAGCTCGACGCGCGGTCGCACGGCGAACGTCTGGCGCCCCTCATACAGGCCGTGTTCGACGCGGCGGGCGTGGGCCCGGAGGGGGTGTCCGGGGTGGTGGTCGGCGAAGGGCCTGGGCCGTTCACCGGCCTGCGGGTGGGCCTGGTCAGCGCGAACGTGTTCGCCTGGGCGCGCGGGCTGCCCTCGTACGGTCTGTGCAGCCTCGACGCGCTGGCCTGGCAGGCCATGGACTGTGGCGGGGCGGATGAGCCCTCCGCGAGGGTCGCGGCCGACGGGCGGCTGTTGGTCGCCACCGACGCCCGGCGCAAGGAGGTCTATTGGGCGACGTACGACGTGACGGGTGACCTGCCCGTGCGGCTGGAAGGTCCCGACGTGGCACGCGCGGCGGCCCTGGACGCGGGAATCCGGGCGCTGCCGACGGTCGGTCGCGGTCCAGAGCTGTACGCGTCCGAGCTGACCCCATGGCCCGCGCAGGGCGCGGCGATCCGGGATGTGGATGCCGGGGCGCTGGCCGATCTGGCGGCTCGGCGGCTCGCGCGGGGGGAGGCCCTGGAGGCACCGGTGCCGCGGTACCTGCGTCGACCCGACGCCCGTCCGCAGGCCAACGCGGGCCCGCAGGCCGACGCTCGGCCCCCGATCGGGACGCCGGCGTGAGCGCGACCCGCGACACCCCGGCCGTGCGGCTGCGCGCCGCCCGCGGCGTGGACGTCCCGACCCTCGCGGCCCTGGACGAGCAGCTGTTCGGCGAGGCGGCGTGGGGCGAGACCAGTTGGTGGGCGGAGCTCGCCCGCCGGCCGCGGCGCTACTACGTGGTGGCCGAGTCGGCGGGGGAGGCGCCGTTGCTGGGCGCGCCCGCGCCCGAGCGGATCGTCGGCTACGCGGGCTGCGACCTCGGAGGGAGCAGCGCCGACGTGATGACCGTGGCCACCCTCCCGCGGGTCCGCGGTCAGGGCGTCGGGGACCTCCTGATGGAAAGGCTCGCGCGTGCCGCCCAGTTGTCTGGCGCGTCGGCGCTGCTCTTGGAGGTACGGGCGGACAACGCCCCCGCGCTCTCGCTGTACGCGCGCCAGGGGTTCGAGGAGATCGCGCGTCGGCGCCGCTACTACCAGCCCGACGACGTGGACGCCCTTGTGATGCGCAAACACCTCGAAACCCATGATGTGACGCCGGTACGCGCCGCTCTGGGCGGCGCCGCATCGCACACCGCTTTTCACACAGCGTCGCCCACCGGCGGTGGCTCGTGGGCGGGGGAGGCGCCGTGACCGGCGCGCCGCACGTCCCGCTGGGCGCCGCCCTGAACCAGGCAGCCGCGGGCGAGTCAGCCGCGCGTGGGGCCGACGGGCCCCTCGTCCTGGGTATCGAGACGAGCTGCGACGAGACGGGCGTGGGGATCGTCCGCGGGGAGCGGCTCCTGGTGGACGCCGTGGCGAGCAGCGTGGCCGAGCACGCCCGGTTCGGCGGAGTGGTGCCCGAGGTGGCGAGCCGGGCCCACCTGGAGGCGATGATCCCGACCCTCGAGCGCGCCTGCACGGAGGCAGGCGTACGCCTGGATGACCTCGACGCCCTCGCCGTGACGGCCGGGCCGGGACTGGCCGGGGCGCTGCTGGTGGGGGTAGCGGCCGCCAAGTCGCTGGCGCTGGCGCTGGGCAAACCGATCTACGGGGTGAACCACCTGGCGGGCCACGTGGCGGTCGACGTGGTGGAGCACGGTCCGCTCCCGCAGCCCACGATGGCGCTGCTCGTCTCGGGCGGTCACTCCTCGTTGCTGCTGGTGCCCGACGTGACAGCCGAGATCACGCCGCTCGGCGCGACCATCGACGACGCGGCGGGCGAGGCCTTCGACAAGGTCGCGCGGCTGCTGGGGCTGCCGTTCCCCGGCGGCCCGTGGATCGACAAGGCCGCGCGCGGGGCGCCGGGGGTGCCGGGCGTGGATCCCGCCCGGGGCGCGGGCGACCCCGCGTACGTCACCTTTCCGCGCGGCCTGACCTCGGGCCGGGACATGGAACGGCACCGTTTCGACTTCAGCTTCTCGGGCCTGAAGACCGCGGTCGCCCGCTGGGTGGAGGCGCGCCAGGCCGAGGGCACCCACGTCCCGGTCGCTGACGTCTCGGCCAGCTTCCAGGAAGCCGTCACCGATGTCCTCACGCGCAAGGCCGTGCTTGCCTGTCAGGAACATGGGGTGGATCACCTGCTCGTCGGGGGCGGGGTGGCGGCGAACTCGCGGCTGCGCGCCATGGCGCAGGAACGCTGCGACGCCGCGGGCATCCGCCTGCGCGTGCCTCGACCCGGGTTGTGCACCGACAACGGCGCGATGATCGCCGCTCTGGGCGCGCAGATGGTCGCGCGCGGGCGGGAGCCGTCCTCGCTGGGGCTGGGGGCCGATTCCTCGCTGCCGGTCACCACGGTGCGGAGCTGACCGTGCCGGCCGGTGCGCAGGCGGGGCACGGTCGCCGCGTGATCCCCGTGGCCGGGGAGCGCGCGGGCTTCGGCGACCGCCATCGCAGAGGCGCGCCATGAGCGGGCGCGTGGTGGCGGCGGGCGCGGTGGCAGTGGAAGAGGTGCTGGTGACCGAGCACTTCCCGGGGGAGCGCGGTGTGTCATTCGCCCGGCGGATCGAGGCGCGCCTGGGCGGCACCGCCGCCCTCGCCAGCATGGCCGCCGCCGAGGTGGGAGCGGCCACGCGGTGCGTCGGGACGGTGGGCACCGATCCGGCCGGGGCGGCACTGCGTCGGCACCTCGCGCGCGCCGACGTGGACGTGACCACCGTGTTGCCCGTCCTCGGTCCGACATCGCGCATCCTGCGGGAGGCGCCCGGCCTCGCCGCGCAGGACACGTTGGCGGACATGGCCGCGCTCCTCGGGGGGCGTGACGTCGCCGGGCGTGACGTCGCCGGGGTTGATGTCGCCGGGCATGACGTCGCGGGGCCGGAGTACGACCGTCTCTGCATGGTCCCCGGGTCCGCCTGGGGCTGCGGGGCCGTGGGGGTCGAACACGCCCTGGAGCGCTGCGAGCCGGGGGACGCCCTGCTTCTGGACTGGTCGGCGCTGGACGATACGGGGGCGCTGGTCCGGGCGGCGTACGACCTCGACCTGCAGATCCTGGCCCTGCTGAGCCCGTACCCGCTGCTCCCCCAGGAACTGGACCTGCGGGCCGTGGACGTCGTGATCACCGACCGCCGCGGCGCCGCGTGGCTGGCGGACGCCGGGGAACTGCCCGCCTCGCTGTGCGTCCTCGTCGGCCGCCACGGGCTCTCCTGGGACGGCGAGATCGTGCTCGCCCACGCCGCGAGCGAGCCCGGGCCGCAGGCCGCAGTCGGCGTGGGTGCTCCGGAACCGCTGGCGTGGCCCGCCCTCGCCGGGTCTGCGTACCGCACCCGCACCCCCCTGGACCGGGCCTACGCGGTGCTGGCGGGAGCCCTCGCGGGCCATCTGGCCTGCGGCGACGATCGGCCGGAGGCGGCCCAGGGGGCGCTGGCGGCATTGGCGCGGATGGAGGCCCACGGCGACCCGTGGCGCGGGATGGGCCCGCCCCCGGGGGCGAGCGGCCCGACCGGGCGCGTCCCGTGGCGGCAGCTGCGGCTGGACACGGAGGAGCTGGGATGAACCCGTCGACCGCGTGCGCCACCGTGCTGGTGGACGAGTTGGTACGGCTCGGGTGTCGGCACGCCGTCTTGTGCCCCGGATCGCGGTCGGCGCCGCTGGCGTACGCGTTCGCGCAGGCCGACGCGACCGGCCGGCTGAGGCTGCACGTGCGGGTCGACGAGCGCAGCGCGGGGTTCCTCGCGCTCGGACTCGGCAAGGCGACCCGGACCCCGGTGCCGGTCGTGACGACGTCCGGCTCGGCCCCGGCGCACCTTCACCCCGCGGTTCTGGAGGCGGACGCGGCCCGGGTGCCGCTCCTGGTGCTGACCGCCGACCGGCCCCCGGAACTGCGCGGCGTGGGCGCGAACCAGACGACGGACCAAGTGCGCTTGTACGGGTCCGCGGTGCGCTGGTCCGCCGACCTGGAGACCCCTGCCGCTGACGCAGGGGGGCAGGGCGGCCGCTCGGGGATCGAGCCCTGGCGCGCCGCCGCGTGGCGGACCGCGCTCGACCGCGCCTGGGCGGCTGCGCGGGGGGACCGCGGCGGCGACGCCGGACCCGTGCACCTGAACCTGCCGTTCCGGGATCCCCTGGCTCCCGACCTCGACGACGGCGCGAGCCTGCTGCCCGCCGCCGACGGTCCGGGCGCTCCCGCCGACGGTCCGGGCGCTCCCGCGGACGAGGCGGGGGGCTCTGCGGACGCGACGGGAGTTCCCGCCGAGGCGGCCGGGGCTTCCGCGAAGGCGCCGGACCCGCTGGCCGGCCGCCCGGACGGCGGCCCGTGGACCCGCGTGAGCGGGCCGGGCGGCTCCGCGTCGGCGCAATGGTGGTCCGCGCGGGGCTTCGCCTGCGGCGCAGAACCGCTCGACGACGTGCCCCGCACCCTCGTGATCCTCGGCGACCTCGACGCGCCGAGTGCGAGCGCCCGCGCCATCGAGATCGCGCGGACGCACGGCTGGCCCGTACTGGCCGAGCCGTTCGGACGGCGGCCGCACGGGGTGATCCCGCACGGACCGCTGCTCCTGGACGCCGATCCGGGCTTCGCCGCGGCGCACGCGCCCGAGCGAATCCTCGTCGTCGGGCGACTCACGCTCACCCGCACGCTGGCGGGCTACCTGCGGACGCCCGGCCCGCGCGTGGAGAGCGTCGCGCCGCAGCAGTCGTGGCCGGACCCGGGTCATCTCGCGGGCCGCGCCCACCTGTGGGAGGCCTTCGCGGGCCGCGGCCGGGTCGGTGTCCAGTCCGTCCGCTCCGCGCGGGACGACGCCTGGTCGAGGGCGTGGCGCGAGGCGGGGGAGCGGGTCGCGGCGGCGGTGGCGCCCGCCCTGGCCTGGCCGGAGGGCGGGTCTCCGGACGGCCCGGCGCTGGCCTCGGCGCTCCTGGCGGCCTTGCCCGCCGGGGCTCGTCTCTTCGTGGGTTCCTCCAACGTGGCGCGCGACCTCGACGTGGCGCGGCACGTCGACGAGGCGGAGCTGGTCGCGAACCGCGGCGTGGCCGGCATCGACGGGGCGCTGTCCACCGCGGCCGGGATGGCGTTGCTCGGGGACCGTCCCACGTACGCGCTGCTCGGCGACCTGACCTTCCTCCACGACGCTAACGGCCTGCTGATCGGCCCGGGCGAAGTGCGGCCCGATCTCACGGTCGTGGTCGCCGACGACGGCGGGGGCGGGATCTTCGCGCGGCTGGAATACGGTGCGGCGGGCCGGGAGCGGTTCTTCGAGCGGCTCTTCACGACGCCGACCCCGGTCGATCTGGGCGCCCTGTGCGCGGCGTACGGGGTCGACTACCGGGTGGCGAGCACGCGCAGGGAGCTGGCGGAGGCGGTCGGACGCCGCGCGCGCGGGTTGCGGGTGGTCCACGTGCGCCTCGACGCCGACCGCCAACGCTCCGCCCTGACCGCCCTGGCCGCCCGGGTCACCGAGGCGCTCGGCAGTTGACGGCGAGGTCGGTGGGCGGCGTTCATTCGGCGGGTGGGGGCGGACGGGGAACAGTCGACGTGCAGATTGCCCAGCACGCCGGTGCGCAACACCTTCTCCCGGGTCATCGCCGCCTGTTACCCCGCCTCACCCCGCCGGCCGGACTCGCCCCGCCGGACTCGCCCCGCCGGCCTCCTCCCGCCGGCCTCCTCCCGCCGGCCGGACTCTCCTCGCAGTGGCCGAACACTCATCGGGCTGGGTGGCCTCTCCGGATCGGCACCGGCCTCCACTCGACCGGACTCTCCCCACGTGGGCTGAACTCGCCTCGCGCCGGGTGGACTCCTGTTGTGGCGAGAGTTCACCCGCACCCACGAGTGTTCACCCGGCCGGGCAGGAGCTCGGTCGCCGACTCCTCTCGACCACAGGCGGCAACGGGGCCGTGGGATCTCACCTGTCGGATGCCCTGGCCGACGCGGACGCCCTACGCCGGCCCGGACACGCGCTCTTCGATGAAGACGCTGATACAGCAGGGTCCACGCCGAAGACGAGGTGTCCCCACCGGGAAAGTGCGTTTCCCGCCCGTGGGCGGTAGCGGCGCGTTGTCCGCTGGGCGTCGCGGGTCAGGCCAGGGGGCCGTCGGCTAGGGCGGCGCGCATCGGCATCAGCTTGGCGTCGGACTCCGCCAGCTCCGCCGCCGGGTCCGAGCCGGCCACGATTCCGCAGCCCGCGAACAGGCGGAGCCGGCGCGGGTCGGCCGCGTCGATCTCGCCGCACCGCAAGGCGATGCCCCACTCTCCGTCGCCGGATCCGTCGATCCAGCCGACCGGCCCGGCGTAGCGTCCCCGGTCCATCCCTTCCAGCTCGTCGATCAACGCCGCCGCGCGTCCGCGCGGGGTCCCGCACACGGCCGCCGACGGGTGCAGGGCGGCGGCCAGCGACAGCGAGGTCGCCCCGTTGACCAGGCGACCGGTGACGTCGGTGGCCAGGTGCATCACGTTGGGAAGGTGCAGCACGAACGGCGTCTCCGGCACGTTGGTGCTCGTACAGTGCGGGTCCAGCACGTCGGCGACCGAGCGCACCGCGTACTCGTGCTCCTCCAGATCCTTGCTGGAGCGCGCGAGGGAGGCCGCGAGCGCCAGGTCGTGCTCGTCGTCGCCGGTACGGCGGATCGTGCCGGCCAGGACCCGTGAGGTGACCAGGCCCCGCTCGAGGCGCACCAGCATCTCGGGCGTCGCACCGGCCAGGCCGTCGACGTGGAACACCCAGGTCCGCGGGTAATCGGCCGCCAGCCGCCGCACCAGCCAGCGGGGGTCCACCGGGCGCTGCACCGTCGCCACTTCGCCGCGCGCCAGTACGACCTTGTCCAGCGCGCCCTCGGCGATGCGTCGCACGGCCCGGGCGACCGTCGACTCCCACGCCGGACCCGGCAGCGCCCCGTCAGAGAAGACCGTCTCGCCCGGCCAGCATGGCGGGTCGGGTGCGCCCGCGGCGAGGGTCTCCGGATCGACCGCGGCCAGGGTCTCCGGATCGACCACGGTCAGGGCCTCGGGCTCGACTGCGGCGAGGGCCTCGGGCTCGACCGCGCCGGAGGAGTGGTTGGCGGCGCGGTCGGGGGAGCGGAGGGGCGTCACGGTCGTGAGCCAGGCGCGGGGGCCGCGCCGGGCCACCAGGACACGCGGGACCACGAGGGTGCCCCCCGCGCGCGAGGTCGGGCTGAACGCGAACGAGCCGAACGCCACCGCGCCGCTCCCGGAGACCCGCACCGGGTCGCGGACGTCCGCCGCCGCCACGAGCCGGCGCCACCACCGCTGGGCGTCGTCGAACCGCTGCTCTCCCGACGTCTCGCAGCGCGCGGCGACCCCCCACCCGACCAGTCCGTCGCCGTCGCGGACCCACGAGCAGACCCCGTCCCGGCTCGCGGCCGGGGGCAGCAGCGCCAGAAGGTCCGGCGCGTGGGGGAGAGGGACGGTACGGATGGCCAGGGCCGGGACGTCGCCTAGAGCGGGGACGTCGCCCAAGGCCGGGACGTTGCTCGTCGGGACGCCGACCGGAGCGGGGTCGTCGGCGAGCGCGGCGAGCGCGGCGAGCGCCGTCGGCCCCGGGCGCTGCGCAGCGGAGGGCGCCGATGGCGCGGGCGCGGGATCGGGGCGCTTCGACATGGCGACCCCAGGGTACGGCCTGGCGCGGGGCCGCGCCGTGCGGGCCAGGGTCGCTCCGCTGGTCGGGAGCGAGACCAGCGGAGCGGCGCCCCGCCGGGTCAGCGGCCCGACTGGAACACCGCGCGCGCGACCACGCCGGTGTCGGGCTGGTCGGTGAAGAACCCGTCGATGCCGGTCTTCAGGAAGACCACGATCTCGTCGATCGCGCGCCCGTACCGGCCTTCCTCCGTGCCCACGCGGTAGTTCGCCGGGAGGAACGTGTTCTCGTTGCGGAAGGTCCAGGGGATGACCTTCAGCCCGACGGCGTGCGCGTCGTCGACCAGCGAGGTCGGGCTGCCGAGCGTGCCGTCCTCGGTGCGGGGGATCACCTGAGCCTTCTCCGGGCCGATCCCGTCGATGCTCTCGCTCAGGGAACGCAGGCTCGCGGGTGTGAGCAGGTCGGCGTACGTCCGCGCGTCGCCGGCGGCGACCAGATCGTACGGCGCCCCCTTCGCGGTCGTGAGGAACGTCGTGTTGGCCCGATAGCCGTGCTTGGCCTTGAGGTCCAGGAGGTTGGTGAGCTCGAAGGACTGGACCCACATCGGGGCGTTCTTCTTGTTGAGCCCGAATTTCGCGGTCTCCTTGACCACCGCGGCCTCCATGGGCAGGCCGATGCCCTGGAAGTAGGTGGGGTGCTTGATCTCGGGGATGATCCCGATCGTCCGGTCGTACTTCTTGGACAGCTCCGCACGCAGGCCGAGGACCTCGGCATAGGTCGGCACCTCGTACAGGCCGTCATAGAGGGCGCTCGCGGTCCGGTAGGGAAGCCGTTCCTTGGTTCGCAGCGTCTTGATCTCGGCGAGGGTGAAGTCCTCGGTGAACCACCCCGTGATCTCCTCGCCGTCCACGGTCGCCGTCTTCTTGCGGTCGGCGAACTCGGCCCGGTCGGCCACGTCGGTGGTGCCGGAGATCTCGTTCTCGTGCCGGTCGATGAGCACGCCGTCCTTGGTGGCCACCAGGTCCGGCTCGATGTAGTCGGCGCCCAAGGCCACCGCGAGCTCGTATGCGGCGAGCGTGTGCTCGGGCCGGTAACCGCTCGCGCCCCGGTGGGCCACGACCAGCGGGGACGGCATCCCGGCGGTCGTGGTGTAGCGGGCGTCGCGGCCGCGGTCATCGTCGCGGTGGTCCTCGCGGTGGGCGGAGGCCGTCGGGGCCAGGGCGAGCGCGGCGGCGGCCGCGGCGAGGACGGCCACTGCCGCGCGGCCGACGGGACGGAGCGTGGGGGGGTTTGTCATGCAGCGGATCTCATCGAGAGCGGGCGACGGCCGCGTGGCGGCCGCGTGAGCGGCAGACGGCCCGGGGACGAACAGCTTCGCGGGCGCGCCAGGCGGTCGTCGGCGGCGTCGCGGGCGCGGCGGGCGCGGCGGGCGCGGCGGGCGCGGCGGGCGCGGCGGTGACAGGATGACCGGCGTGAACCGCGCCAGCCTCAACAAGGATCCCCGAGACGTCGCCTCGATGTTCGACCAGGTCGCGCGACGGTACGACCTCATGAACGACCTGATGACCGCAGGCGTGGCGCGCCGCTGGCGGCGGGCGCTGGTCGCGGCCGTCGACGCGCGGCCCGGGCAGCGCGTCCTCGACGTGGCCGCTGGCACGGGCACGTCGTCGCTGCCGTTCGCCGCGGACGGGGTGCGCGTCGTGCCGGTCGACTTCTCGATGGGGATGCTGCGTGAGGGGCGGCGGCGCAGCCCGGACCTGCCGTTCGTCGCGGCGGACGCCACGCGACTTCCGTTCGCGGACGGCAGTTTCGACGCGGTGACGATCTCGTACGGGCTGCGCAACGTGCGCGACTACCGCGGCGCGCTCGCCGAGTTCGCCCGGGTGACCCGCCCGGGAGGCACGCTGGTGGTCAACGAGTTCTCCCGGCCGACCAACGCGGCGTTCCGGCGGTTCTACGTCGAGTGGATGATGGCGGCGTTCCCGCGGCTGGCCCGCCGGTTCTCCTCCAATCCGGATTCGTACGTCTACCTCGCCGAGTCCATCGCCGCGTGGCCCGACCAGCGCGAGCTGGCGGCGGCGATCCAACAGGCGGGCTGGTCGGCGGTGTCCTGGCGCAACCTGTCGGGCGGCATCGTCGCCCTGCACCGGGCGACGCGGCCCTGATCGGATCGACGCGCCCCTGATCCGACCGACGTCATCACCTCCGGCGACGCGGGCCCCCGCGTCCCCGACGTGGCCCGATTCACAGGCGGTGCGCAGGGGCTGGTCCGAAGGCCCCCCGCCGCCGGCCCGGACCGCGTGTAGGGTCGGGAGGCGACCGTTCCCTGGAAGGCTGCCCGTGACCGACTCTGTCCCGACCGCGACGACGCTCGACCCAGCGTCGACGGTGGCGGACCTCGGATCCGGCGCGGTCCGCGAGGAGTCCGCGGACGTCATCGTCGTCGGCGCAGGGCCGGGGGGCTCCGCCACGGCCGCGTACCTCGCCACCGCCGGGCTGGACGTGGTGTTGCTGGAGAAGGCCACCTTCCCCCGCGACAAGATCTGCGGCGACGGGCTCACCCCCCGCGCGGTGCGCGAGCTGGCCCAGTTGGGCGTGTCCACACGCCAGGAGGACGGCTGGATCCGCAACAAGGGCCTGCGGATCGTGGGCGGCGGCCGGCGCTTCGAGCTGGACTGGCCGGAGACCGACCACTACCCCCCGTACGGGATGGTCCGCCCCCGCAAGGTGCTCGATCACCTGTTGGCGCAGCACGCCGTCTCCCGGGGCGCGCGCCTGCTGGAAGGGATGAACGTGACCGGAGCCCTGCGCGCGCAGGGCGGTCCGCGCACCGGCCGGATCGAGGGCGTCACCGCCAAGGTCCTGGACGCGCAGGGTAAGGACACCGGCGCGCGGCGCACCTTCCGCGCCCCCGTGGTGGTGGCGGCGGACGGCAACAGCAGCCGACTGTCGGTGTCGATGGGGCGACGCAAGCGTACCGACCGCCCGATGGGGGTGGCGGTCCGTACCTATTACTCCTCGCCCACGCGCACGAACGACGACTACATGGAGTCCTGGTTGGAGCTGTGGGTCCCCGAGGACCCGGAGGCGGCGGCCGACCCCGCGGCCCACGGCGACCCCTTCGTGAAAAGGATCCTGCTGCCCGGCTACGGCTGGATCTTCGCCTGCGGCGACGGCACGGCCAACGTCGGGCTGGGCATGTTGAGCACCTCCCCGGCGTTCGGCCGCGTCGACTACCGCGACGTCATGCGCCGCTGGGTGGCGACGCTGCCCGAGGAATGGACGTTCCACGCCGACACGATGACCGGCCCGATCCGCGGCGACGCGCTGCCGATGGCCCTGAACCGACGTCCTCTCTCGGCCGACGGGCTGCTCCTCGTGGGCGACGCGGCGGGCATGATCAACCCGTTCAACGGGGAGGGGATCGACTACGCGCTGGAGGCCGGCCGGCTCGCCGCCGAGGTCATCGTGTCGGCCCGCACACGCGCCGACGACGCCTCCCGCGACCGGGTCCTGAGCAGCTACGACGCGATCATCTCGGACCGGCTCGGGGGCTACTACACGCTGGGACGCGGTTTCGCCGCGCTGATCGGTCGCCCGGAGGTGATGAAGCGGTGCGTGAAGTACGGGCTGCCGATCACGCCGCTGATGCGCGTCCTGATGAAGGGCATGGCCAACCTGGCCGAACCGAAGGGGTCGCGCATCGACGACCGGCTCCTCAACGCGCTGTCGCGCTTGGCGCCTTCGGCATGAACACGGATGGGATTCACTAGGATGGCCGCGTGGGTCGAGGCTTGGATGGCCTGCGGGCGGCACGCGCGAGCGGCTCCCTGCATCGCGGGTGCACGCCCGGTCGGGTGCTCCCGTCTGCGCTCCCGCGGAGCGCGCCGTCGAGGATTCACCCGCAACGACGCATGGCCGGCCCGGGAAGTTCCGAGCCGCTCGCCTGCCCGTAGGAGACGCCCGCCCGGGCGCCGCCGTTGTACCAGCCACCGAAAGGGGAGCACGTCGAGATGAGCAGCCCCTACCTGCCGATCCTGTTCTTCTTCGCCTGTGGCATCGGGTTCGCTCTGGCGTCCGTGCTCCTGTTTACGTTCGTCGGCCCGCGGCGCTACAACAAGGTCAAGCTGGACGCGTACGAGTGCGGCATCCAGCCCTCGCCGCAGGCGGCGGCCGGCGGACGGATCCCGGTGAAGTTCTATACGACGGCGATGCTGTTCGTGATCTTCGACGTGGAGGCGGTCTTCCTCTACCCCTTCGCCGTGGCCTTCGACCAGCTGGGGCTCTTCGCGCTGCTGGCCATGGTGCTCTTCCTGGTCAACGCGTTCTTCATCGCGGACGCCTACGTGTGGCGTCGGGGCGGATTGGAGTGGGACTGACATGATCGACACGGAGAAGTACCCCCAGGGGGTCTACGCCACGAAGGTGAGCCAGGCCGTCGGCTTCCTGCTGAAGACCTCGATCTGGCCCGCCACCTTCGGCCTCGCGTGCTGCGCGATCGAGATGATGGCCTCCGGCACCCCCGACTACGACATCGCCCGGTTCGGCTCCGAGCGCTTCGCGGCCACCCCGCGGCAGGCGGACTGCATGATCGTCGCCGGCCGCGTGAGCCAGAAGTTCGCCCCCGTCGTGCGCCAGGTCTACGACCAGATGATGGAGCCCAAGTGGGTCATCTCCATGGGCGTGTGCGCGAGCTCGGGCGGGATGTTCAACAACTACGCGATCGTGCAGGGCGTGGACCACATCGTCCCGGTGGACGTCTATCTGCCCGGCTGTCCACCGAGACCCGAGATGCTGCTCAACGCGCTGATCACGCTGCACCACCAGATGATGGCGACCCCGATCGGGGCGAACCGTCAGAAGGCCGCCCGCGCGGCCGAGGAAGCCGCCCTGAGCGCGACGCCGCTGATTGAGCAGAAGGGGCTGCTGGCATGAGCGGCGAGGAAGCACGCGGACGCGCGGTGAGCGACGCCGCGCAGGTGCGGGTGGAGTGCGACGAGCGCGAGGAACAGCCATGAGCGACCCCGGTGCGAAGGATTCCGCGAGCCAGGCGCAAGAGACCGGCGGGGGTTTGCCGTTCCCTGCGGTCGCCCAGCCGGAGGTCCGGGGCGAGCGACACGGCATGTTCGGTGCCGCTGACGACGGGGACACCAGCGGGTACGGGGGGCTGGTGACGTCCATCCTGTTCCCGGGGGCCGCCGAGCGACCGTACGGCCGCTACTTCGACGAGGTGGCCGACGCCCTCGCCGGTGCCCTGGCCGATCAGGGGACGACCTTCGAGGACGCCGTGGAGAAGGTGGTCGTCGACCGCGGCGAGCTGACGCTGATGGTGCCGCGCGAGGCGCTGCTGGCGGTGGCCCGCACGCTGCGCGACCACGCCGCGCTGCGCTTCGAGATGTGCATGAGCGTGAGCGGGGTGCACTACCTGCAGGACACCGGCCGCGAGCTGCACGCCGTCTACCACTTCCTCTCCCTGACCCACGGCAACCGCCGGGTCCGGGTGGAGGTGACCTGCCCCGACGCCGACCCGCACATCCCGAGCATCGTCGAGATCTACCCGTCGGTGACCTGGCACGAGCGGGAGACCTGGGACTTCTTCGGGATCATCTTCGACGGGCACCCGGCGCTGACGCGGATCCTGATGCCGGACGACTGGCCGGGCCACCCGCAGCGCAAGGACTACCCCCTCGGTGGCATCCCGGTGGAATTCAAGGGCGCCACCATCGCGCCGCCCGACGAGCGGAGGTCGTACAACTGATGAGCACGTCCACGCACGACTCCCGCGAGGGCTACCACGCCACGACCGGCGCCGCGGAGAACGACCCGGGGCGCGTCTTCACGGCCGAAGGCGGCGACTGGGACCGGCTGACCGCCGAGGCGATGGAGTTCTCCGACGAGCGCATCGTCGTCAACATGGGCCCGCAGCATCCCTCCACGCACGGCGTGCTGCGGCTGATCCTCGAGCTGGACGGTGAGACGGTCACCGAGGCCCGGGTCGGCATCGGTTACCTGCACACCGGCATTGAGAAGACGATGGAGTTCCGCACCTGGGTGCAGGGCACGACCCTGTGCACCCGGATGGACTACCTCACGCCGATGTTCCAGGAGACCGCGTACTGCCTGGGGATCGAGAAGCTCCTCGGGATCACCGAGGACGTCCCGGAACGCGCGAACGTGATCCGCGTGCTGATGATGGAGCTCACGCGCCTCTCGAGTCACCTCGTGTGCCTCGGCACGGCCGGCATGGAGCTGGGCGCCACCACCGTGATGACGGTGGGGTTCCGGGAGCGCGAGCGCGTGCTGCGGTTCATCGAGGCGACCACGGGGCTGCGCATGAACAACGCGTACATCCGCCCCGGCGGCGTCGCCGTGGACCTGCCTCACGGGTGGGAGTCGATCTTCGAGACCGAGCTGCCGCTCATGCGCCGCGGCATCCGTGAGCTCGAGGACCTGACGCTGCAGAACCCGATCGTGAAGGGCCGGATGGTCGACGTCGGCTACCTCGATCTGACCGGGTGCATCGCGCTCGGCGTGACGGGCCCCATGCTCAAGGCGGCCGGGCTGCCGTACGACCAGCGCAAGGTGGAGCCGTACTGCGGCTACGAGACGTACGACTTCGACGTGCCCACCTGGGACAGCGCGGACTCTTACGGGCGCTTGTGCGTGCGGTTCCTGGAGATGTGGCAGTCGCTGCGGATCGTCGAGCAGTGCATCGAGCGGCTCAAGGCCTCGCACGGGCAGCCGGTGATGGTGGCCGACCCGAAGATCGCCTGGCCGGCGCAGCTCGCCGTGGGAGCGGACGGGCAGGGCAACTCCCTGGAGTACATCCGGGAGATCATGGGCACCTCGATGGAGGCGCTGATCCACCACTTCAAGCTGGTGACCGAGGGCTTCCGCGTCCCGCCGGGCCAGGCGTACCAGGCCGTGGAGTCCCCGAAGGGCGAGCTCGGCTGCCACGTGGTCTCCGACGGGGGGACGCGGCCCTACCGGGCGCACTTCCGCGACCCGGCGTTCAACAACCTGCAGGCGGTCGCGGCCGTGGTCGAGGGCGGCCCGGTCGCCGACGCCATCGTGGCCGTCGCCTCGATCGACCCGGTCATGGGAGGGGTGGACCGCTGATGTCCCACGGTGAGCGGCCGAACTACGGCTCGCACCCGAACGTGGTGGCGGAGCCCTACAGCAGCGAGGTCCTGGACAAGCTGCGCGCGGACGCCGCCGCGGTGCTGTCCCGCTACCCGCAGAAGCGCTCGGCGCTCGGCCCGCTGCTGCACCTGGTGCAGAGCGTGGACGGTTACGTGTCGACCCGCGGGATCGAGTTCTGCGCGCAGACGGTCGACCTGACGCCCGCCGAGGTCGCCGGGATGGCGACGTTCTACAGCCAGTACAAGCGGCACCCCAATGGGGAGTACACGGTCGGGGTCTGCACCAACACGCTGTGCGCGATCATGGGCGGCGACGCGATCTGGGACGCGGTCAGCGCCCACCTCGGCATCGGCCACGACGAGACGACCCCGGACGGCAAGGTCACGCTGGAGCGGGTCGAGTGCAACGCCGCCTGCGACTACGCGCCGGTCGTCATGGCCAACTGGGAGTTCTTCGACAACGCCACGCCGGATTCGGTGATCGCGATGGTCGACGCGCTGCGCGCGGGCCAGAGCATCAAGCCCACCCGCGGCGCCGACACGGTCGCCACGTTCAAGGAGGTCAGCCGCGTGCTGGCCGGGTTCAACGACGGCCGCGGCGCCGAGGGCGACACCGCGGGCGAGGCCACGCTGGTCGGCCTGAGGTATGCCCGGGAGCGGGGCTGGGAAGCGCCGAAGGATGCCCTGGCCCCCCTGCCGCCGCAGGCCACCGGTGCCGCCACCGACGGGAAGGACAAGTGATGACGCAGCTGACGCCGGTCCTGTCCGCGTTCTGGGACGCGCCGCAGTCCTTCACGCTGGAGACCTACCTGGCGCATGACGGCTACCAGGCCCTGCGCAAGGCGCTGGCGACCGAGCGGTCCGAGCTGGTGCAGGCGGCCAAGGAGTCCGGGCTGCGCGGCCGCGGCGGCGCGGGCTTCCCGACCGGGATGAAGTGGGGCTTCCTGCCCCCGGACGACGGGAAACCGCGCTACCTCGTGGTCAACGCCGACGAGTCCGAGCCGGGGACCTGCAAGGACATCCCCCTGATGATGAACTCCCCGCACATCCTGCTCGAGGGCATGATCATCTCCAGCTTCGCGATCAACTGCCACCACGCGTTCATCTACCTGCGCGGCGAGGTCGTCCACGTCTACCGGCGGCTGCTGCACGCGGTCCAGGAGGCGTACGAGGCCGGGTACCTCGGCAAGGACATCCTCGGCAGCGGGTTCGACCTCGACATCACGGTGCACGCCGGCGCCGGCGCGTACATCTGCGGCGAGGAGACCGCGCTGCTCGACTCGCTGGAGGGCCGTCGCGGGCAGCCGCGCCTGCGCCCGCCGTTCCCTGCGGTGGCGGGGCTCTACGCCCGGCCGACCGCGGTCAACAACGTCGAGACGATCGCGCAGGTCACCCCTGTCTTCCAGCACGGCGCGGACTGGTTCGCGGCCCTGGGCACCGAGAAGTCCAAGGGCGTCGGGTTCTTCAGCCTGTCCGGTCACGTGACCCACCCGGGCCAGTACGAGGCGCCGTACGGCATCACCATGCGCGAGCTGTTGGAGATGGCGGGCGGCATTCGCGGGGGCCGCAAGATCAAGTTCTGGACCCCGGGCGGCAGCTCGACGCCGATCTTCACGGACGAGCACCTCGACGTGCCGTTGGACTACGAGTCGACCGTGGCCGCCGGATCGATGCTCGGCACCCGCGCCCTGCAGGTCTTCGACGAGACCGTCTCGGTGGTGCGCGCGGTGTCCCGGTGGATCGAGTTCTACGCGCACGAGTCCTGCGGCAAGTGCACGCCGTGCCGCGAGGGCAACTGGTGGATGCGCCAGGTGCTGCAGCGCCTGGTCGACGGCGAGGGTCTGGAGGGCGACGTCGACAAGCTCCTCGACGTGGCGAGCAACATCCTGGGCCGCTCGTTCTGCCCGCTCGGCGACGCGGCGGCGATGCCGGTGCAGTCCGGGATCAAGTACTTCCGCGAGGAGTTCGAGATGGGCTACCACACCCCGGCGCACGAGCTGTTCCCCCCGGAGGCCTCCACCTTGTTCGCGAAGGAGAGCGTGTCCCGATGACCGTCCCCACCCCCTCCGCGACCGGCGCCGCGGGCGCCGGAGACGCGGGCTCCGCGCAGCCGCCGGTCGAGATGGTCACGCTCACGATTGACGGCCTGCCGCTCAGCGTGCCGAAGGGGTCGCTGGTGATCCGCGCGGCCGAGGAGATCGGCGTGGAGATCCCGCGGTTCTGCGATCACCCGCTGCTCGACCCCGTCGGCGCCTGCCGGCAGTGCCTGGTCGACGTCGCGACGGTGGGCCCGGACGGGACGCTCCGCCCGATGCCCAAGCCGCAGCCCGCCTGCACGCTGGTCGTCACCGAGGGCATGTCGGTGAACACCCAGCACACCTCGGAGGTGGCCGACAAGGCCCAGCGGGGGATGCTGGAGTTCCTGCTGATCAACCACCCGCTCGACTGCCCCGTGTGCGACAAGGGCGGCGAGTGCCCGCTGCAGAACCAGTCGCTGAGCCACGGCGACGCGTACAGCCGGTTCGACGACGTCAAGCGGACCTTCGCCAAGCCGGTGAACGTGTCCAGCCAGGTGCTGCTGGACCGGGAGCGGTGCGTGATGTGCCAGCGCTGCACCCGGTTCTCCGACCAGATCGCGGGCGACCCGTTCATCGCGCTGGTCGAGCGCGGCGCGATGCAGCAGATCGGCATCTACCAGAAGGAGCCGTTCGAGAGCTACTTCTCCGGCAACACCGTGCAGATCTGCCCGGTCGGCGCGCTGACCGGCGCGGCCTACCGGTTCCGGGCGCGCCCGTTCGACCTGGTCTCCACGCCGAGCGCCTGCGAGCACTGCGCGAGCGGCTGCGGCCTGCGCGTGGACCACCGCCGCGGCACGGTGCTGCGCCGCATGGCGATCGACAACCCGGCGGTCAACGAGGAGTGGAACTGCGACAAGGGCCGGTGGGCGTTCACCTACGCCACCCGCCCCGACCGGCTGACCACCCCGCTGGTGCGCGAGGACGGCCGGTTGCGGCCGGCGAGCTGGCCCGAGGCGTTGGCGGTCGCGGCGGACGGTCTGCGGGCGGCCGACGGGGTCGGCGTGCTCACCGGCGGCCGGATCGCCGCCGAGGACGCGTACGCGTACAGCAAGTTCGCGCGGACCGTCCTGCTCACCAACGACATCGATTTCCGCGCCCGGCCCCACAGCACCGAGGAAGCGCAGTTCCTCGGAGCCCACGTGGCCGGGACCACCCCCGAGAACGGCGTCACGTACGCGGCGCTGGAACGAGCGAAGGCGGTGCTCCTCGTCGGCCTCGAGCCGGAGGAGGAGTCCCCGATGGTGTTCCTGCGGCTGCGCAAGGCGTGGCGCAAGAACCAGACCGTCGTCTACGCGATCGCTCCGTTCGCCAGCCGCGGGCTGACCAAGCTGGGCGGCGCGCTGATCCAGGCCGCGCCCGGCACCGAGACCGAGGTGCTGCACGCCGTGCGCGAGCGCCGCGCCGAGCTGGAGGGGCCGGCCGAGGCGATCGGCCCCGGCGCGGTCATCCTCGTCGGCGAGCGTCTGGCGAGCGTGCCGGGCGCCCTGTCCGCGGTGGCGATGCTGGCCCGCACGTCCGGCGCGGCCCTCGCGTGGATCCCCCGCCGGGCGGGGGAGCGCGGCGCGCTGGAGGCCGGCTGCCTGCCCGAGCTGCTGCCCGGAGCGCGGCCCGTCCGCGACGAGGGCGCGCGTCGCGAGATCGCGGGCCTGTGGGGCGTCGAGGACCTGCCGACGGCGGCAGGCCGGGACGGCCGGGCGATCATCGACGCCGCGGCCTCGGGTCAGCTCGGCGGCCTGCTCGTCGGCGGCGTCGAGGTCGGCGACCTGCCCGACCAGGAGCGGGTACGTCAAGCCCTGGACCGGGCGTTCGTGGTCTCGCTGGAGATCCGGGAATCCGAGGTCACCGCGGCGGCCGACGTGGTCCTGCCGGTCGCCCCGGTCGCAGAGACCGTCGGCTCGTTCCTGAACTGGGAGGGGCGCCGCGTGCCCTTCCAGGAGGCGTTGGACTCCCCGGCGATGTGCGACTACCGCGTGCTGGACCTGCTCTCGGCGCAGCTCGGCGAATACCTCGGCACGCGCACGAGCGAGCAGATCCACGAGGAGTGGGCCGAGCTGGCGCCGTGGACCGGCCGCAAGGTCACCCCGCCGACCGGCGACTCCCGCGCGGTGCCCCGCCTCGGCGCGGGCCAGGCGGTCCTCGCCACGTGGCACCAGCTGTTGGACAACGGGCGCGGCCAGGACGGCGAGCCCTATCTGGCCGGGACCGCCCACCCGGTGCTGGCCCGGCTCTCGCCGGCCACGGCCGCCGCGGTGGGCGTGCAGGACGGCCAGGAGATCACCGTGGCCACGGGGGCCGGCTCGATCACCGTGCCGGTCCAGATCACGCCGATGGCGGACCACGTCGTGTGGCTGCCGACCAACTCCGGG
>JBDIAS010000019.1:0-33350 GCA_039812465.1 Austwickia sp. | reverse complement strand
CACGGACGCACTCCGGCCCGTGGGCCCGCGCGGCGGCGGGTATCACATCGACATCCCGTTGCGCTGGAACGATATGGACGCCTTCGGGCACGTCAACAACGTTTCCTGGGCCCGGCTGCTCGAGCAGGCCCGGGTGGAGACGCTGCTGGACTGGTTCGGCGCGCATGGCGAGGAGATTCTGGCCGGCCAGGTGCTCCTGGTGCATCAGGAGCTCGAGTACCTGCGCACGTTGGAGTACCGGCGTGCGCCCGTCCGGGTCGATGTGTGGGTCGCCTCGATCGCCCGGACCGCGTACACGTTGGCGTACGTCATGCGCGACCCGGAGGGTGAGGGTGACCTCGAGTACCTGCGCGCGGAGACGACGCTGGTGAGCTTCGACCTGGCGGCGGGACGCACCCGGGCGCTGAGCGACGAGGAGCAGGCCGTGCTGGCGTCCCACCTCGGGGAGCCGGTGCCGTTGCGTCGCCGCCGCGGGGCGTGAGCGACGCCTCGCGGGCGCCTGCCGACCTGGGATGGCTGGAGGCGTCGGCCCGCGCCGACCTGCGCTCGTTCGCGGGGCGCGCCCGGGCGCTGGAGCCCGCGGGCGTCCTGCGCTGGCGCTCCGGCAGCGGCCTGCTCGTGACCACCGTCCGCGCGCGGGGCGGTGCGGGACTGCTCGGCCGCGGGACCGTGCTGGGCATGAGGGCGGTATCCGCGCCGAGCGCGCCGGAACGCGACGCGGTGGTGTCGTTGGCCGCCCTGTTGGAGGCGCTGTACTCGACCTCGGACGCCCTGCCCCCATCCGTACCGCCGACCGAGCGCGCCGCCTCCTGGGTGGGGCTCGCTCCTCCCCGCCGCGGCTGGGAACCGTGGGGCGAGATCCCCCTGCCGGGGTCGGACAATGAACCGAGAGCGCCCTTGGGCGAGGTAACCGCCGTGGTGTCGTGGCTCGACGAGCAGACCGCGCGGGACGCGGCGGGCGCGCTGGCTGCGCTCGGGTTCCTGACGCCGGACGCGCGGGCGGTACGCGTTTTCCGGGTGGGCCCCTGGACGCGCCTGAGCACGCCGATGGGCCACGTCCTCGCTCGCTAGTTCAGATCTATGCCTTAATCTAATCCCATTAAGGGTTCTACTTCATCACATGATCGGTGGCATCCATCGCGCGCGGGCAGGGTGGCCATCTCGTGCCCGTGGGCGGGAAATGTACGGGCTGTCGCAGGTGGGCGTGGTCGCTTGCCGCCCGTGGGCGGGAAATGTACGGGGAACCGCTGTTCCCGGGCGCCGTTTGCCGCCCGTGGCGGGAAATGTGCGCAGAGCGGCGGGTGGGGTGCGGACTCGCTTGTTCGGCGGGGGAGCTCGTCGTCGACGGTGACACGCGTTGTTCGGCGTGGACGCTGCTGTAGGAGCGTCTTCGTCGACAAGCGCGTGTCCGGGTCTGCCGGTGTCGCCCGTGGGCGGGAACTGGACGCGTCGGGGAGATGGTCGCGGGGCGAGAGCGTCGTCAGGGCCGGATACGGCGCGCGGGGGCCAGGCCGACCGCCGCCACCAGGCACATCGCCAGCCAGATCAGCGGGAACGTCGTCGCCTGAGCCCAGCCCGCATTCGTACCCGCAGCAAAGACCGCGCCCGCGGTGGCGACGCCGAGAACGCTGCCCAGCACGTCGGCCACCTGAATCGAGGAGGAGGCAGACGCGTGGCCGCCCCGGGGCGCCAGGGCCAGCGCCAGGACGGACGTCGAGGTCACGCCGAGTCCGAGCGCCAGCCCGAAGACCGGCAGGATCAACGCGACCGCCCACACCGCAAGTCCGAAGGCGTTGGACGCGACCAGCGCGAGGCAGGACAGCGACAGGATCGCGGTCCCGGCGAGGACCAACTCCGGGCCGCGCCGCGCCAGGGCCGGGCGGCTCTGTACCAGCGACCCACACGTCCAGCCGATCGACGCCAGCGCGATCAGGGCGCCGGTGGCCTGGAGGTCGAGGCCCATCGGGCCGTGCAGCATCAGCGGTACGAACGAGATCGTCCCGGAGAAGCCGGCCATCAACACCAGGCGCGTCACCATCACGCACGGCTGGCCGCGGCGCAGACGGATCGCTCCCGGCGGCAGCACGCGCGGCACGAAGACGGCCAGGACGGCGAGCCCGACGATCACCAGGGCCGCCTCGATCGCCGCGCCCCAGCCGGGCCCGGAGACGCCGAGCTGCAGCGCGCTCGCTCCGAGGGTCACCCCCGCGCCCAGCCCGAGGGCCCGTCGCGCGGAGCGGTCGACCGGCGCGGGGGAGTCCTCGGCGTCGGCCGCGTATTCCGGCCCGGACCCCTCGCGCAGCAGCGTCGCGGCACGGCGCATGCCGACCGCCGACGCGGCCGCGAGCGGGACGATCACGAGGAACACGGCCCGCCAGGACACGGCGTGGGTCAGCCACGCGGCCACCAGCGGCCCGATGATGCTCGGTAGCACCCAGGCGGCCGAGAGCCACCCGAACACGCGGGGGCGCATGGCCAGCGGAAAGACGGCCCCTACGATCACGTACAGGCTGACCATGGCCAGCCCCGCGCCGAGCCCGGCCACGAGCCGCCCCGCCAGCAGGAGCTCGAAGGTCGGCGCCAACCCCGCCACCGCCGAGCCGGACGCGAAGAGCAGCTGCCCGGTCCACACCGGGGGCAACGGCCCGGAGCGGTGCGCCCAGGCCCCGGCGGCGACGATCCCGAACAGCTGGCCGGTGAACAGCAGGGAGAACGCCAGGCCGTACGTGGATCCGGAGCCCAGCGCGAGCGCCACCTCGGGCATCGCCGTGGAGACGGCAAGGGCCTCGAACGCGATGATCGTGACGAGGCCGACGATCGAGACCGTGGCCGCCCCGTACCGCGGTCCCAGCAGCCTGGTCTCGGCCCTGATCTCGACTGCCTCCGGTCCGCCCACCGGACCACCGTAGGCGAGCGGCCTCCGCAGGGAGTCGGCCGGGAGGTGCGCGCCCGCCGGGTCAGCCGGGTCGACCGTACGAGGGTGGGTAAAGGCGGTTGGCCGAGCGCGGCGGGTCAGCCGGGCAGGGGCGGGTCAGCCGGGCGCGGCAGCCGTTGAGGGCGGGTCGGGGATCAGCCGGGCGGGGCGATCCAGACCGTAGTGTCGCCGGGAAGCATCAGGTGGCCATCGAGGGTGCTCAGGGGTCCGCTGGCCGCCAGCACCTCGCCCTCCGGCACGCTCACCGTGGCGCCGAGGTTCGCCAGGACCAGGACGTCGCCGAGCGAGGTCCCGCACCGGAACGCCACGACGTCCGGCCCGACCCCGTCCAGCCACGACAGGGCGCCCCGGCCCATCCCGTACTCCCGCCGCACGCGCAGCAACCTCCGGTAGAGCTCGAGGGTCGAGCCCTCCCGCCCGCGCTGCGCGTCGACGGCGAGCGCCGCGTACGACGCCGGGTGCGGCAGCCACGTCCGCCCGGTGGCGTTGAACCCGAGCGCGGGCGCGCCCGCCTCCCAGGGCATCGGGATGCGGCAGCCGTCGCGGCCCGGCTCGGTGCGGCCGGAGCGGACGTACGCGGGATCCTGGCGCACCGCGTCGGGCAGGGTCGTGTGCTCGGGCAGGCCCAGCTCCTCGCCCTGATAGAGGTACGCGGCCCCCGGCAGGGCCAGCATCAGGGCGGTGGCCGCCCGGGCCCGTCGCAGTCCGAGTTCCGCGTCGGGCTGCGGATCACCGACGCCGACGCCATGCGGGTTGTACCCGCTGCGTGTCGCGCCGGGCAGACCGAGCCGGCTGGCGTGACGTACGACATCGTGGTTGGACAGCACCCATGTGGTGGGCGCCCCGACCGCGTCGTTGGCGGCGAGCGACGCGGCGATGACCTCGCGCTGCGCGGCCGCGGTCCAGCCGGCGGTCAGGTACGCGAAGTTGAAGGCTTGGTGCATCTCGTCCGGGCGCACGTAGCGGGCGGCCCGCTCCACCGGGTCGACCCACGCCTCGGCCACGAGGATGCGGTCCCGCCCGCCGGGGAGCGGCGAGGCGTCGGCCGCATCGACCCCGTCTGCACGCGCGTCCCTCTCGTCGGCGTGCGGGTCGGCACCCACGTCGGCCCTGTCGGCACCTGGGTCGGCCACGTCGGCGTACGCGTCGGTCACCCGCCGCCAGGAGCGGTAGATCTCGTGCACGCCTTCTTGGTCCCACATCGGGGGTGCCCCGTCCTGGCTGGGATCGCCCGGGGTGAGCATCCGCTGGTCGGCCTCCCAGTCGGGCAGGCCGGGCGCCTTGACCAGGCCGTGCGCGACGTCCACCCGGAAGCCGTCGACGCCGCGGTCCAGCCAGAACCGCATGACGTCCTCGATCTCGGCCAGGACCTGCGGGTTCTCCCAGTCCAGGTCGGGCTGGGTGGCGTCGAAGAGGTGCAGGTACCACTGCCCGTCCGCCACCCGGCTCCACGCCGGGCCGCCGAACACCGACCGCCAGTTGTTCGGCGCGCTCGATCCGCCCGGCCCCCGGCCCTCGCGGAAGAGGTAGCGGGCTCTCGCGGGCGAGCCCGGGGGAGCGGCGAGCGCCTCACGGAACCAGGCGTGCTCGCTGCTGGTGTGGTTCGGCACCAGGTCGATGATCACGCGCAGGCCCAGCTCGTGGGCCCTGGCCAGCATCGCGTCCGCGTCGGCCAGCGTCCCGAAGAGGGGGTCGACGTCTCGGTAGTCGGCCACGTCGTACCCGGCGTCGTGCTGCGGGGAGACGTAGAAGGGGGAGAGCCACAGGGCGTCCACGCCGAGGTCGACCAGGTGGTCCAGGCGGGCGGTGATGCCCGGCAGGTCGCCGACCCCGTCGCCGTCTCCGTCCGCCCAGCTGCGCGGATAGACCTGGTAGATCACCGCGTCACGCCACCACTGCTCGGCGGGCGCACCGGAGTGTGCGGCAGGGCGCGAATTGGCGGACTGGGGCCCGCCGGTCGACCCCAGCGTCGTCAGGTCCGACACGTCGTCACTCGACCCGGTTGACGAGGGAGAACGCGGCCATCTGGAAGTAGCCGCGCAGGGCTTCCTCGTCCTCCGGGTCCAGGTCGAGGGTGTCCACGGCGGCGTTCATGTGCTCCAGCCAGCGGTCCCGCGCCAGTGGGGTCACCGCGAAGGGGACGTGCCGCATCCGCAGCCGGGGGTGGCCCCGCTCCTTCGAGTAGGTGGTCGGGCCGCCCCAGTACTGCTCCAGGAACATCCGCAGCCGCCGCTCCGCGGGTGCGAGGTCCGCCTCCGGATAGAGGGGCCGCAGCACCTCGTCGGTCGCGACCCGGCGATAGAACTCGGCGGTCAGGCGGGTGAACGCGTCGGCCCCGCCCATTCGTTCGTACGCGGTCCGGGCGTCACCGGTTCCCTGGTCGTCCGGGGTGGGCGGGCCGCCCGCCGAGGCCGTCACGGGGTGCCCTCGCCGGGTCCGGGCCGGCCGAACCCGGGCGCCAGGACCGGCCCCCGGATCTGCGCGGCCGTTATCGCGGTGAGGCCGCGCTCCCGGATCTCGCGCTGCACGCCCCAATGCTCGTTGGGTGCGCATTTGGCCAGGATGCGGATCGTCATGGTGCCTCCGGTCACAGACTCCACCCCCACGACGTGGGGCGCTTCGAGGAGCTTGTCATCCCACGCCGGGTCCGCGTCGAGGGATTCCATCGCCTCGCGCAACACGGAGATGACCTTTTCGGGCGATTCATCGTAAGCGACCGGTATGTCTACGGTCGCCGTGGACCAGCCCTGGGAGCGGTTCGCCACGCGCACGATCTCCCCGTTGCGGACGTACCAGATCACCCCCTGCGCGTCGCGCAGCCGGGTGACCCGCAGGGACACCTCTTCGACCACGCCGACCGCCTCGCCGGTGTCGATGATGTCGCCCACCCCGTACTGGTCCTCCGCGAGCATGAAGATCCCCGACAGGAAGTCCTTGACCAGGCTCTGGGCGCCGAACCCGAGCGCCACGCCGCCGACCCCCGCCGAGGCGAGCACGGGGGCCATGTTGAGCCCGAGCTGGTCGCCGATCATCAGGATCGCCACGATCGAGATGACGACGGTGGCGATGCTGCGCAGCACCGAACCCAGCGTCTCGACCCGTTGGCGCTGACGCTCCGGGGTGGCGAACTGCTCCTCGAGCGCCCGCGCCGCAAGCCGGGCGTGGCGCCGGACGACGGGCAGCTCGTCGGTGGCGACGCGCGGCGGGGGCTCCTCGGCGTCGCTCGGCGATGCGGCGCCGTCGGGCGCATCGGCGGGGGCGACCTGCGGACGCCGGCCGAGGACGCTGCGCCGTCCGGGCCGGCCGGCCCGCGACCCGCCGACCAGCGCGGTCACCATCCGGTTGATCATGCGGTGCGTCAGCCAGCGCAGCGCCACGGCCCCGAGGAGGATGGCGAGGATGACGAGCCCGTGCCGGACCAGCCAGTCGGTCACGGACTCCCACGTGATCGGGGCGGCCGCCGCGGCGAGCGCCGCGACCGGTCCGCTGGGCAGGGGATGAGCCATGCCCCCATTGTCCGGGCCCGGGTTCGGGCGCGGATCCGCGTCTCTCCTGGGGCGCACCCGCCCCACGCGCCACTAGGATCACCAGGAGTCTCCACCGTCGAAAGGCACGACGTGACCAGCTCCGACGTGACCAGGACCGCGCCGTCCGCCGAGCTCGCCGAGCTCGCCCGGGCACTCGGGGTCGCCACCGAGTACTGGGACTGGCAGGGACGACACGTCATGGTCAGCGCAGAGACGATCGTCTCCGTCCTGGACGCGTTGGGTGTGCGAGCTCATACCCATGATGAGATCGAGGCGGCCCGTCACGAGACCGACATCGCGCCATGGCGTCGGACGCTGCCCCGCTGCGTGATCGCCCGGCAGGGCCGCGCCACCCGGATCCCGGTGCACGTGCCGCACGGGGCGCCGGTCGTCCTCTGGGTGGAGTTGGAGGATCGGGCGGGCAGCCGCGGCGTCGGGCAGGTCGAGCACAATGTGGCGCCGCGCGAGGTCGACCAGGTCCTTGTCGGCGAGGCGATGTTCGAGATCCCCGCCGGCTTCCCTTTGGGCTGGCACGTGCTGAACGCGAGCGTCGCCGAGGGCGACCCCGTGCAGGTGCCGCTGGTCGTTGTCCCGGACCGCATCGACCTCCCGGCCAGCGTGGACGTCCACGGCGCGTTCGGCCTGATGACGCAGATGTACTCGATGCGCTCGCGCGCCAGCTGGGGGATCGGCGACCTCGGGGATCTCGCGGACCTCGCCGTGTGGGGCGCCCACGACCTCAGCGCGAACTTCGTCCTCATCAACCCGGTGCACGCCGCCCAGCCGGTCCCGCCGATGGAACCGTCCCCCTACCTGCCGACCTCGCGGCGGTTCGTCAACCCGATCTACATCCGGGTCGAGGAGGTCCCCGAGGTCGCGTACCTTCCTCCCGAGCAGCGCGCGCAGGTGGAGGAGTACGCGCGCCAGGCCCGCGCCCTCACGGAGGAGGACACGATCGACCGGGACGCGGCCTGGGAGCTCAAGCGCGCGGCGCTGCGGCTCGTGTACGACTGCCCGCACCCGCCGCGCCGCCAGCTCGCCTTCGAACGGTTCTGCCAGCAGGAGGGGCAGGGGCTGCTCGACTACGCGACGTGGTGCGCGCTCGTGGAGGAGTACGGGCCGCTGGTCGGCGCCTGGCCGGTGGGGCTGCACACCGCGCAGGCCGCCGGGGTCCCCGCCGAGCGGGAGCGGCTCGCGGAGCGCGTGCGCTTCCACCTGTGGCTGCAGTGGGTCGTGGACGTCCAGCTCGCGGAGGTGCAGCGGCAGGCACGCACCGCCGGGATGTCGATCGGCGTCATGCAGGATCTCGCCGTCGGCGTCCACCCGACCGGCGCCGACGTCTGGGGTCTCGGTGACGTGTTGGCGCGCGGCGTGACGGTGGGCGCCCCGCCGGACGCGTACAACCAGCGCGGCCAGGACTGGAGCCAACCGCCGTGGCACCCCGACCGCCTCGCGGACGTGGGGTACGCGCCCTTCCGGGCCATGATCCGCGCCGCGCTGCGCCACTCCGGCGGGCTGCGCATCGACCACGTGATCGGTTTGTTCCGGCTCTGGTGGGTCCCGGCGGGGTCGTCCCCGGCGGAGGGCACGTACGTCCGCTTCGACCACGAGGCGCTGATCGGCATCCTGGCCCTCGAGGCGCACCGCGACGGCGCCGTGCTGGTCGGCGAGGACTTGGGCACGGTGGAGCCCTGGGTGCGCGACTACCTGCGCGAGCGCGGCATCCTCGGCACGAGCATCCTGTGGTTCGAGCGGGAGGAGGACGGGACGCCGAAGCGCCCGGAGGACTACCGCCGGCTCTGCCTCGCCTCGGTGACGACGCACGACCTGCCGCCGACGGCCGGATACCTCGCCGGGGAGCACATCGACCTCCGCGCCCGCCTCGGGCTGTTCACCCGGCCGGTGGAGGTCGAGCGCGCGGAGGACGAGGCCGACCGGGCCCGGGTGGTGAACGCGTTGATCGACCGCGGGCTCCTCGACGCCGACCAGGGCATCCCGAAGGTGGTGGAGGCCCTGCACCGGTACCTTTCCTGGACCCCGTCGCTGCTGATCGGCGTCAGCATCCCGGACCTGATCGGCGACGTGCGGACGATCAACCAGCCGGGCACCCACAACGAGTACCCGAACTGGCGCATCCCGATGGCCGGGCCGGACCGGAAGCCGGTGCTGCTGGAGGACCTGATGACGGCGCGGTCCGCCCGCAAGATCACCCGGGCGGTCCAGCGCGGCTGACGCTGGGCGACGCGTCGTGGTCGTGGCGGCGGTGCCGTGGTGGTCGGGCAGTGGTGCCGTGATGGGATGTGGCGGCGGCGCCGTGGTGGTGGGGCGATCAGGGGCGAGCCCACCGGTCGTCCACCACGGTGCGGCCGTCGGCGCGGACGAACAGCAGCGCGATCAGCCCGGCCGCCAAGACCGTCATGATGCCGAGGATGCCCCAGTACTGGGTGCTGGGCGCGTCCGGCACGACCGCGCGGCCGAGCGCGATGAACCCCGTGAACGCGACCGGGGCCAGGAAGCTCAGCGCCCGACCGCAGGTCTGGTAGAGGCCGAACACCTCGCCCTCCAGGCCGCGCGGGATCAGCCGGGCGAGCAGGCTGCGCGATGCGGACTGCGCCGGTCCGACGAAGATGCACAACGCCAGGCCGAGCACCCAGAACACCGTCGACCCGCCCTCGTGCAGCCAGAAGATGCCCACCCCGGCCACGATCATCAGCGTCAGCGAGACCACGATGACCCACCGCGGGCCGATGATGTCGTCGAAGATCCCGAGTGTCACCGTGGCGACGCCCGCCACCAGGTTCGCGGCCACGGCGAAGATGACCACGTCCGCGGCGCTGAAGCCGAACGTCCCGGCCGCGATCACGCCCCCGAACGTGAACACCCCGACCAGCCCGTCCCGGAAGATCGCGGACGCGATCAGGAACTTCAGCGTCTCCGGCGCGTCGCGGGCCATCTGCCGGACGGTGGCCCACAGCGCGCGGTAGGCGTCGGCGAGGCTCTCGCGCGGCGGTGCTGCGCCCAGGGGTTCTGAGTCGGGTTCCGGTGGTGGGGCCGCGACGTCGTCGGTACGTGTCCGCCGTGGGCCGCCCGGGTGCGGGTCGCGCATCACGATCAGGATGGGGACCATGCCCATCGCGAACCACGCCGCCGTGACCAGCATGCTCGCGCGGATGTCGAGGGCGTCCGCATTGCTGACGCCGAACAGTCCGACCTCGGGTTGGATGAAGCCGAACAGCAGGATCAGCAGCAGGACGATGCTGCCGAGGTAGCCCGATCCCCAGCCGAACCCCGAGATCCGGCCCACCGTCTTCGGGGTGGAGACCCGCTTGAGCAGGGCGTTGTAGTGGACCGCCGCGAACTCCCCGAAGACCGTGGCCACAGCCAGGGCGATGATGCCGGGCCACAGGTACGCGGGATCGGGCCGGATGAAGAAGAGGCCGGCGATGATCACCAGGACCACCGCGCTCGTCAGCCCCAGGGCCCGCACCGGGGCGCCCGCGCGGTCGGCCCGGTGGCCCAGGACCGGCGCCAACAGCGCGACCACGACGGCGGCGATCGTGAGCCCCACGCCGAGCGAGGAGCTCGTCTCGTCCTTCGTCCCGAACGCCGCGCTGGTCAGGTAGACCGAGAACACGAACGTCACGACGACCGCGTTGAACCCGGAGGTCCCGAGGTCGTACCAGATCCACGAGAGCGCCTCGCGGTTCAGGAGCCGGCCGCGCGGCGCTTCCGAGCCCCCGGCCATGGTCAGGCGCCGTCCCGCGCTTGGGCGCGCACGGCTCGCAGCACGGAGTCCCTGTTTTCCGCCACGATGCGCCGTACGCCGTCCGGGGCGTCGGCGTGGTCCGCCAGCCAGTCCTCCGTGGCGCGGGCGAGCTCCGAGGAGGCGAGCACCGCGGGATAGGAGCCGACCGCGACGGACTCGGCGATCGCGTGGGTCCGCTGCTCCCACAGCGCACGGATCCGCTGGTGGTAGGGCTCCACGAACGGGGCGAGCAGCAGCGGGTCGTGCACCGTGGCCCAGCCCTGACAGATCGCGTCGACCATCTGGTTGGACAGCGACGCGTCGTCGAAGAGCCGGTTCCAGGCGCGGTCCTTCGCGGCGGGGGTGGGCAGCGACGCCTCGGCGCGGGCCGCCCGTTCGCGGCCCGTCGAGGTGGCGTCCCGCTGCGCCTCGGCGGCGATCTCCGCCGCGTCGGCGGCCCCGCCCGCGGCCAGCGCGGTCACCAGGGTCCAACGCATTTCCGTGTCCAGCGTGAGGCCGGGCGGCACCGCCCGGCCGGTCAGGATGTCGCGGACCCAGCGAAGCGGGCCCGGCGTATGGGCCATCGTGGCGGCGGCCCCGACCAGCTGCAGCTGGGCGTCGGAGCCCGGCTCAGCCGCTTCGGCGAGGTCGATCAGCCGCTCGCTGACACCGGCGCGCAGCCCGGCTCGGGCCGCGCGATCGACGTAGAGGGACGCGGTCGTGGTCAGCTGGGCGAGCAGCATCCGCAAGAGGGTGGAGTCGCGCTCGGTGGGCAGCACCTCCAGCACCAGATGGGAGAAGTCGCGCCCGGCCATCTCGGCGTCGCGCGTCATGTCCCAGGCCGCGCCGAGGGCCAGCGCCCGGGGCAGGGGGTCGACGACGGCCCGGGGGTCGGCGAGCAGCGTCGCCAGGGAGTGCCCGTCGAGGCGGAGCTTGGCGTAGGTCAGGTCGTCGTCGTTGACGACGAGCAGTGCGGGGCGGGGCTTCCCGACGAGTTGCGGCACCTCGACGCGGGGCCCGTCGACGTCGAGCTCGACGCGGTCCGTCCGGGCCAAGGCGGCGCCCGACCGCTCGTACAGGCCGATGGCGAGCCGGTGCGGGCGCAACGTGGGGTGCTCCGGCGGCGCCTCCTGCAGGACGGCGGTCGCGGTGATGGTCTCGTCGTCGTCGACCTCGTAACTGACCCGCAGGGTGTTGGGCCCGGCGGTCTGCAGCCAGCGTCGGCTCCAGTCGCGCAGGTCCCGCCCCGAGGTCTCCTCCAGGTGCGCGAGGAGGTCGTCCAGGGTGGTGTTGCCGTACGCGAACTCGCGGAAGTAGCTGCGCAACCCTGCGACGAACGGGTCGCGCCCCACGTACGCCACGAGCTGCTTCAACGCGGCCGCGCCCTTGGCGTAGGTGATGCCGTCGAAGTTGACCTCGACGTCGTGCAGGTGTCGGATGTCCGCGGCGATCGGGTGCGTGGAGGACAGCTGGTCCTGGCGCAGCGCCCACGACTTGCCCACGCTCGCGAAGGTCGCCCAGGCGCCGGTCCAGGGCGTGGCCTCCGCCTGGCACGTCATGGAGGCCCACTCCGCGAACGACTCGTTGAGCCACAGGTCGTCCCACCAGCGCATCGTGACCAGGTTGCCGAACCACATGTGGGCGAGCTCGTGCAGGATCGTGAGCGCTCGTCGCTCCACCACGGCGTCGGGCACCTTGGCCCGGAACACGTAGACCTCGTTGAACGTGACCGCTCCGACGTTCTCCATCGCGCCCGCGTTGTACTCGGGGGTGAAGATCTGGTCGTACTTGTCGAACGGGTACGGCAGGTCGAACAGCTCCTCGTAGAACGCGAAGCCGGCCTTCGTGATCGCGAAGACGTTGTCGGCGTCGAGGTAGGGCGTGAGCGAGCGGCGGCAGAACAGCCCGAGTGGCACCTCGCGATCGCCGGCGCGGACCGTGTCCCTCACGACGTCATAGGGCCCCGCGATCAGCGCGGTGACGTAGCTCGACAGCCGCGGGGTCGGCGCGAACTCCCAGCGCGCGACGGGGACCGTGCCGAGCTGGGGGACGGACCGCTCGCCGAGGCGTACGGGTTCCGGGCTCGGCTGGCAGGAGATGATCCGCCAGCGTTCCGGGGCGACCACCATGAACGTGAAGTGGGCCTTGAGGTCCGGCTGCTCGAAGACCGGGAACATCCTGCGGCTGTCCGCGGTCTCGAACTGGGAGTAGAGGTACACCTCACTGTCGACCGGATCCACGAAGCGGTGCAGGCCTTCCCCCGTGTGCATGTAGCGGCCGGTCGCCTCGACGCGCAGCGTGTTGACCGCCGCCAGCGCCGGGAGGGTGATCCGGCCGTCGACGTACGAGGTAGCCGGGTCGAGCGCGATCCCGTTCAGCTCGACGGATTCGACGCTGTCCCCGATGAAGTCGATGAAGCTGTCCGCTCCGGGGCGAGCGAAGCCGAAGGTGACCGTGGCGCGGACCGGGAAGGTCTCGGCGCTGGCGGTGAGGTCGACCTCCACCTCGTAGGCGTCGACGGTCAGCAGCGCGGCGCGCTCCGCCGCCTCGTGACGGGTCAGGTTCGTACCGGGCACCGTTTCTCCCCTCGCGTCGCCCTGGGCTGGCCCATCCTGTCATTTCGCAGGACGCGTGTCGTGCGCGTCCACGGGGGGTTCGGGGCCCCCGGGCGGCCCCCACTCGGCACCGGCCGGAAAGGTTGAGAGCATGGCGCCATGACGACGCAGAGCGCACGCATGTGGTTCGACCCGACCTGCCCCTGGGCGTGGATGACCTCTCGTTGGCTGAAGGAGGTCGAGAAGGTTCGCGACGTGAAGATCGACTTCCGGGTGATGAGCCTGGCCGTCCTGAACGAGGGCCGCGATCTGGATCCCGACTATCGCGCCTTGATCGACACCGCCTGGGGCCCGGTACGGGTGATCGTGGCGGCGGCGCAGCGGCACGGCGAGGGAGTGGTCCTGCCGCTGTACGACGCGATCGGCGGTGCGATCCACCTCGGCAAGGTGGAGGATCGCGACGAGGCGATCCGTCGGGGCCTGGCGGAGGTGGGGCTGCCCGCCGAGCTGGCCGAGTTCGCCCATTCCGACGAGGTCGACGCCGACCTGCGCGCCCGGCACGCCGAGGCGGTCCAGCTGGTGGGCGACGACGTGGGCACGCCGGTGATCGCATTCGGCGACACCGCCTTCTTCGGTCCGGTGGTCTCCCCGGCGCCGAAGGGGGAAGCGGCGGGACGGCTGTGGGACGGATGCCTCTTGGTGGCGGGCACGCCGGGCTTCTTCGAGCTGAAGCGAACCCGGACCGTGGGGCCTCTCGTCGACGACTGAGCCGGTGGCGGACGTCGGCTTCCGTCCGAACTCCGGGCGTGCGCAAGTTCGACCACCGAACACGCGGCGTCCACACTGTGACGTAGGGGAGCCTCGCTGGCGGAGCGCGGTTCTCAGGGGTGACCGCTGGCCCGTCCGTGGTGGCCGTTAGGCGTCGCCCGCCCGCCTTTCACCGCCGTATCCTGGCGGACTTGGAGTTCCTGGGGGATTCCAGAAGGTCCGTATAGGATATTTAGTGGAAGTTCAAAGTACCGGGGAATAGGCTCCCTTTATGGGAAGCCCGTCGGTAACGCGATCGACGCGGTCCGTCGGGGGCGTGTGGCCCGCAGGCCGCAGCTCGTACGTGGGTTCGTCGGCGAGTGACGTCTCCCACGCGCCTTTCGTGGCGGGCGGCGCCTGGCAGTTGATCCGCGTGATCCGCGGTTGGCTCGACGCGCGGCAGGTCGCGAGCGCGCTCGGGATCCTCATGGGCATCGTGGTTGTTACCTGGCTGGCGTTGCGCTATCCGGGGCAGGTTCCCTGGGCCATGCTTCTGCCGTTCGTGGTGCTCAGCGGCACGCTGCACGCTCCTCGGGTTCATTCGATGATCTTGGGGGCGACCTTCGCGGGCGTCTGGCTGAGCGCGCCGGCCTTCCACGATTCCGCGGCCGCCGTGCTCGGCGCCACCGCGACCACTGCGGCCATCGGCGCGGTGACCCTCTGGCGCAGCGTCGCCCGTGCGCGCGTGGGTGTCCAAGGCACGCGGGGAGAGACGATGCTCTCGGATCTGAGGCAACGCCACATCCAGCAGGCGCTCATCCCGCGCCTGCCCGGGCCCTGGCGCGGTGAGTTGTGCGTCCAGCCCGCCTTCGGCCATCGGTTCTCCGGCGATTTCGCCGTTTCCCGCCGCACGCGCGGGAGCCTCCTGGAGGTGCTCCTGGTCGATATCGCGGGGAAAGGGATGGACGCCGGCACCCGCTCGCTGGTCCTCTCGGGAGGGCTGGACGCCCTCGTCGGCACCGTGCCGCCACGGGATCTCCTCGGCGTCGCGAACGACTATCTCCTGCGCCAGGAATGGGACGAGGGCTTCGCCACGGCCGCCTACGTGACCCTGGACCTTCGCAGCGGCGACTTCACCGCCTGCTCCGCCGGTCATCCCCCCGTGCTGTGGTACCGCGCGGAGCGGGACGAGTGGCTGATCGTGGTCGGGCGGTGCGGGCCGGTCCTGGGCGTGGACGAGCATGCCCGTTACGAGCCGTACGAGGGTCGTCTTGAGCACGGCGACGCGCTGCTGCTCTATACGGACGGCCTGATCGAGGACCGGCGCATCGACCTCGACGTGGGCCTCTGCCACATGATCGACGGCTTGACTGCCATGCACGGTCGAGGCTTCGAGGGCCTGGCGACCCGGATGTGCGACAACGCCCCCTCCGGGGACCACGACGACCGTGGCGTCGTCCTGCTCTGGAGCGACTGAACGCGCACGACTCGCTGGGCTACCCCCTACGCCACCGCTGGTGAGTCCACCGCGCACCACCGTGCCGCGCCGCGGGCGAGCCGGGCGTCGGTCGTGACGAGCGCGCAGCCAAGACCTCGTGCGGTGGCGACATAGCCTGCGTCGTAAGCGCCGACCGCGTCGCCGAGGCGCCGCATAGCCGCCAGAAGGTCAGCTGTTGGCACCAGCGTGAATGTCAGACCTGCGAGGGCGTCGAGCGCATCGTCCGCCCGGTCCGGGGTGATTCGACCGCCGCGCCGGAGCCCCCGCACGGCGGAGTACACCTCGGCGATCAGGTAGTCAGGTGCGGCCCAATCGGTGTCGACGCTCAGCCGCGCCCGGGCCCAGGAGGCGGGCACGCCATCGCCGGCGAGCCCCTCGGTGAGGACGCTCGCGTCGACGACGATCACTCGCCGTGCAGGGGATCGGTCCCCGGCGCCGATGTGCTCCGCGTGGCGAGCGCCAAGAGGTGCTCGGTGCGCTCGGCCCGGGCGGCGTGCAGGATCTCGACCACCGCCGACGGATCGCTCGTGCCGTCGCTCCGGTCGCCGAACGCGGCGAGGAAGTCGGCGTTGGTGGCGCGTCGGGCCTCCTGCGTCACGACCGTGAGCAGGTAGCCCTGCATGGACTGGCCGCGTCGTGCGGCCTCCCTGGCCAGGGCCACGCGGACGTCATCCGGAACATGTCTGATCTGGAGCGCAGGCATGCATGCATTGTACATGCAGTGGCGCGGCAGCGATGCTCGGCGCCGGGCCTGGGCGCGGGTCAGCCGTGGACCAGCGCGAACGGGATCGTCAGCCACGGGCCCCACGCCGGCGACAGCGGATGCCTGCATGTTCGCGGTGCGCGGCAAGAGATTGCGCGCCGGTTCGTGCAGCCTGCGTCGTACGGTCCAGCGCGGATTCAGACTCGCTCGGGGGTCCTGAAAGACCATCTGGATGGCGCGACGCTGGGCCCGGCTGTGGAGCGGGTGACGAGAATCGAACTCGCGTGGCCAGCTTGGAAGGCTGGGGCTCTACCATTGAGCTACACCCGCGCGGGTCGGCGTGACCCGGTTGCCTAGTGTACCCGCGCCGCCGCCCGCGGCCTGGACCTCACCTCGCGCGGTCTGGCCGGCGCGATCTCGCCGCTCGTTCCCCGCGACGCGCGTTGCGGCGGATAGGACGGCACTGCGGGTCGGCTACCCTGAGTAGGTCATCCGCAGGCCAGCCAGCCGGTCGCGCCGTGGGCGACGACGGGCTGTGGCGCAGTTTGGTAGCGCGCGTGCTTTGGGAGCACGATGTCGCAGGTTCAAATCCTGTCAGCCCGACCTGGGATTGCCCGATGTGGGCTTACCCGATCGTGAACTACCCGATCCGGGGTCATCCGATCCGGGGTCATCCGATCTGGGGCTGCCGGTACGCGTCGGCGCCCGGATCAGTCGGTCAGGGCTCCGATCCGGAAGCCGGCCAACGTGGCGTTGGGTGTCGGTGCCTCGCCGTGCTTGCCGCTGAACCTCGCGGAACCGTCAGTCCCGCACAGGCCCTCGATGCGAGCCTGGCCGCCCGGGTGCCGGGCGATCCACGCAGTGACGTCGTAGACCTCGCGCTCCACGACGGTCCAGCACGCCTCCCGCGTGTTGCGCTCGGCGACCTGGGCCATCGTGTAGCTGGCCGCCGTCGCGGTCGCGCCCTGCGCCGGTGCGCCAGACGGGTCGGCGGGCTCCGTGCCGGGTGCGCCGGGCGTCTCCTGCGGCGCCGGGCTGCCCGTCGCAGGCGCCGTGCGGGCCGCGTCCTCCAGCCGCTCCTTCCACGCTGCCTCCGCGCCCGAGTGGCCCGTCACGACCGTGAGGGCGAGGACCGCGACGGACGCGAGGGCGGCCAGGGCGCCCAGCGCGACGTGCAGCGCGGAGCCGGAGCGCTTCGGTGAGGCGCCCGACGAAGCCCCGGTCGCGCCCTTGTTCCCGCCGGCGCCAGACCGGGCGGCGCCACGTCGGACGAGGATCAGCCACAGCCCGCCCACGACCAGGAGCGCGATCGAGGCGAGCAGCAGTCGGCCGCCCCAGTCCGCGTGGGCGCCCGGGTCGCCGAGGCGGTCGGCCAAGGCCTCGCCGGATTCCTTGGCCACGAATGCCCCGACGGCCCCCACCAGGAGGAGCCCGAGAGTCGGCCAAGCCAGCGGCCGGCGCCACCGCGGCACGACCACGAGCGCCAGAATCGCGAGCGCCGCAAGGGGGAGGAGGACGACAGGCACGTGAACGGCGAGGGGGTGCACGGGTAGGCCCAGGATCGTGTCGAAAGCCCCCGATTCATCTGCGATCAGCACAGCGGGAGTCTAGGAGGCGCACCTGTGATGAATTGTGTTCCCGGCCTTAAGATTTGCGGTCTCGGCAGCGAATGCCAGGAGGGGGTAGGCCTGGGCGCGGCCACGCGGTGCTGTCTCTCGCATGGTGAGATGTGTTCCGAGCGACCTACTCGATCGTGTTCCCCGCCTACTGAGACTCGACTGACCTGCGACATTGTCATCATCAGGCGACCATTATCACGATCGAGTAGGTCGCTCGGAACAGAATCGTCTCCTGGCGGCTGATGCTCCGCTGGTTTCCGCGCGTGTTGTGTCGCGCGTCGCCGTCAGAGGTTCGCGCGCAGGGCGCCGCGTGTGAAGAACCGCCCCTGCACCTCCCGCAGCGTCGCGACGCTCGCGTCGAAGGCGGCCTGTTCGTCCGGATCCAGGTCCAGCTCGATGACCTCCCGGACCCCGCGGCGGCCGATGCTCGCCGGGACGCCGATATAAAGGTCCGAGGTCCCGTACTCGCCCTGAAGCAGCGCCGAGACCGGCAGCGTCACCTTCTGGTTGGAAAGGATCGCGCGCGTGATGCGCGCCAGGGCCATGCCGATCCCGTACGAGGTGGAGCCCTTGGCCTGGATGATCTCGTAGGCCGCGTCGCGGGTCCGCCGGAAGATCTCGTCCAGGTCGGCCTTCATCTCCGGGCGCGCGGCCAGGCGTCTGGCCAGGGACCGGCCGGCGATCGACGCGGAGGACCACACCGGCAGTTCGGAATCGCCGTGTTCGCCGATGATCATGGCGTGCACGTTCGTGGTCGAGACCTCGAAGTACTGGGCCAGGTTGAACCGCAGCCGGGCCGTGTCCAGGGCCGTGCCGGACCCGAGCACCTGCGCGGACGGCAGCCCGGAGAACCGCCAAGTGGCGTAGGAGAGGATGTCCACCGGGTTGGTGGCCACGAGGATGATGCCGTCGAAGCCGGTCGCCATCACCTTCGCGACGATGTCCTCGAAAACGCCCAAGTTGGTCGAGATCAGGTCCAGCCGGGTTTGGCCCGGCCGCTGCGCCACGCCGGCGCAGATCACGACCATGGCCGCGTCGGCGCAGTCCTCGTAGTGCCCGAAGTTCACGGTGACGGGGTTCGGCGCCCAGGCCTCCCCGTGGTTGAGGTCCGTGACGTCGGCGCGGGACTTCACCTCGTTGAGGTCGATCAGGACGAGGTCGTTGCAGGCGCTCTGGTTGACGGCGGCGAAGGCGAACGCCATCCCGACGGCGCCCGTACCGATCAGCACCACCTTGTTCTCGACGTACTTCACGCTGGGCCTCCCAGAATTCGTCGGACGCATCCATCGTGCTCCCGCCGCCCGGGCCGCACGTAGATCAGCGACCGGCCTCTCGCCGACTGCGTTTCGGCAGGGCGCCGGGGAGCCGATAGCATGACCTGACGTCCGCCCGGGGCGGGCACGCCCCCCGCGGGGCTGGATCCACCCCAAGTGTCCCATCTGCATGTGTCCATCGCGAGCGAACGGCTGGAGTGCGCACCGTGAAGAGTGCTGTCGAGACCCTCAACCCGACCCGGGTCAAGCTGACCGTCGAGGTCCCGTACGAGGAGCTCAAGCCCAGCCTTGACGCCGCCCTCAAGGACCTGTCCCGCCAGATCCACATGCCCGGGTTCCGCCCCGGCAAGGTGCCGGCGCGCCTCATCGAGCAGCGGATCGGCAAGGGCGCCATCATCGCCGAGGCTGTGCAGGGGGCGCTGCCGGACTTCTACGGCCAGGCGGTCGAGTCCGAGAAGCTGCGCCCGCTCGGGCCGCCCGAGGTCGACATCGTCGACATGCCGGAGGAGGACGGCGAACAGCTCACGTTCACGGCGGAGCTCGACGTCCGCCCGGAGATCACCCTGCCGCCGTTCGAGGAGCTGGTGGTCGAGGTCGACGTCCTCGACGACGACGCGGTCGCGGGCGAGGCCGAGTCCCGGATGGGCCTGCTGCGCCAGCGGTTCGGCGCCCTGAACGACGTCGACCGCGAGGCCCAGAACGGCGACTTCGTGACCATCGACCTGTCCGCGCAGATCGGCGGCGAGGAGATCGACTCGGTCAAGGGGGTCTCCTACGAGATCGGCTCCGGCAACATGCTGGCCGGGATGGACGAGAACCTCACGGGCATGAAGGTCGAAGAGACCACGACGTTCAGCGCCCCGCTCGCGGGCGGGGACCGCGCGGGCGAGGACGCCGAGATCACCGTGACGATGCACGCCGTGAAGGAGCGCCAGCTGCCGGAGCTGGACGACGACTTCGCCCAAGAGGCTTCGGAGTTCGACACGTTCGCGGAGCTGGAGGAGGACATCGCCCGCCAGGCGCGCCAGGCCAAGCTGTTCGAGCAGGGCGTCCAGGCTCGCGACCGGCTGCTCGACCTGCTCCTGGAGACGGTGGACTTCGAGGTCCCCCAGTCGCTGGTAGACGCCGAGGTGCACAACCACCTGGAGTCCGAGGACCGGCTGGACGACGACGAGCACCGCGCCGAGGTGAGCGAGAACGCCCGCAAGTCGCTGCGCGCCCAGCTCCTCCTCGACCAGATCGTCGAGGAGGACGAGATCGAGGTCGAGCAGGCGGAGCTGATCGAGTACCTGGTCCTCTCCGCGCAGCAGATGGGCATGGACCCGGGCCAGCTCGCCCAGGCCATGGACGCGCAGCAGCAGGTCCCGGCGATGGTCTCCGAGGTGGCCCGCCGGAAGGCGCTTGCCGGCATTCTGGAGAAGATCCAGGTCAAGGACTCCGACGGCACGGTGATCGACCTCAACGAGGTCATCGAGACCGACGCGATCGACGCCGAGGAGGACGCCATCGACGACATCGTCGCCTCCGGCGATGACGTGGACGAGGACCTGTCGGATGACGCGGCGCGGGAGGCGGTCGAGGAGGCCGTCGACGCGGAGCAGGACGACTCGTCGGACGAGGCGACGCGCGACGCGGCCGAGGAGGCCATCGACGCGGAGCAGGAGGCCGAGGAGGAGGCCGCCGACGACGAGGGCGAGGACAAGGGCGCGGCCGACGCCACGTGAGCCTGCGGACGTCGACGGAACCGGCGATCTGAGGACTGCCCGGCCGTGTCGCGGAGATGTGCGCTGACGGCGAACACGCGCCGGGGCGGAAATGCCCTGTCGGTGCCGCGCGTTAGCCTCGATAGTGCGGGGGGTCGGAGACGGGACAGGCGTACGCAATCTGCGGCGCCCGCCCGCACCTGACGTCCCCGAGGTGACCACGCACCCGCTCACCGCCCCGACGGGCGGGCGAGCGGCCGCGGGGGCGCCACCGACGCGAGAGAAGGAAGAGACGGTAACCATGAGCGAGATCCGCGCCGCGGGACCGAACCAGCAGACCGGGCTCGATGACCACATCTACCAGCGGCTCCTCAAGGAGCGGATCATCTTCCTGGGCTCGGACGTGCGCGACGACAACGCGAACGCCATCTGCGCCCAGATGCTGCTGCTCGCCGCCGAGGACCCCGGCAAGGACATCTGGCTCTACATCAACTCCCCGGGCGGCTCGATCTCGGCCGGGATGGCGATCTACGACACGATGAACTGGATCCCGTGCGACGTGGCGACGGTCGCGATGGGCATGGCGGCGTCGATGGGGCAGTTCCTGCTGTCGGCGGGCACGCAGGGCAAGCGGTACGCGACCCCGCACGCGCGCATCCTGATGCACCAGCCGCTCGGCGGCATCGGCGGGACCGCCACCGACATCAAGATCCAGGCCGAGCAGATGCTCTTCATCAAGAAGCAGATGGCCGAGTTGATCGCGCAGCACACCGGGCAGACCGTGGAGCAGATCACCAAGGACTCCGACCGGGACCGCTGGTTCAGCGCCCAGGAGGCCATGGAGTACGGCTTCGTGGACCACGTGTACCAGCACGCCGGCCAGACCCCTGGCGCCGGCGGGACGCAGAAGTGACCAGGGCGACCGGAAAGGTTGACGACATGATCCTCACCCCCCATGGCCGCCGCTTCGGCTCGGCCGCCGGGCTGCCCGCCCCGTCGAGCCGGTACATCCTGCCGCAGTTCGAGGAGCGCACCTCGTACGGAATCAAGCGCACGGACCCGTACACGAAGATGTTCGAGGACCGGATCATCTTCCTCGGCGTGCAGGTCGACGACGCGAGCGCGGACGACGTGATGGCCCAGCTCTTCGTCCTGGAGGCCCAGGACCCCGAGCGGGACATCATGATGTACATCAACAGCCCCGGCGGCTCGTTCACGGCCATGACTGCCATCTACGACACGATGCAGTTCATCCGGCCCGACATCCAGACGTTCGTGGTGGGGCAGGCGGCGTCGGCAGCGGCGGTGCTGCTCGCGGCCGGCGCGCCCGGCAAGCGGTTCGCGCTGCCGAACAGCCGGATCCTGATCCACCAGCCGGCGCTGCAGGGCGGGGATTACGGCCAGGCGTCCGACATCGAGATCCAGGCCAACGAGGTCTTCCGGATGCGGACCTGGCTGGAGGACACGCTGGCCAAGCACTCGGGGCGCACCGCGGAGCAGGTCAACGAGGACATCGAGCGCGACAAGATCCTCTCGGCGGCCGAGGGCGTCGAGTACGGCCTCATCGACGACGTGCTGACGTCGCGGAAGGCGTCGCTGGAGCGCGACTGACCCGCTCGTCGAGCGTCGCGCGCTCGCCGGAACGTCGCAGGCGCTCGCCGGCGCGTCGCGCGCCGCCCACCCTCGCGTCGCGGGGCGCCCACCTTCGCGTCACGCCGCGCGAGTTCCGCAGGCCCCCGGGGAGCTTCCCGGGGGCCTGCGGCGTCCGGAAGGCCGGCCTCGTCGTTCTGCCGACGCGTCGGGCGAAGAGACCTCGGCCACCCCCTGGCCGAGACCTCGACTTGCCCGCTGACCAGGACAGTCGTCCTGATTTCGCCCTCAGCAGACAGCGCGGCGTTCACTCGCGAACGCGCCCGCCGACAGGGGAAGATGATTAAGTGCGGGCCGGACGGCCGCGCAGGGTCGACGCGAAGGGATGCGCCAGTGGCACGCGTGGGAGACGGCGCCGACTTGCTGAAGTGCTCGTTCTGCGGCAAGAGCCAGAAACAGGTCAAGAAGTTGATCGCCGGGCCGGGCGTCTATATCTGCGACGAGTGCATCGACCTGTGCAACGAGATCATCGAGGAGGAGCTCGCCGAGGGGGGTGACCTCGGCCTGGAGGAGCTCCCCAAGCCGCGGGAGATCCACTCGTTCCTGCAGCAGTTCGTCGTGGGCCAGGAAGATGCGAAGCGGGCTCTGGCGGTGGCGGTCTACAACCACTACAAGCGGATCCAGGCGGACGAGAGCCCCCGCAAGGGCGAGGAGCAGGTCGACATCGCCAAGTCGAACATCCTGCTGATCGGGCCCACCGGGTGCGGCAAGACGTACCTCGCGCAGACGCTCGCGCGGATGCTCAACGTCCCGTTCGCGATCGCGGACGCGACCGCGCTGACCGAGGCGGGGTACGTCGGCGAGGACGTCGAGAACATCCTGCTCAAGCTGATCCAGGCCGCGGACTACGACGTGAAGAAGGCTGAGACCGGGATCATCTACATCGACGAGGTCGACAAGATCGCCCGCAAGTCCGAGAACCCGTCGATCACCCGTGACGTGTCCGGGGAGGGCGTCCAGCAGGCGCTCCTCAAGATCCTGGAGGGCACGACCGCGTCGGTGCCGCCGCAGGGTGGGCGCAAGCACCCGCACCAGGAGTTCATCCAGATCGACACGACGAACGTGCTGTTCATCGTGGGCGGCGCGTTCGCCGGGCTGGAGAAGATCATCGAGTCCCGCGCGGGCAAGTCGGGTCTGGGCTTCGGCGCTCGGCTGCACACGGCGAAGGCTCCGGACGAGTATTTCGCGGACGTCATGCCCGAGGACCTGATGAAGTTCGGGTTGATCCCCGAGTTCATCGGGCGGCTCCCGGTCATCACGACCGTGGCGCCGCTGGACCGTGAGGCGCTCACGAAGATCCTGAGCGAGCCGAAGAACGCGCTGGTGAAGCAGTACCAGAAGATGTTCGCGATCGACGGTGTCGAGCTGGAGTTCAGCGACGACGCGTTGGAGGCGGTGGCCGACCAGGCGCTGCTGCGCGGCACCGGCGCCCGCGGCCTGCGGGCCATCCTGGAGGAGGTGCTTCTCCCGGTGATGTTCGACGTGCCGAGCGAGGACGACATCGCGCGCGTGGTGATCACCCGCGAGGTGGTCCTGGACAACGTGAACCCCACGATCGTCCGCCGCGAGCCCGTGATCCGTTCCCGCAAGCGCACCGAGCGCAAGGAATCCGCGTAACCGGCGGCGCCCGACCCGCCTGACCGGCGGCGCCCGACCCGCCTGACCTGGGCTGACCCGCGTCTCCCGGCTGCCTGCTGGACTCGCGCTCGCGCGTGATCGGGTGACCGTAGGCCCTGGTCGCGTCGCCGGCGACCAGGCAGGATGGGGGCGTGGAGCGACGCTACCGGCTGCGGGCCGGCCAGCTCGGGCCCACGCAGCAGAGCACGGTGAGCTGCGGCGCGGCCTGCCTCGCGCTGGCCCGGATGCTCGGCGACCCGGCGACAGCCCGGTGGGTGATCGAGGGGATCGACTCGGCGCGGCGACCACCAGAGCGGGCGGGGGAGGGGCCGGCCGAGCGGTTCGCCCGGCTGGAGCGGCACATTCACCGCCGTACGAACAGCGTGCTCAGCTACCGCGGGCGCGTGCAGGCGCCCTGGCCGCGCTCCCTCGGGACCTCGCCGTGGGGCGCGCGCGCCGAACTGGAACGGCACGCCTCCGTCCCCGCCTCCCGGTACGGCCTCCTGCATGCGCGGCAGCTCCCGCCGACGAGCCTTGCCAGCCTCTTCGACGACGTGGTCGCGCGGGTGCGACCGGGTTCGCCGGCGCTCCTCTTCGTGGGCAACGAGATCGCCCCCCGACACGCCTGCCTGCTCTTCCGGGATGCCGTCGACAGGTCCGTGCTGGTCTACGAGCCGCTCACCGGCGAGGTGAGCGCGCCCAGCAGGGAAGCGTTCGCGCAGTCCCGCCTTGACCTTGGGGGATGGAACCGCGCGTGGTTCGTGCTCGCGCCCGGGGCCGAACTTCCGGTCGCGGTCCGGGCGCTACGGGCGTTGGCCCCCCGGCCGGCGCCCGGCGCGATCGGGCCCGCCATGCTGCGCCACACGCCGGGCGCCCGCGAATGGTCGCGGACCTGACAGAGCCAGCGGACCTGACAGAACCATAGGTTGACTCACCTCGCGGTGGGTCGACACACCCGTACGGGGTGAGTTGTCCTACCCTGACGTGGGTCACCCGTTGACTATGTCGGGAGGAGGGCGCCTGGTGCGCCGAGCGAACGCCTTTGGTGGCTCGACGAACGCCTTCGGTGGCGCTCCGACGGCCGCTTTGCGTGGCGCCCTGGCTGCCGGGTTGTCTGCCGGCGTGGTGCTGGGGATGGCGGGGTGCTCGTCGACTCCGGGAGAGTCCGGCGGCCCAGGGGAGAGCGGAGGCCCGGGGGAGTCCGGCGTGACGTCCGTGGTGACGCCGCACCGGCCCGGCGAGGCGGCCACTCCCACACCGTCTTCCATGCCCTCGTCCACGACCTTGTCCGGGACATCCCCGGGGAGCGCGGGTTCCGCACCGGGCGCGTCGAGCGCGTCGGGCATGCCGTCCTCGATTCCTGGCACGGGGCGGTTCGAGGTGGGCGTCGAGATCGGGCCGGGCACGTACGTCTCGGACACGGCGCCGGACGTCATGTGTTACGCCGCCCGGCTCGGGAAGCGCGACGCCCCCGACCCGCTGATCACGAACTACGTGACGAAGGGACGCACCGTGGTCACCATCCGCGCGACGGATACCTTCTTCGAAACCCGCGACTGCGCACCGTGGAAGAAGCGCTGACGCAACGCGGTTCGGCTGCTGGAGGTGGTTCGGCCGACTCAGGGCGGTTCGTGAGCGCGGTTGGCTGGGCTCGGTGTGCCGGCTTGGTCTGTGGCTCGGCTCAGTAGACGTGCACCGTCGTGCCGACCGGCGCGCGGTGGTAGAGGCGCTTGATGGTCTCCCAGTCGCCGATCTGGATGCACCCGTGGCTGCCGACGTAGGTCTCGGGGTTGAGCGCGAACCCGGACGAATAGTGGAGGTAGAGCCCGATGCGGTCGTCGTACTTCATGCCCCAGGGCATGTAGACCCGATAGGGATAGGACCACCAGGCGTTCGGCGATTTCGTGGTGACCCGCCAGGTGCCCTTCGGCGTCTCGTACCCGGGGCGTCCGTACCGCACCTCCGCTGACAGCCACTCGCTCCCGTTCTCGAAGTAGCGCAGCCTCCGCTCCCCCAGGGAGGCGCAGATAACGTGGGCTCGCTGCGTGCAGATCGCCGGGACCTGTGCACTTGACTCCGCTGGCTCGGTCGCCGTGTCGGGAAGCGCGGCGGCGGCCGGGGCGGGAACCGCAGGCACGGCCGGGGCTGCGGGGGCTGTGGCGACCGCGGTCCCGAGGCCGGTGGCCGCAGCGCCGATGGCCAGCCCCACGGCGGCGACGGTTCGAAGCGCGGTGCGGATGGTCATGGGCCCCTCGCGAGTCGTGTCTAGCCAGGAATCCCCGGGTGACTGGCTGGTGGGCGAGCGAAAGCTGCGCCGTAGGTTATGACGGTAACACTCATAGGTTGTGTTGCTCAGCACGTCGGAGGTCGCGGGCGCGTGACGTGAAGTGTGTGGCCATCCTGGCGCGGTGAGGCAGTCACCCGGGCGCGGTGAGGCGGTCGACCAGACGGGTGAGGCGAACCATGAAGGCCGCCGAGGGGACGACCTTGCCGGAGCGGTACGTGGAGAGTCGGGAGGCGGATGTCCCGAGTCGGGGGGCGAGTTCGCTTAAGGGCAGGCCGGACCGAGCGACCAGCTCACCGATCCGGTCGGCGACCTCGGTCTTCTCGGCAGCCTCCGCGTCGCGGCGGGCCCGGTCGATGGCGCGCCGCAAGAGGGGGCCGACGCCGTACGGCTGCTCGTACGACAGGTACTCCTCGATCTGCCGCGCGACCACGCCCCAGGGGTCCTCCCGAACGGCCCGCGTGAGGCGCGCCCAGTCCGTGAGGGTGCCGCGCTCGATGGCGGTGACGATGGCCTCGTACGGCCACGTGGCCGGGTCGGAGTCGGGGTCGACGTCCACGTTGCGGAAGTGGATCGTCATCGACGTCAGTGACACTTCGGCAGCGTATCTGATCTGATAGTCACGAGTCCCGAGGGCCAGCGCCCGTTTGCAGCCGCTGTCGCCGCCGCTGGGGCAGGCGGGGATCAGTCAGTTTGTTGACGGGGCCGACCCTCGGCCATAACGTAGGTACGTACCTACAAAAGGAGTCGCGTGTGTCCACAATGTCCGCCCGGCAGTTCAATCGCGACGTCAGCGCTGCGAAACGCGCGAGTGAAAACGGACCCCTCTTCATCACGGACCGAGGCACGCCCTCACACGTGTTGCTGACGATGGCTGAGTATGAGCGCCTCGCACGCCGCGGGCGAAGCCTCGCCGACGCTCTTGCTCCGCCGGACGATCGGTCAGGGAACATCCACGACTTTGAGCCAGCGCGGTTGACGTTCGTTCCGCGGGTACCTGACCTGTGATCTGGCTGCTGGACACCAACGTCGTGAGCGAGATGCGCAAGGTCAGTGCGGGCCGCGCGGATCCGGGGGTCGCGGCCTGGGCCCGGTCCCGACCGGCCGGTATGGACTGGATCTCCGCGATCACGTTGTTCGAACTGGAGTTGGCTATCGCCCGCGTGGAGCGTCGAGATGCCGAGGCGGGTCGACGGCTGCGCGACTGGATGGAGACGGCGGTCCTTGTGGAGTACGCGGACAGGACCGCGCCGGTCGATTCCGCGATCGCCCAGCGCGCGGCGCGTCTGCACGTGCCCGACCCGCGCCCGGAACGGGACGCCTTCATCGCGGCAACCGCACTCGAGCATCACTTCGGCGTGGTGACGCGCAACACCGCCGACTTCACCGGCTACGGCCTGCGAGTCCATAACCCCTGGGAGGATGACCCGCCGGAATAGGTCGCCGGGTCCCGACGGTGCGCCGTCGATGTGTCCTCCGGCCGAGTCAGGCCTCCGGCGCGGCGAGGACCGCGTCGCGGACCTCCAGCGTGTCGCCCTCCTCGTACGTCACCTGCGCCAGGCGACCCGCGGCGGCCAGATCCGCCGCCCCGGCGCGCAGCCGGTCCAGGTCGGCGACCGTGCCGGCGAACGTCACCGACGACACCACCGCGCGCATCCCGACCTTGGCGTCGGACTTCACCCGCCGGACGCCCGCCAGGGCCGCGCCGACCGTGTCCAGCAGCGCCGCGTCCACGCCGGCCGAAGCACCGCCCTCCGTCGCACCGCCCGTCGCGCCCACGGCCAGGCCCGGCTCCTCCACGCTCGGCCACGGCGCGCGGTGCACCGAGCCGTCGCGCCACCAGGACCAGACCTCCTCCGTGGCGTAGGGAAGGAACGGCGCGAACAGCCGCAGCAGCACGTCGAGCGCGATCCGCAGCGCGGCCCGGGCGGAGGCCGCGCCGTCCTCGCCCCGCCCGCCGTGCGCCCGGTCCTTCACCAGCTCGATGTAGTCGTCGCAGAACGTCCAGAAGAAGGTCTCGGCGTCCTCCAGGGCGCGGGTGTGGTCGTAGCCGTCCAGGCCCCGGGTCGCCGAGGTCACCACGCGGCCCAGCGCGGCCAACATCGCCCGATCGAGCGGCTCGGTCACCAGCCCCGCCAACGCGGCGCCCTCACGCTCGCGCGCCGACCCCTCATCCGTACCCTCGACTGTCGACCCCGCATCCGCGCCGCCGGCACCCACGACGCCGGCCGCAGAGGCTTCAGCCCCACCGCCCGCCGCGCCCACCTCGCCGAAGCCCAGCGCGAACTTGCTCGCGTTCAGGATCTTGATCGCCAGGCGCCGGCCGACCTTCATCTGGCCGGTGTCGAACGCCGCGTCTGTGCCCAGCCGCGCGGAGCACGCCCAGTACCGCACCGCGTCCGAACCGTGCTGCTGCAGCAGGCCGTCCGGCGTCTCGGTGTTGCCCTTGGACTTGGACATCTTCTTGCGGTCCGGGTCGAGGATCCACCCCGAGATCGCGGCGTGCGTCCAGGGCAGGGAGTCCTGCAGGAAGTGCGCGCGCACGACGGTGCTGAACAGCCACGTGCGGATGATGTCCTGCCCCTGCGGGCGTAGATCCATCGGGAACAGGTGGGCGAACAGCTCGGGGTCGGTGCCGACCACGCCCTCGCCCCAGCCGGTCGTCAGCTGCGGGGTCAGCGACGAGGTCGCCCAGGTGTCCATGATGTCGGGGTCGCCGACGAATCCTCCCGGTTCGCCGCGCTGCTCGGGCGCGAACCCGGCCGGGGTGTCGGCCGACGGATCCACGGGCAGCTGCTCCGGCGTCGGGACGATCGGCGCGTCGTAGCGCGGCTCGCCGTCGGCATCCAGGGGGTACCACAGCGGGATGGCCACCCCGAAGAACCGCTGCCGGCTGATCAGCCAGTCGCCGTTGAGGCCGCGCACCCAGTTCTCGTAACGCACCCGCATGAAGTCGGGGTGGAACGCCAACTGCCGGCCGCGCTCGATCAGCGCCTCGCGCAGGGCCTCGTCGCGGCCGCCGTTGCGGAAGTACCACTGCCGGGACGTCACGATCTCCAGGGGCTTCTCGCCCCGCTCATAGAAGTTCGTCTTGCGCTGGGTCGGGGTCGGCTCGCCGTCGAGGTCCCCGCTCGCGCGCAGCGCGTCGACGATCGCGGTGCGGGCCCCGTACGTGGTCTTGCCCGCCACCTGCTCGGCGTAGAAGCGCGCGCCTTCGCTCTCCAGCCATTCCGGCGTCTCATGCTGAAGTCGCCCATTGCGCGTGATGAGCGAGCGGGTGGGCAGATCTAACTCCCGCCACCACGTTACGTCCGTGAGGTCGCCGAACGTGCAGCACATCGCGATGCCGGCGCCCTTGTCCATCTCGGCGTCCCGGTGCGCCAACACGGGCAGCTCCACGCCGAAGACGGCTGAGCGCACGCTCGTGCCGAACAGGCCCGCGTACCGCTCGTCGTCGGGGTGCGCGATCAACGCGACGCACGCCGGCAGCAGCTCGGGACGGGTGGTCTCGATGTAGATCGGCGAACCGTCCGGCGCCTGGAACGCCACCCGGTGGTAGTGCCCCGGGTAGTCCCGCGCCTCCAGCTCGGCCTGCGCGACCGCGGTCTGGAACGTCACGTCCCACAGGCCGGGCGCCTCGGATTGGTACGCGGTCCCGGCCGCCAGGTGGTCCAGGAACGCCTGCTGTGAGACGGCGCGGGAGCGGTCGTCGATGGTGCGGTACGTGATGCCCCAGTCGACGCTCAGCCCGAGGTGCCGCCAGAGCGCCTCGAACGCCTTCTCGTCCTCGACCGTCCGCTCGTCGCACAGCTCGATGAAGTTGCGGCGGCTGATCACCTCGTGCTTGGAGGCGTCCTTGACGTCCTTGGCCGACATGGTGCCGTGCCACTTCGGGGTGTAGCCGGGCTCGTAGGAGCGCGAGGCGTCGCCGCGCACGCCGTAATAGTTCTGCACCCGCTTCTCGGTCGGCAGGCCGTTGTCGTCCCACCCCATCGGATAGAACACCTCCTTGCCGCGCATCCGGTGGTACCGGGCGAGGCAGTCGGTGTGCGTGTAGCTGAACACGTGGCCGACGTGCAGGCTCCCGCTGGCGGTGGGCGGCGGGGTGTCGATCGCGTACACCTGCTCGCGGGGGAGGGCCAGCGCGCGGTCGCGGTCAAAGCGGTACGTGTCCTGCTCCTGCCATACCTGCGCCCACTTGTCCTCCAGGCCATCGACGCTGGGCTTCTCGGGCACCTGGGTCGATCCGGTGGGGCGCGGGGCGCTCGAGGCGTCGGCAGGGTGGCTCATGGGCCGCATCCTCCCAGACGGGCGGCTCGCGGCTCCAATCCGTACCCCCACCGTCCGCGCGCGTGCCGCGCCCCGTCGATGGCGACGCGCGTCTTCGCTGTGGACCCACCTTCCTCGACCCAGACGCTGCTATAGCGACGTCATCGCCGAGCACAGTGCGTCCGCGTCGGGCAGCGGCGTCCTGGCCGAACAAGGCGGGTCCCCGTCGGGGACGACTTCACGCACACGGATCTGCAGGCCTGACCCGCGGCCCCTTCACACCTTGATGACCTCGAGGGCTCCCAGCTCGTGCAGGGGGTCGAAGTCCTCGTCCTGGGTGACGACGGGGAGGTTGTTGCTGATCGCGATGGCCGCGATCCACAGGTCATTGACGTTCACGCGGCGGCCGGTTTCGCGCAGCCTGACCCGCAGTTCAGCCCATACCTGGGCGGCGCGCACGTCCACTGGCAGCACATCGGCATCGAGGGCCACGTGGAGCGTGTCGAGCCGGCGGGAGCGGGCCACGCTGTCGGGGGCGGCGAGCACGCCGGCCTGCAGCTCGGCCACCGTGATGACGCAGACGACGGACTCGTCCGGCAAGCGATCATGATCGATGGATCGTCCCAATTCGCCGGAGATCCACACGCTGGTGTCCACGAGCGCCCGAGTGGGCCGCGGATCAGTCGATGGGGTCGAGGTCATCGGTCGTGCCCTCGGTGATCCATGCCATGTCCTGCGCCAACGTGGGGTCGGGTCGCTGCCGGTCAAGCAGCGCGATCACGTCGGGTCGGGGTACGCCTGGGCGGCGTCGGTCGGCAACGCGGCGTAGCTCCGCGACGGGTCGTCCGTGGACGGTGACCGTGTAGACCTCGCCCCGGGTGACGCCCTCGAGCACCGTCGCGGTGTGGTTTCGCAGCTCGCGGGAGGCGATGGTGGGCATGCGTGCAAATGTAGCACAATGTGCACCCCTCGCGTGGAGCCGAGCCATGGCGGATCCCGCCCCGACTCGTGAGGACCACCGGGCCTTCTGCCGTGCCGAGGGGTGGGAGGAGGTTCGCAGTGCCAGGGGCGGTCACGGCGGCCACCACCTGACGTACGAGCTGTCCCTCCCCGACGGGCGCATCCTCCGCACGCGGATCTCCCATCCGCCGGGGCGTCAGACGTACGCGGCCCGCCTCTGGTCTCACATCCTGCGTGAGCAGCTCGCTGTGGACGAGGCGACCTTCTGGGCCTGCGTCCGCGACGGTGTCACGCCGGCCCGCAGCATCGCTAGACCGCAGCCACGCGGCATCCCCTCGGACCTGTTCCATCTCCTCACCACCACGGCTCGCCTGCCCGTGGCCGACGTGCAGAGGATGACGCGCGACGAAGCGATCGCCGCTGCGCAACGGTTCTGGTCCCGTCAGCCCGATGAGACATAGCGGGTGCCCTCGCGGTTCGGCCGTGGGGGTGGCCAATCCGTCCAGCGGGTATCGTCGGCCGCATGCAAAAGCGGTGCAGCACTGTGGGATTGGCCTAACGATGGCCGCGAGGCGGGGCGCCTGGCTGGCGGGCATGGCGCGGGCTCGGCTGCAGGGGAGGGCCGGCCGGGATCGGTTCCTGCGGGACCGGTACGAGCGCGCTGCCGGGGAAAGGCTCCCGCAGGCGCCCCCGTACGGGCTCACGGCGCTGCTCACCCGGCGCATGGTCGAGGCCAACCGGAGCCGGGACGTCACCCTGGCCCCGTACGTCGACAAACTCGCGGTGCGTGAGTACGTCGCGCGGACCGCCGGGCCGCGCCTGCTCGTGCCGCTGCTGTGGTCGGGCCGCAACGTCATGGCCATCCCGTTCGGGTCGCCGGACCTGCCGGCCGTGCTCAAGCCGAACCACATGAGCCAGGCCGTCCTCGTGCTGACCGCCGACGCGGACCCCTGGATGGTCCGGCGGCGGGCGCTGCGCTGGCTGGCCGACAACTACTACTGGGCCGGCGGGGAGTACCAGTACCGGGCGATCCCGCCCCGGCTGATGCTCGAGGAGTTCCTCGACGACGGCACGGAACACGGGCCGAGGGACTACAGCTTCTGGTGCGTGCGCGGCGAGCCGCTGTTCGTCCAGGTCCGCGACACGACCGGCGAGCTGCGGCAGGCGTACGACCTGCAGTGGCGCCCGCTGCCCGTGCTGCAACCCGGCGCCCGGGCCGCGGACGTGCCCGCCCCGGCCGCCCTGGAGCGGATGGCCGACGACGCCCGGCGGCTCGCCGAGCCCTTCGGTTTCGTGCGCGTGGACTTCTACGACGTCGACGGGCGTCCGTTCTTCGGGGAGCTGACGTTCACCCCCGCGGGCGGCGACCTCCGGCTCAGCTCGCCGGGCGTCGACGCCTACCTCGGAGAGCTGGTCGCGGCGGGATCCGGCCCGCTGCGCGGCGCGGCGGCGCGCTCGGCCCGCACTCGGCTGATCGATCTCGTCGGAGAGGGGTTCGCCTACGCGGCGAGCGCTCACCGCTTGGGCGGATCGGGCTAGATCCGTAAGCTAGGCACCACAGGCGTTCGAGCCGTCATCAGCGGCGAGCCTCCGGAAGAACGGCGTCGTCGCACGCCCTCCGCCCGAACGACTCAGGCGAGGACCGCGCGGCCCGCTCAGTAGAACCGGACGGGAGGGCCCGTCACAGCCTTTGATCAGAGTGGTCGCAGCCCTCGTCGGCACGCGGAACCCCGCCCGGTCGGGCGCGGTTCGGGTGGGCTGGCACAGGGCGCGGCAAGCGAGGTGGTACCGCGGCGCCCGGCATCGGCCGGCAGGGTCGTCCTCGTGCGAGAGCAGCGCGATGTCAGCACGACCCCGTACGACCCGCAGAACACGGAGAGTCCACTCACATGACGTACCCCAAGGCTCAGGCGGAACTCACCGGCGACGCACCGACGGGCGCCGCCTTCGGCATCCCGGCGAGCCCGCGGTTCCCCCAGATCGAGCGGCGCATCCTGGACTACTGGGCGGCCGACGGCACCTTCATGGCCTCGGTGGAGCGCCGAGACGCCGGCCGCGACGGGTCCAACGAGTTCGTCTTCTACGACGGGCCACCCTTCGCGAACGGGCTGCCGCACTACGGTCACCTCCTCACGGGCTACGTCAAGGACGTGGTGCCGCGGTACGAGACCATGCGCGGCCGCCGGGTCGAGCGACGGTTCGGCTGGGACACCCACGGGCTGCCCGCCGAGCTGGAGGCCCAGCGCCTCCTGTCGATCTCCACG
>JBDIAS010000018.1:0-33554 GCA_039812465.1 Austwickia sp. | reverse complement strand
CTCGCCGGACCGGCCATCACGGAACGCGCGCTCGCCGGACCGGCCGTCGAGGAGCCAGCCGTCACGGAATCCGCCCCCGCGGAACCGGCCCTCACGGAACCGGCAGCCGACGACACGGCTCCCGCCCCGGAGTCATCGACCGCAACCTCGCCAAAGCCCTCGGCGCCAGAGTTGTCGTCGCCGGGATCGTCGGAGCCGGGATCGTCGGAGCCGGGATCGTCGGAGCTCCCGCTACCCGCGGCCGCAGGGGAGCAGCCGCTGACGCGCGCCGAGAAGCGGTCCCGCTCCGCCGACGCGGCGACCGCCGGTGCCGACGAGACCGTCCCCCCGACGCAGCCCGTACCGCACGTCACCGAGCCCACCACTCCCGAGCCAGCCTCCGTCGCCTCCAGCACGCGGACCCGGCCGACGGCCGCCACCGCGGCGATCGCGGCCGCCGAGGCGACGGCAGAGAAGGCCAAGGCCCGCCTGGGGACCTTCGCGCGGGCCGCCGCCGACAAGGCCGCGCTCGCGCGGGACGAGGCGGCCCGGCGACGGGAGAAGTCCCAGGCCGCAGGGACGACGAGCCTCGCTGAGTTCCACCCCCAGCCCGCCCCGTACGAGCAACCGGGGCCGCTCCTGCCTTTCGACGTGACCGAGAAGCCGGGGGCTCACACGGGCTTCGTGCTGGCCGTGGTGGCCGCGGTCCTCGTCGTGGCGGTGACCGTGTCCTCGATCGTGGTGTTCCGAGGCTTCACCGCGGCGCCCTCGGCGGTGACCACCGCGGGGGCTACCGCCGGGACGACGTCGGAGGCCACGCCCCAGGCCACGCGGGCCAGCGCGCCGGTGATCATCCGCAGCGGAAGGACGTATGACCCCTTCGGCGATGGTTCGGAGAACGACGCCTACGTCCCGCGTGCCTTTGACGGCGACCTCTCCACGCGGTGGGTGTCCGAGCAGTACTACTCCCAGCCCTCCTGGGGCGGCGCCGACAACCAGGGCGTCGGCGTGGTCTTCCGGATGCCCCGGGACACCCGCTTGAGCACCGTCACCCTGGAGTTCGGCAGGACCCCGCAGACGGCGACCGTCTACGTCGGCAACTCCCCCCGGGACCTGTCGTCCGCGACGCGCGTCGGCGCTGTCGAGGACGCTTCCGGCAGCGTCACGCTCCCGGTGACGGACGCCCCGGCGGCGGAATACGTCTACGTGTGGTTCACCAAGGCCGTCCAGGAGGGCGGCTCCTGGCGGGTGTCCCTCTACGAGATCCGGCTCGAAAGCTGAGCACGAGATCCTCCTCGTGGGCTGACCGCCTCCGCCGCGGGGAACCAACATCCCTTCCGGGACGTCGATCAGCGTGGTAGGACTTCGGTCGGGAGCTGCGCCAACGCTCGCCGAGCAAGTCCGACGAGGCCCGACCCCCGGTCGTGCCTGACGCCCCCGGCCCCGTCGTCGCGGAAGGTGAACTGTGTCCGAGCCGCCGCACCCCCACGGACCCAGCAACGGGGATCACGATCCGACCGGGGTCCATGAACTCCTCTCCCACCTGCGGCCTCCCGCAGAGGCACCCCCCGAACTGGTAGAGCGGATCCAGGCCAGCCTCCGCGACGAGCAGCGCCATCGGGAGCAGCACCGACACACGCCCCCGTACGCGTTGTTCGCGGGCCGGTCTGCACGTCCCGGCGCGCGGGGACTTCTGCTCGCGGGCGCGGGGGTGACCGGTTGCGCGCTCCTCGTCGCAGGTACGACGATCCTGCCCACCCAGTGGCCCGGCATGGTGGCCCATCTGACGAACGCGCCCGCCCACGCATCCGCCTCGGTCGAGAGCACGCCCCGGACGCAGACGGTGGCCAGGGGAGCGGCACACATCCGCGTGAGCGGCACGAACTACACGGTCACCGGGCTCACGAGGCAGGCCGCCGATCTGCGTGACGGGGGAGCACGCGCCGTTGGGGGACCAGCAACGCTCCGATCGGGTCCGATCGTGACCCAGGCAGGCCTGTCCTCCTGTCTGTCCGCGCTGGACCTTCCCGGGGACGCCCTCGCGTGGGTGGATGTCGCCAGGTACGCCGGCGAGCCCGCGGCGATCATCGTCACGCGGGACGGCGGCGCCGATCAGGTCCGCGTCGTCTCCCTGCGGTGCCAGGAGGGCGACCCGGGACTTCGGGCGGGTCCGCTCCCTCTCTGAGCTCCGGAAGAACCTCGCCGGATCGAGCGTTGGATACTCCTAGGGTGTCCGCGCCGTCGTGCGCGCCGCGCCGTGAATCCATACGCCGTGAATCCATACGCCGAGGGCTCAGACCCTGCCCCCCACTGAAGGAGCAATCCGTCACCGTGAGTACGGACGTTCGCAATCTGATCATCATCGGCTCCGGTCCAGCCGGATACACCGCAGCCATCTACGCGGCCCGAGCCAGCCTCGCGCCCCTGGTCTTGACGGGTTCGATCGACGCCGGTGGAGCTCTCATGACCACCACCGACGTGGAGAACTTCCCCGGGTTCCCCGAGGGCATCATGGGCCCCGATTTGATGGACAACATGCAGGCGCAGGCCACCCGCTTCGGTGCCGAGTTGATCGCGGACGACGTCACGGCCGTGGACCTGACGGGCGAGGTCAAGACCGTGACCGACGGGTCCGGCGCCCAGCATCGTGCGAAGGCCGTGATTCTTGCGATGGGCTCCGCCTACCGCAAGCTCGGCCTCGAGGACGAACAGCGCCTGTCCGGGCGCGGCGTGTCCTGGTGCGCCACCTGCGACGGCTTCTTCTTCCGCGACCAGGACATCGCGGTCGTCGGTGGCGGGGACTCGGCGGTCGAGGAGGCTACCTTCCTGACCAAGTTCGCGCGGAGCGTCACGATCGTGCACCGTCGCGACGAGCTGCGGGCGAGCAAGATCATGGCCGACCGTGCGCATGCGAACGACAAGATCAAGTTCGCCTGGAACTCCGAGGTGAGCGCCATCCACGGGCAGGACAAGCTCACCGGCGTGACGTTGCGCGACACGGTGACCGGCGAGGAGCGGGAGCTCGCGGTGACGGGGCTGTTCGTCGCCATCGGCCACGACCCCCGCAACGAGTTGATCACCGGCCAGGTTGAGCTCGATGAGGGCGGGTATGTGCTCTGCGAGGGCCGCTCCACCCGTACGAACCTTCCTGGTGTGTTCGCCTGCGGCGATCTGGTCGACCACACGTATCGGCAGGCGATCACCGCCGCCGGCACGGGATGCTCGGCCGCGCTCGACGCGGAGCATTACCTGGAGGATCTTCACAGCGCGCGGGGGTGACAGGCGCGCCGGCCGGCGGTGCATCGCCGAACGGCCTGGTAGGACCAAGGAGTCCGCACGACAGCCTGCGCTAGAGCCCCCGCCCCCGAAGCGACCCGGTGTGAGCCGCCGTCAGGAAGCGCCTCTATCTCCTGACGACACAACGGCCACCGGAGCAACGATCCCAGCGAACGAACCCGAACAGCCCTGACGGAAAGGAACCACATCGTGGGAGCAGTGACCGAAACCACCGACGCGACGTTCGCCGAGGACGTCCTGAAGGCCGACGGCCCCGTCCTCGTGGACTTCTGGGCCGAGTGGTGCGGCCCCTGCCGCAAGGTGGCCCCCATCCTGGAGGAGATCGCGGCCGAGCACGGCGAGAAGCTCAAGATCGTCAAGCTCGACATCGAGGCCAACCAGGCGACGGCAGCCCAGTACGGCATCGTCAGCATCCCCACCATGAACGTCTTCCAGGGCGGCGAGGTGGTGAAGTCCATCACCGGCGCGCGTCCCAAGCCCATGATGCTCAAGGAGCTGGCCGACTTCATCGGTTAGGTCTCTCGCCACCGCGGGAGACTGGGGCCGCGAGAGAGCGTTGTCTGGCAGCGGGCCACCCGCAAAGGGCGGCGATGTTTCACGTGAAACATCGCCGCCCTTGTTCGTGCCCCTGGGCCACACCCGCGCCGCCACGCGCTTCAGGAAGACGAGAACCCCACCGCAGCGAGGTGCTCCAGGTGCCCCGACGCCAGGCCATTCAGGACACGGAGCTCGTGCGGCACCACCGGGGAGGGGAGATCGTCCAGCGCGAACCAGGCGAGGGTCGCGCTCTTGTCCGGCTCCACCGTGCGCGGCGTCCCCTCCCAACGGTCCGCGGCGAAGAAGAAGTCCACGCGCTGGTTCACCGGATCGTCGTCCTCGTGACGACGATGCACCACGATCAACGGCATCAGGTCGCGGACGTCCACCCGAACGTCGAGCTCCTCGGCGGCTTCACGGACCGCCGCATCGAAGACGCTCTCCTCGGCCTCGACGTGCCCTGCGGCGCCACAAGCCCAGTGCTCATCCATGAATCCGGTGCCTTTGCGGAACTGGAGCAGCACTTCGCGGCGGCCGGCCACGTTGCGGCGCAGCAGCAGGTAGGCGGCTGGAACAAGTGAGAAGCGGTGCATGCGCGTCACCGTATCGGTGATCGTCGAGCCCCTCCACGCCCTCTCACGCGACGCCCTCTCACACGACGCTCGCTCACGCGCGACGCCCACTCACGCGCGACGCCCACTCACGCGCGACGCCCACTCACGCGCGACGCCCACTCACGCGCGTCGCCCACTCACGCGACGCTCACATCAGACGAGGCCGACTCACCCGATGCGGACCCGTCGCCGAAGGACCACCACGGCGACGAGACCCGCCACGAGACCCCAGAAGGCGGAGCCGACCCCGGCGATCGTGATGCCGCTCGCGGCCACGAGGAAGGCGATGGCCGCCTCCTGGCGATGCGACGTGTCGCCCATGGCGCTCGCCGCCGCCGACGCAAAACTCGACACCAGGGCCAGACCGGCGATCCCGGCGAGGAGTCCCGTCGGGGCTGCCTGCGATAGGGACGTCACGGCGCGGGAGATCGGCCCGAAGGAAGCGTATGTGATTCCCGCAACGAGCGCGGCGATCCATCGCCGGGACTTGTCCGCACCCGCCTCCGGGCCCGCCGATAGCGCCGCGGCGATGGCGGACAGGTTGATGGCGTGGCCGCCGAACGGTGCTCCCAACACCGTCGCGGCACCGGTGTACGTCAGCGAAGCACGAATCGGCGGTCGATATCCGAACGAAGCGAGGACGGCGATGCCGGGGATGTTCTGGCTGGTCATCGTGACGATGTAGAGGGGGATCGCCACCGAGACCACGGCCTGCCACTCCAGCGTCGGGGTCGTCCAGGTCACCCGGGGGACGAGGTCGGCGGCGGCCACCTGCGCGAGAGTTCCCGTGACCGCCATGACGCCGACCGCCGCCGCGAGCGCTCCCGGCACCGCCCAGCGTGGGGCGAGGCGGAGCAGCGCCAACCAGGTGACGATCACGGGGCCCAGGGTCCACGGGTTGGCGACCACGTCCACGAACGGCGCGATGCACAACGGGAGCAGGACGCCGGCCAGCATCGCGTTCGCGATCGCGTGCGGGATCCTCTTCACCAACTCGGTCAGTGGTCGAAGCAGCCCCGACAACGCGAGCAGCACTCCGGTCAGCACGAACGCGCCCACGGCCGCGGGGAAGCCACCGGCGGGGGCGATGGACGCGGCCAGCAGGGCGGCGCCCGGGGTCGACCAGGCCATCGTGATCGGGGTGCGATACCGCAGGGCAAAGATCACGCACCCCATGCCCATGGTGACGCAGAGGACCGCGAGGCCGGAGGCTGCCTGCTCGGCGTCGGCGCCCATCGCGGTGAGACCCGCCAGCACCACCGCGAAGGAGGAGGTGAAGCCCACCAGACCTGTCACCACGCCGGCCAGGATCCGTTGTGTGGTCTGCGGATCTCGAGGCATGCCGCGGTGTCCTTCCAGGAGTGGCCCAGGGTTCGCGTGCCGCACCTTACGGCACGACGCGGCGCGCAGTCCGGAGGTTGGGCACGCGCGCGTACCGCCGCACGTGTGGACGAGCCGCCGCCCTCCGGTCAGGCGCGGTCCGGTCAGACGCGGTCGGGTGGGTGACCGTCGATCAGTGGCCGTCGGTCAACGGCTCCCGGTCAGAGACCGGCGGTCGAGTCGGCCTCCGCGCCAGCCTCGAGGAGCGTCAGGATGCGTTCGAGATCGTCCGGGTCGGCGAACTCCACCGTGAGCTTGCCCCGGCGGCGACCCATCGCCACCAGGACCCGGGTGTCGAGCCGATCCGCCAGCCGCGCCGCGATGTGCTCCAGTCGCTCGTTCGGCGGCGCAGGCTCTCGGGTCCGCCGCGCCGGGGCAGATCCGGTGTCACCGAGCGCCACGATCTCCTCGACGCTGCGGACCGATAGCCCTTCCGCGACGATGCGCTGGGCCAGCCTCTCCATCGCCGCGGGATCGTCCAGAGACAGCAGAGCGCGGGCATGTCCGGCCGACAGGACTCCCGCCGCGACGCGCAGCGCCACCCCCGGCGGAAGCCGAAGGAGCCGAACGGTGTTGCTGATCTGCGAGCGAGACCGTCCGATCCGGGTGGCGAGCTCCTCCTGAGTGCACCCGAAGTCCTCGAGGAGCTGTTGGTAGGCAGCCGCCTCGTCCAAGGGGTTGAGCTGGCTTCGGTGCAGGTTCTCCAGGAGCGCGTCCCGGAGCATCGCGTCGTCCGGAGTCTCCTTGACGATGGCCGGCAGGGTGACCAGACCGGCCAGCCGCGCGGCCCGCCACCGCCGTTCGCCCATCACGAGCTCGAACGCATGGTCGTTGGACGTCGCCACGTCGGACCTGCGTTCCGGATCGCCGTCGGAGGCGAAGGCGCCAGCATCGTCGGCCTGTCGCAGCTCCTCGCCGACGAGGGGGCGAACCACGACCGGTTGCAATAGACCAACGCCGCGGATGCTGTCTGCGAGCTCCGCGAGCTCGTCCTCATCGAAGGCGGATCGAGGCTGGCGCGGGTTGGCGCGGATGGCATCGATGGGCACTTCGACGTATCGGGCGCCCGGCACCGGCCGCAGATCCTCCGCGTTCGGCGCTCCGTCACCGGCCTCCGATCGGCCGTCCATCGTCACTTCGCCGGGCCGCGCCGAGGCCTCCTCGTCGACCGCAGGGTCTCCTGGGCGGCCCGCCGTCCCACCCTCCGGCGGCGCCGCCTCGCGTGGCGCGATCACAGGGCGTTCCGCGGCGTCCCGTCGGACATCGGCCGCCTCGAACCCGTCCTCCGGGCCGTGGACCTGACCGGCCGCCGGGCGGAACGAGTCCCACGACGGGCTGTCAGACCACCTCGGACCCCTCATCGCAGGCGCGTCGCGCGGAGCCTCGGCGGACCGATCGCGGAAGAACACGTCGGAGGGCCGCTCCGCGTACGCCTGCGGACCCGTGGGGATCAACGCGCCGAGCCCCCGCCCCAACCCGCGTCGCTTCTCGCTCATGTCATCTCTCCTCGGCCTCGTCGGACTCCCACCGTGCGGACATCACGCGCCTCACCCGCCGGACGCGTCCTTCCTCGCCGCTCACGGCATCTCCTCGCGCTCGTCGGACTCCCACCGTGCGGACATCACGCGCCCACCCCTTCATGCCGGGCCGCCAACTCGGCCGCAGCTTCCGCGTACGACAAGGCACCGGTCGAGGTGGGGTCGTACGTCATCACCGTCAGGCCGTGGCTGGGCGCCTCAGAAATCCGCACGGACCGCGGGATTCGCGTCCGGAAGACCTCCGCGGGGAAGTGCTCGCGGACCTCGTCGGCCACCTGCGAGGACAGCCGCGTCCGACCGTCGTACATGGTCAGGAGGATCGCCGATACGTACAGCGTGGGGTTGAGGTGCCGACGGATCATCTCGATGTTCTTGAGGAGCATCGAGAGTCCCTCCAAGGCGTAGTACTCGCATTGGATCGGGATGAGGACCTCGCGGCCCGCCACGAACGCGTTCAACGTGAGCAGGCCGAGGCTCGGGGGGCAGTCCACAAGGATGTAGTCAGGGGCCTGATCGCCGGCCGTGTCGAGATAGGCGTCGATCGCGCGCTGCAGGCGGGTCTCACGAGCCACGAACGAGATCAGCTCGACCTCCGCACCCGCGAGATCGATCGTGGCCGGCACGCACCACAGGCCCGGAATGTCCGGGCAGGCGTGCACCGCCTCGGCCAGCGGCGTGTCGTCGATCAGCACGTCGTAGATGCTCGGGACCCCCGGCCGGTGCTCGATCCCGAGCGCGGTGCTGGCGTTCCCCTGGGGGTCGGTATCGATGACCAGCACGTGCAGACCGCGCTGGGCCATCGCCGCGGCCAGATTGACCGCGCTCGTCGTTTTGCCCACCCCACCCTTCTGGTTCGCCACGGTGATCACTCGGGTCCGGACGGGACGCGGGAGCGGATCAGTCCCGGACGGGTACGCGATCCGGGGTGCCGAGGAGGTCGAGGACTGCTGCTCGAGCGCCGTTTCACGTGAAACATTCGGCAACGCCGGGCCGTCCGCGTCCACGAGCGTCCCTTGCTCGTCACCGCCCGGCAGGCGTTGGTCTACGGCCGCCCTCGGCGGTTCATCGGTCACGCCGCGGGGGCCGGTCGGTGCCTCCTCCACATCCGCCAGCGACTCCTCCGCTGGCGGTGTGAGAAGTTCGAACTCACCAGGCTGATCGACCGGCTGAACCGATTCCCGGCGCGCCCCACCACGTTCGTCCTCTGCCCCCACACGAAGGACCGTGGCCACAGGGGGCGGATCGACCAGCTCGAACTCGCCTGGCTGATCAACGAGTTGGAGGACCTCTGCGGGCCCCCGATCTACAGCGCACCGATCAGCGCCGGCCTCCTCGACTGGCGCGAACCCAGCCGCCGGGTCACCAACCACGGGGTCACCAACCGCCAAACCATCGTCCGGCGGACCAGCGAGCACGGGTTCCGCCGGGGTTTCGGCGGGGCCTAGCGAGCCTGAGAGCGCCTCCTCGATCGACACCGAGCCGCCCGCTCCGTCGCGCTCGCTCTCCTCCGGTGCCAGAGGGATAGCGACGATCTCCGGCCATCCGAGCCGGGTGTTCGCCTCAGCGGGAACGCAGGACTCAGCGGCCGGCCATCCGAGACCGGCCGCTGGGGAATGGGGCATCGTGAAAGGCTCCTCGCTCTGTTCGGCGGCCGTGTGGCCTCGGGTTTCGACCCACCGTAGCGCGCAACGTCGCCCGCGCCTGGGAGCCTCTCGGCGCTGTGGACGAGGAGATCTGTGATGTCTTCTGTGCCCGGCCCGGCCCGGCCCGGCCCGGCCCGGCCCGGATCGGCTCGGATCGGTCCGGAGCGGAACTCACGGCGAGAAACGACGAGGAACATCCAGGAACGACGCGAAGCAAAGCCTGAGGGCCTTGACGGGATCCGAGGAGGCCGACGGCCGGAGAAGCCGGTCCCGGCCCCAGGGAGGGGCCCGCGCGACGTGCACGGGTGACGGGCCCGGGCTACGTGCACGGTGACGTGTCGTGGACACGGCCGCCGCCTCATCCTCGAGTGGGCGCATCGGGTGCTACCTCACTGCGCCGGGCGGCGTCCCGTACGCCGTCCTCCCTGCTCGGAACGGGAGCGACGACGACCTCGATTTCCGACCGTCGTGCGTCCCTTGGGAGAAGACGCGCGGTCGGCACCCGTCAAGCGCCCCTCGCTCGTGGCGCGGCGACACTCCACGACGATGGTCGGAGGATCGACGACACCGTGTCCGACCGTCCGGACGGCGGCCTCGTCGAACCCCACCCGCGCCAGCGCGGCGCGGTCTTCGTCCAGCTCCGTTTGCGCCGTGCTGCCCTTGAGCGCCAGGAGTCGACCACCGGGCAGGACGGCGGGGGCGCACCACGCGCCCAGCCGCGCCAGCCGGGCCACCGCGCGGGCGGTCACGACCTCGGATGCCTCGGAGGGGGGCAGGTCCTCGGCCCGCCCCCGGTGGATCGTGACATCCGAGAGGCCGAGCTCGTCGATCGCGGTCGCGAGCCAGCGCACGCGTCGAAGCAGCGGCTCCACCAGAACCACCGTCAGATCCGGGCGGGCCAGTGCGAGGGGGATTCCGGGCAGGCCCGCGCCGGAGCCGACATCGACCACCCGGGCTCCGTGCGGGATCAATTCACCGACGACGGCGCAGTTCAGGAGGTGTCGCGTCCACAGGCGTGGCACCTCCCGGGGACCGATCAGTCCGTGGTCGACGCCGGTGGAGGAGAGGAGGGCGGCGTACTGCTCGGCCAGGCCGAACCGATCGCCGAACTGGACACGCGCCTCTTCCGGCGGGACCTCAGGGGCCCGCTCCGTCCGCGTGACCGGTGGGTGAGGGGTCACCGTCAGGCGGGATACACCACAACGAACCGACCAGGCTCCGACCCGTCGGATTCGCTCACGAGTCCGGCCGCCAGGATCTCGTCGTGGACCACCTTCCGCTCGAAGGCGGTCATCGGCTTCATGGCGACCCGGTCGGCGCCGGCACGGATCTCGGCGATGGCCTCCCGCGCCTCTCCGATCACCAGGCGGCGACGGCCGGCCCTGTGTCCCGCGACGTCCAGCATCAAGCGCGAGCGGTCACCGGTCTCGGCCTGGACGGCCAGGCGAGCCAGTTCCTGCAATGCCTCCAGCACCTTGCCGTCCTGACCCACGAGACGTCGCGGGACCCGGCCGTCCTCGGAGTCGACGATCGCAACGGCCGCCCGGTCGCCGTCGATGTCCACGTCGATGTCGCCGTCCATGTCCGCGATGTCCAGAAGTCGCTCGAGGAAGTCGGCAGCGATCTCCCCCTCCCGCTCGAGCTGCTGCGTGCGCTCCCGCGAGAGCGGGCGCTTCCCCCTCGCAGCGCCCCCGGCCGCGGTGCGCGCACAGGACGTGGAGTCCTCATCGCCCTCGTCGGAGTCCTCCTCATCGTCGTCCTCGGAGTCCTGCTCTTCGTCGGCGTCTTCCTCGTCGTCGGGGTCGTCCTCGTCGGCCCCGTCGTCGGCTCCGTCATCCGCCAGCGCCTCGCCATCCAGGACGACTTCAGCGACATCGTCCTCGATGTCGTCCGCAGCAGGGCCGCCCTCTTCGGGGCGGTCCTCGTCGGCACCGTCCGCGTCGAGGCCTTCCCAATCGGCTTCCCCGTCGCCCGACTCGGTCTGGTCGACCACGTCCCCGGCGTCCGTCCTCGCGGCATTGACCTCGGAGATTCCGGTCACGGGGATCGCGTCCGAGGTGGCGGCCCCTTCGACCGTCGGGACGTCACCGGCGGCGCTGTCCGGAGTTCCCTGCGCGTCCTCCGAGCTCGTCAGCGTCTCGCCCGTCGCGTCGGTCGCCGGGAGGGGTTCCTGTGCGCTCATCGTCTCTCCTGCTCACTGGGCGGGCTCTGCGCCCGCGGATGGGGGATCGTGGGGGGCCGCACCGCCGGACGCTGGCGACGTCGACTCACCGTCGATCGAGCCTCGCCGGGTCGACCGATCCGCCGCCCGGCAGAGGCGCGATGCCCGGCGGGCGCGGCCCGCGTCGCGGCTCAGCGCCGTCTGTTCTTGCGTCGGACCGGCTGGTTCCGCTGGCCGGATGGCTTCTTGCGAGGCGTACCGCCGTTCGCCCCGGAGCCTCCGTCATCACCCGGGGAGGCGGGATCCTTCGACTCGCCCTCGGACTCCTCGGAGTTCAGTCCCGGCAGAGACAGCTTGATCGGCGTCTTGCCCTTGCGGATGCGACGCTCGTGCAGGTCCTTCTCGGCCTGGCTCCCGGGAGCCGGCATCCGCTTGATCACGAAGTACTGCTGGCCCGCCGTCCAGAGGTTCGTGACGAGCCAGTAGAGCAGGACACCGATGGGGAAGTTGACGCCGGAGACGGCGAAGATGACGGGCATCGCGTAGAGCAGGATCTTCTGCTGCTTGGCGAACGGGTTGTCGAGCGCCGACGCCGGCATGTTCTTGCGCATCAGCTGGTGCTGCGTCCAGAACGTGGAGGCCGACATGAGGATGACCAGCACGACCGTGAGGAACTTGGCCTCGAGGGAGTCCGAGTGCAGGAAGCTGGAGCTCAGCGGCGCGCCGAAGAGTGTCGAGCTCTCCGCCTCCGCGGCGAGGCGCGCGGTGAGCGGGCCCGCGGCCTGGACGCCGCTGTTCGGATCCGCGACCCGAGCCAGGTTGTTGAGCACGCTGAACAAGGCGAAGAACACCGGCATCTGCAGCAGGATCGGCATACAGGAGCTGAACGGGTTGGTGCCCGTCCGCCGATACAGGTTCATCGTTTCCTCGGACATCGCCTGACGCGATTCCGGGTCGGTCTTCCCCTTGTATTTCTGCTGGATCTTCTGCATCTCCGGTTGGATGAGCTGCATCCGTCGGGAGCTTTGGATCTGCTTCACGAACAGTGGGATCAGGATGATCCGGACCAGGACCACCAGGCCCGCGATCGAGGCGGCCCACGTCCAGCCGCTCGCCGAGGGTGCGCCCAGCGTCGTGAAGACCGCATGGAAGCCCACCAGGACCCACTCGACTGCCCAGCGCAGTGGGAAGAGCAGCTGGTCATACCACGCCATGTCAGTGCATTCCTCTCGGGCGGGACCGCTGCCCGCCAATGATGTCGGACGACCTGAGCTCGGCCTCGTCCGGGGCGACGTACGTCGTCCCGTCCTCCAGGGCCGCGTCGAGCCTCGCCTCTCGCGCGTGCGTCGCGCGGCGATGAGCCTCCCAGTCGGGCAGCCCCCGCGCCCCTCGAGGAGGCACGTGATCCACCCCACCCGCCGTCCACGGGTGGCAGTGGAGCAGGCGCCGGGCGGCCAGCCAGGCGCCCACCACGGGCCCGAATCGCCGGACGGACTCGAGCGCGTAGGCGGAGCAGGACGGGTAGTACCGGCAGCTCGACGGCAGGAGCGGGGAGATCAGGAGCTGGTATCCGCGGATCAGGACCACTAGCGGAAGGGACAGCGCCCAGGTCAGGCGCGAGGGTTCGGTCGTTTGCTGGAGCTCCGGCGCCGGCGTCGAGGAGCCTGACGTCGGGAGGCCAGACGTCGAGGAGCCCGACGTCGAGGCACTGTGCATCCAGGAGGTCACGACGAGGCCCTCGGCGCGGGCGCCGCGACGCCCGGTGTGCCATCCGCGGCGGGAGGGCTGCCCGCTCGGCCCGCGCAGCTCGGCGTCGTGGCCAGGACCTTCCGCAGGCACCGGTCAAGATCGCGTCCGAGCTCGTCGTACGAGGCGTCGGCCGCGACCGGTTGGGCGCGGACGACGACGTCGACCCCGGAGGGCAGATCGGCGAGACGGCCAGCCATCAACGCCCGGAGGCGACGCTTCGTACGGTTGCGGACCACGGCGTTCCCGACGGCCTTGGAGACCACGAAGCCCACGCGGGCGGGTGAGCCGCTCCGGGATTCCCCGGCGGCAAGGTGGATGACGAGCAATCGACTACCGCTGCGTCGGGCGCGGACGGTCGCGCTGAAGTCGTCGCGGTGCCGCAGTCGGTGCCGCGCCGCAAGCACGGCGAACGCTCAGGCCGACAGCTCGCTGCGCCCCTTGCGGCGACGCGCAGCGATGATCGCGCGGCCGGCTCGAGTGGCCATGCGGTGACGGAAGCCGTGCGTCTTCGCGCGTCGGCGGTTGTTGGGCTGGAAGGTGCGCTTGGTCACGGTGCTCTCCGTCGGTGGCGGTGGTCACTGGGCCGGGCATCCCGGCCGCGATCGGACGTCCGCCGCCTCGTGGGAAATCCCTAGGCCCGCGCGGCGGGTCGAAGGGCCCGGGGCAGACGGGCATGCGAAGACGGCCGTGACCACGGCCAACGACTACGGTACGGGAGGTGCGGAAGGGGGGTCAAACCGCGGAGGTCGTCGACGACACCGACCACGACACCGAGGACGACACCGACGACGACAGCGACGTCGGCACTGACGACGACGCCCGGCGGACGCGCCAGCGCTGGCCCCTGTGGACCGTCGGTTCACAGGGTAGGTGGACATCGGTCCGGATCGCACCGGGAAGAGCAACCGACGCAGCGCCGAATCCTCATGTCCACGAGTGTTTTTGAACCACTTGACATATCGTACACACGCTGTGGAAACGCCTGTGGATAACCGGGACCCCGTCCCTGCTCAAACCCAGGACATCGTACGATGACGGCCTGACTCCCCCTGTCAGCCGAGGGCCGGAACGTCGCGCCCTCGACCGTCCCGCACGCCCGACGTCAGGATTCACCGTGACCGACCCGAACGACTACGACGTCGTGTGGCAGGAAGCGCTGGGATCGTTGTCGGGATTGACCGCGCGGGACCGCGCGTTCCTGCGGCAAGGCCGACTCCTCGGATGGCTCAACGGCACCGCGCTCGTGGCCGTACCCGACGACCTCACCAAGGACGTCCTCGAGACCCGAGTCCGGGAGGAGCTGACCGCAGCGCTCGAACTCACCGTCGGGCAACCCACCAGGCTGGCGGTGACCGTCGACACGGCCCTCAGGGAGAGCGTCGACACCGGCGAGGAGCCCGCGCAGGCCCTCCCCTTCGATGTCGAAGACGCGGCTCGGCCTCACGCCGCCGGCGCCGCCGGCGGCCCCCCCGGCGGCGCGCCAGCGTCCGCTGCCGAGCGCCCGCCCGAGGCCGTCGGCCCGACGATGCTCCGGCCCCGCGAACAGAGCGCGGTCCCCACCGGCCACGCCCGCCTCAACCCGAAGTACACCTTCGACAGCTTCGTGATCGGGTCGAGCAACCGCTTCGCCCACGCCGCGGCGGTCGCGGTCGCCGAGGCGCCGGCGGAGGCGTACAACCCCCTGTTCGTGTACGGCGATTCCGGTCTGGGTAAGACCCACCTGCTGCACGCCATCGGCCACTACGCGCGACAGATCTATCCCCAGGTGCACGTGACCTACGTGAACTCCGAGGAGTTCACCAACGACTTCATCAACTCCATCCGGGACGACAAGGCGGCGAGCTTCCAGCGTCGATACCGGGAGGTGGACGTCCTCCTTATCGACGACATCCAGTTCCTGGGCGGCAAGCTGCAAACCCAGGAGGAGTTCTTCCACACCTTCAACACGCTGCACAACGCGAACAAGCAGGTCGTGATCACCAGCGACGTGCCGCCCAAGATGCTCCAGGGCTTCGAGGCCCGGATGCGCAGCCGGTTCGAGATGGGGCTCCTCACCGACGTCCAACCGCCGGACCTTGAGACGCGGATCGCGATCCTTCGCAAGAAGGCGCAGCAGGAGCGCTTGACCGTGCCCGACGAGGTCCTGGACTTCATCGCCAGCCGCATCTCCACGAACATCCGCGAACTAGAGGGCGCGCTGATCCGTGTGACCGCGTTCGCGAGCCTCAACCGGCAGGACGTCGACCTGAGCCTGACCAATGCGGTCCTGAAGGACCTGATGCCGGACGGGTCGTCGAATCCGATCACGACGACGATGATCATGGCGCAGACCGCGGCGTATTTCGGCTTCACGATCGACGATCTGTGCGGGCAGTCCCGGTCCCGCGTGCTGGTCAACGCGCGCCAGATCGCCATGTACCTGTGCCGAGAGCTCACCGAGCTCTCCTTGCCGAAAATCGGGCAGCAGTTCGGCGGCCGTGACCACACCACGGTGATGCACGCCTACCGCAAGATCAGCTCGCTCATGGCCGAGCGCCGCAGCGTCTATAACCAGGTCACCGAGCTGACAATGCTGATTCGCTCCGCATCCACGTGAGCGGAGCCCTCGTCGACCGGGGCACCGCAAACGATGGAGTACGGGATATTCCGGACACATCGCTCGGCGGTGACACCCGTTTCTGTGGGCTTCAGATGACTCGCAAGTCCAGGGGCAACTTCAGGGGTGTGGGGGCGTAGACCGGGGGATAGCACGGTGAAACCGGCCACCGCAGGCCGCCAGTAAACGGGCAACTCCGCTGGTCGGGCGCACGTCTGGGACGTCTGTCCACAAGTCTGTCCACAACTGTGGATGTCGTCGCGTCAGGTCGCGCAAGCAAGGTCACCCTTCGTTCCGACGACGTGCAGGGATGTCGTGCACAGCTGTGGAAAAACCTGTGGAAGGTCACGTGGCGGAGAGCACAGTCGTCGAACAACGGGTACGACGTGCCCCACCACGACGGTGCCCCCACCACGCCGGGCCCCGGCAACGACCGGCCACTGCAACGACGGGCCCCCGAGCACTCACTGCCGCAGGCACGACAACACCCAGACGAGGCCCAGACGACGCTCGGACGGCTGCCGCGCGCCCGCGCGACCCGTGGACAGGGCGGGGATAACCGGGTGCGCCGACGTGGACGAGACGTGGAGAACGCGCCACGCCCTGGGGACCGACGCCCGCGGTCCACAGGGCCGCCCGTCGGGGCGCGCCACCGTCCACACCGTCGTCCACGGCCCTATCGCCGGGCTGACCTGCGCTGTCCCAGGTTCTCCCCAGCATCCACAAGCGTGAAGACGATGATGAACGAGATTCCAAAAGGTTTCGCCCCGAGTACGAACGCTGTGGAGCGCGCCCATTCCGTCCTGTCGTCTCCCTCATCGACCTCTCGAGCAACGACCTGAGCCGTCCCGGACCGACCTCCTCGAACGCGTCCCGACCCCCGGACGCGCCGCCGCCGTGACGTTCTGCCTGCGTGACGATTACAGTTCGTTCCGGGGTCGAGACGACTCGGGAGACTGACCTCGCGGTCGCGAGACGATGAAGGGGCGGATGCCTTGTGAAGTTCCGTGTGGAACGCGATGTCCTCGCGGATGCCGTCACGTGGGCTGCTCGAGGACTGCCGAACAGGCCGCCCGTACCCGTCCTCGCGGGCGTTCTCCTGGAGGCCGACGACGCCGGCACGCTCACCCTGTCGGCGTTCGACTACGAAACCTCGGCCCGGATCACGGTGCCCGCGGACGTGTCCGAGGGCGGCACCGTGCTCGTGCTCGGCCGACTGCTGGCCGATATCTGCCGCAACCTGCCGGACCGTCCCATCGAGGTGGCCACCGAGGGCACCAAGGTGCAGCTGACGTGCGGTTCCAGCCAGTTCAGCCTGTTGCGGATGCCGCACGAGGAGTACCCGACCCTGCCGGTGTCGCCGGAGCCCTCCGGGTCCGTGGCCGGCGACATCTTCACCCAGGCCGTTGCGCAGGTGGCCGTGGCGGCGGACCGCAGCGACACGCTGCCCATCCTCACCGGCGTGCGCGTGGAGATCGACGGGCCGCGGATGACGCTGCTGGCCACCGACCGCTACCGGCTGGCCATCCGGGAGCTGGAGTGGGCGCCGCGTGACGCGGACGCCGAAGCCGTCCTGCTCATCCCGGCCCGCACGCTGGCGGACACCGCGAAGGCGCTGGGAGCGAGCGCCTCGATCGACATCGCCCTCGGGGACGCCGCCGGAGGCGACGGTCTGGTCGGCTTCGAGGCCGGGGCGCGGCGGACGACGAGTCGGCTGCTGGATGGCGAGTACCCCCGCGTGACCTCGATCTTCCCGACCTCGGTCGAGACGGAGGCGGTCACCCAGACGTCGTCCCTGGTCGAGGCCGTGAAGCGGGTGGCGCTGGTCGCGGACCGCAACACCCCGGTCCGCCTGCGCTTCACCCAGGGTCAGCTGGCGATCGATGCCGGCGCGGGCGACGACGCGCAGGCCTTCGAAGAGATCGAGTGCACGCTCACTGGTCCCGACCTGGAGATCGCGTTCAACCCGCACTACCTGCTGGACGGCCTTCACGCGACCGGCACCGAGTTCACGCGCCTCGCGTTCACCCAGAGCAGCCGCCCGGCGGTGCTGTCCGGCCAGAGCGAGGCCGAGGCCGTCGGAGACCCGGCGTACCGCTACGTCTTGATGCCGATCCGCTTCTCCGGCTGACCCGCCGGGCCCGCCCAGGCCTGCCCGTGCATGTCTCACACCTGTCCGTGGTGGACTTCCGCAGCTACGAGCAAGCGCAGGTGCCCCTCGGGCCGGGGCCCACGACCCTGCTCGGACACAACGGCCAAGGCAAGACCAACCTCGTCGAGGCCGTCGGTTACCTGGCCACCCTCTCCTCGCACCGGGTCGCGCAGGACGCGCCCCTCGTACGAATGGGGGCGGAGCGCGCCCTCCTCGGCGCCGCGATCGAACAGCACGGGCGCCGCACGCTCGCCGAACTGGAGATCCTGCCCGGGCGCGCCAACCGGGCCCGGCTGAACCGCTCGCCCCTACCCCGTGCGCGGGACCTGCTCGGCACACTGCGCGCCGTCCTGTTCGCGCCGGAGGATCTCGCACTGGTCAAGGGGGATCCCGCCGAGCGGCGGCGGTTCCTCGACGAGCTTCTGGTGGCCCGACAGCCCCGCTGGGCGGCGGTGCGCTCCGATTACGAACGGATCGTGCGACAGCGCAACGCGCTCCTGAAATCCGCGGCGGCCCAGCTGCGCGGGGAGCGCCGGGGGCGTGGCGCCCGACGCAGCTCCTCCGCCCGGGACGCCGGCCCGTCCGTCGAGGACGAGGCGCTGGCCGCGCACACGCTGGAGGTGTGGAACGACCAGCTGGCGACCGTCGGGGCCCAGCTGCTCTACGCGCGGCTCCGGCTGCTTCGGGACTTGCGGCCGTTCCTGACGGAGGCGTACGAGACCGTCAGCGCCGCATCGGCCCAGGCCGCCGCCGTCTACCGCTCCTCGCTGCTGGAGGACTCCGCCGACCCCATTGCCGCGGGCGAGGTGCCCGAGCACGGGGAACTGCACGCGCAGATCCAGGCGGCGCTCGCGAGCCGACGGCGCGAGGAGCTCGACCGCGGGGTCACGCTGGTTGGGCCGCACCGCGACGAGGTCGTCCTGTCCCTCGGCGAGCTGCCAGCCCGCGGCTATGCCAGCCACGGAGAGTCCTGGAGCCTGGCGCTGGGACTGCGCCTCGCGGCCTTCCAGCTGCTGCGCCGAGACCTGCGCCAGGACCCCGTGCTGATGCTGGACGATGTCTTCGCAGAGCTCGACGAGGGCCGGCGCGAGCGCCTCGCGGGGTTGATCGCGGACGCCGAGCAGGTCGTCATCACCGCGGCCGTCCCGGACGACGTACCGGCCACCCTCGCCGGGCAGACCCTGCGCGTCGCGGACGGCCGGGTCGGGCCGGAGGGAGGAAGCGATGACTGACGACGAGGCCCGCGCCCGTGGCGAGGGCGTCGGCTCGACGGACGACGGGGACGCCGACGGCGACGGTCCTGACAACGCGACGATCCCGGAGGAACACGAGGACGAGAAGGGTCGCCTCGATCTGTCTGCGGCCGCCGCGCTGGCCCGCGCCCGGGTCAACGCGCGCGACCGGGGGCTGCGGCCCGGCATCGCCCTCAGTCGCGGACGGGGCTCGCGGCGACGCGGCGAGGCGGTCTACAGCTCCTCGCGCCAGGACGGGCGCGATCCCGTCGCGTTGGGCGACCAGCTCGACCGGTTGGTGGGCGACCGGGGCTGGCGGGACGACGTCGCGGTCGGCGCCGTCATCGCCCGGTGGACGGCGACCGTGGGACCGGAGGTGGCGCAGCACGTCGCCCCGCGAACCTTCGAGGACGGCGTGCTCACCGTGCAGGCGGACAGCACGGCCTGGGCCACCCATCTGCGCTTCCTGACCGACGGCATCCTGGCCAAGATCGCCGCGGAGGCGGGCGAGGGGGTCGTCACGCAGTTGAACGTGCTCGGCCCGACGGCGCCGAGCTGGCGCCGCGGCCGGCGCAGCGCCCCGGGTGGACGCGGTCCGCGGGACACGTACGGGTGAGTCCCGCCGGCCTCCGACGGGCGAGACTCAGCGCGCGGACCAGGTGGCCAGGATCGTGTCCGCGATCGCCGCGGCCGTGCGCTCGGTCGGGGAGGTCACGATCACCTGGGTGATCCCGGCGGGGGAGGGGACCTGCAGGAACTCCCCGGAGAGCGGGATGGTTTTGAGCGTGTAGGAGTACGGGGTCCGCCGGGCCTCGCCGAGCGAAGTGGGCACGCTGCGGGTATCGCCCACGCGGATCTCTGGGAACGTGGCCAGCTGGCCCGTGATCTCCTCGCTGGAGATGAACCGCGGCAGGCTCGGACGGGTGATGCTCACCGTGTCGCTGCCCTTCGCGGTCGGCTGCGCGAACGCCGCGAAGCTGACCTGCTGGGCGAGCTGGTCGAGGACGCCGGGGGCCAGGGCGAGCTCGGTGAAGAGGCGGTTCATCTCCGCCTTCTTCTGCGGGTCCGCGAGGATGACCGCGAAGTCCGCGGCGGTGAAGTCCTGCGGCAGCGCGAAGGCGACGCCACGCTGCCCGTCCGTGACCACCTGGGTGCCCGGGGGAGCCGGTGCGGCCGGCACGGTGAAGCTCGTGGGCGTGATGCTGGAGCTCGGCACCGCGCCTGTCGCGGGACCCGATGGCGCGGGCGGGATCCCGTCGTCCCCTTGGCAGCCCGCCAGCCCGAGGCTCGCGGCGACCAGCAGCGCGGCCGACGCGAATCGCTTGCTCCCGCGGCCGGGCACGGCCCGGCCGCGACGGCTCGAGGAGGGGGCCATGGGGCGAACGCTACGCGACGCGGGACCCGGCGTGCACTTCGATGGTGAGTATCCTTGCAGTTCAACGGGTTCGCTCTCGGTGCCGCAAGGTTGCCGGCTGTGGTCGCTCCGGTGCTGGTCAGGGCCGTAGGCGGGCGTCCTTCCTTCGCGCGCGGGTCGGCTCGCAGCGGTCGGGCACCGCAGTCGGACGCAGCGGTCGGATGCCGCGGTCGGATGCAGTGGTCAGGCGCGGAAGTCGGGCGCCGCGCGCGGACTCGGCGGCGGTGCCAGGGATCGGCACTGGCTCGCCGTCCGAGCCGCGATAACGACGCTGGGCGGATCGGGACCCTCGTGTCCGCGCGCCGTAGACGCGTTCTCCCCCCGGATCCATACCGGGACACACGTCCACCCCGGTTCGGCGCTCTGCGCGCCGTCCCGGCGCCGTCGTGAGCCTGTAGGGGAGGTGTGGTTGCCCCGACACGGTGGAGGGGTGCGCGAGTTGGGTGCCGCGTCACGGTAGACTGTCTGATGTCCATCTGACCTACCGAACGCGGGCTCGGCGCGTTGTCTCGGGCCCCCGCGCTCGGGAGAGTCGAGCGAGCGGCATCCATCGCAGCGAGGACGTCCGTGACGCAGTCTCAGCCCGAGCAACCAGACGAAGGCGACACCACGACAGGCACGTCCCGCGCAGAGCACCTCGGGCAGAGCGATCCGACCTACGATGCGAGCGCGATCACCGTCCTGGAGGGCCTCGAGGCCGTCCGGAAACGACCTGGCATGTACATCGGGTCGACCGGCGAGCGGGGCCTGCACCACCTCGTCTGGGAGATCGTGGACAACTCCGTGGACGAGGCCCTGGCCGGTTACGCGGACCGCGTCGACGTGACGTTACGCGCCGACGGCGGCGTGCAGGTGGTCGACAACGGCCGCGGCATCCCGACCGACATCCACCCGATCGAAGGGGTCTCGGCCGTCGAACTCGTGCTCACCCAGCTGCACGCGGGTGGCAAGTTCGGCGGCGGCGGATACAAGGTGTCCGGCGGCCTGCACGGTGTCGGGTCCTCGGTGGTCAACGCGCTGTCCTCCCGGATGGAGGTCGAGGTCCGCCAGAAGGGCCACGTCTTCCGGATGGCCTTCACGCACGGGGTGCCGGACGCACCCCTGGCCAAGATGGAGCCCCTCGCGCCCGACCAGCCCACCGGCACCACGATCACGTTCTGGCCCAACCCCGAGATCTTCGACAGCGTCACGTACGACTTCGAGACCATCCGCGCCCGCTTCCAGCAGATGGCCTTCCTCAACAAGGGCCTGACCATCTGCCTGATCGACGAGCGCGACCAGGCGGTGCAGGACGCCGCGGAGGAACTGAGCGAGGACGACGAGTTCGTCGACGACGCCGAGCCGACCGACACCGAGACGGGGGCTCACGCCCTGGCGCCGGCCGTCGAGGCGCGCGCGGCCGAGGTCGCGGTGGACCCGCAGGGGCGCGCCGTGGGCCGGACGGTCACCTACCGCTACGACGGCGGGCTGGTGGATTACGTCAACCACCTGAACGCCAGCAAGCGCAGCGAGCCCGTGAACGAGGACGTCATCGCGTTCGAGATGGAGAACCCCGAGAGGGATCTATCGCTCGAGGTCGCCATGCAGTGGACGACCGGGTTCACCGAGTCCGTGCACACGTACGCGAACACCATCAACACCCACGAGGGCGGCACCCACGAGGAGGGCTTCCGGGCCGCGCTGACCCGGCTCATCAACGAGTTCGCCCGCGCCCAGAACCTCCTCAAGGAGAAGGAGGACAACCTCACGGGTGAAGATGTCCGGGAGGGTTTAACTGCGGTCGTCTCGGTGAAGCTGGGTGAGCCGCAGTTCGAGGGTCAGACCAAGACGAAGCTGGGCAACTCCGAGGTCAAGGGGTTCGTCCAGAGCGCGATGACGAGCGAGTTCGGGGACTGGCTGGAGCGCCACCCGGGCGCGGGCCGGGAGATCGTGCGCAAGGCTGTCCAGGCGGCCGCGGCCAGGATCGCGGCCCGCAAGGCGCGGGAGAACACGCGGCGCAAGGGCCTGATGGAGTCCGGGGGGCTGCCGGGCAAGCTGCGCGACTGCCAGTCCAAGGACCCGTCGGTCTCCGAGATCTACATCGTCGAAGGCGACTCGGCCGGCGGCTCCGCGAAGGACGGGCGGGACCCGTTCAACCAGGCGATCCTGCCGATCCGCGGCAAGATCCTCAACGTCGAGAAGGCCCGCATCGACAAGGTGCTCGCCAACCAGGAGGTGCAGGCCCTGATCAGCGGCTTCGGCACCGGCATCGGCGAGGACTTCGACCTGGACAAGGCGCGCTACCACAAGATCGTGCTGATGGCGGACGCCGACGTCGACGGCATGCACATCCGTACGCTCCTCTTGACCTTGTTGTTCCGGTTCATGCGGCCCCTGATCGAGGCGGGGTACGTCTACCTGGCGCAGCCGCCGCTCTACCGGCTCAAGTGGAGCAACCACCCGCACGAGTTCGCCTTCTCCGACCGGCAGCGCGACGAGCTGCGGGCCGCAGGGGAGGACAGGGGATGGCGGTTGCCGAAGGACTCGCCGATCCAGCGCTACAAGGGTCTCGGCGAGATGAACGCGCAGGAGCTGTGGGAGACCACGATGGACCCAGAGCACCGGGTGCTGCTGCAGGTGACCCTGGACGACGCGGCGGCCGCGGACGAGATGTTCAGCGTTCTCATGGGTGAAGACGTCCAATCCCGCCGTAGCTTTATCCAGCGCAACGCCCGCGACGCCCGCTTCCTGGACCTGTGAGGGGCCGACTGTGACCGACGACCAGACCCCGATCGACCTGACCGGCGCCGACGGGACCGGGGAGCGCGGATCCGTCGAGGTCGATCGCGTCGAACCCGTCGACCTGACGGCGGAGATGCAGCGCAGCTACATCGAGTACGCGATGAGCGTCATCGTGAGCCGCGCGCTGCCCGACGTCCGCGACGGTCTCAAGCCCGTGCACCGTCGGATCGTTTACGCGATGTACGACGGCGGGTTCCGGCCCGACCGCGGGTTCAACAAGTGTGCCCGCGTCGTCGGCGACGTGATGGCGCAATATCACCCGCACGGCGACTCGGCGATCTACGACGCTCTCGCCCGCCTCGTGCAGCCGTGGGTGATGCGCTACCCGCTCGTCGACGGGCAGGGCAACTTCGGCAACGCGGGCGATGACGGCGCGGCCGCCGCCCGGTACACCGAGTGCCGGATGGCCTCGCTCGCCATGGAGATGGTGCGCGACATCCATGAGGACACGGTCGACTTCCACGACAACTACGACGGCAAGAGCCAGGAGCCGGACGTCCTGCCGGCCCGGTTCCCGAACCTGCTGGTCAACGGCAGCGCCGGGATCGCGGTCGGCATGGCCACCCAGATCCCGCCGCACAACCTGCGCGAGGTCGCCGAGGCCGCGCAGTGGGTGCTGGCCCACCCCGACGCCACCCGCGAAGACCGCCTCGAAGCCTGCATCCGGATCATCAAGGGCCCGGACTTCCCCACCCAGGGCCTGATCATGGGCCGGCGCGGCATCGAGGACGCGTACCGCACCGGCCGCGGCTCCATCGTGATGCGCGCTCGAGTCGTCGTGGAGGAGATTGCGGGGCGCGCCTGCCTGGTCGTGACCGAGCTTCCCTACCAGGTGAACCCGGACGCGCTCGCCCGCAAGATCGCCGAGCTGGCCAAGGAGGGCCGCCTCGCCGGGATTGCCGACGTCCGGGACGAGACGTCCGGGCGGACCGGGCAGCGCCTGGTGATCGTGCTCAAGCGGGACGCGGTCGCCAAGGTCGTGCTCAACAACCTCTACAAGCAGACCCAACTGCAGACGACCTTCGGGGCCAACATGCTGGCCCTGGTCGACGGGGTGCCGCGGACGCTGCCGATCTCGGCGTTCGTGCGCTACTGGGTGGATCACCAGATCGAGGTCATCGTCCGGCGCACGCAGTACCGCCTCGCCCGCGCCCAGGAGCGGATGCACATCCTGCGGGCGCTGCTCAAGGCGCTGGACGCGCTCGATGAGGTCATCGCGTTGATCCGGCGTTCCCCGACGGTCGAGGACGCCCGCACCGGCTTGATGGCGCTGCTGGACATCGACGAGGTCCAGGCCGAGGCGATCCTCACCATGCAGTTGCGCCGACTGGCCGCCCTGGAGCGCCAGAAGCTCATCGACGAGCACGACGAGCTCGCCCTGCGGATCGCGGATTACGAGGACATCCTCGCGACGCCCACGCGCCAGCGGAGCATCGTCTCCGAGGAACTGGCCGAGATCGTCGAGCGCTACGGCGACGAGCGGCGCACCCAGATCCTCCCCTTCGACGGCGACATGTCGATGGAGGACCTGATCCCCGACGAGGACGTCGTGGTCACGATCACGCGGGGCGGGTACGCCAAGCGGACGGCCGTGACCTCGTACCGCTCCCAGCGACGCGGCGGCAAGGGCGTCCGCGGCGCCCAGCTGCGCGGCGACGACATCGTGGAGCACTTCTTCGTCACCACGACCCACCACTGGCTGTTGTTCTTCACCAACCTCGGGCGGGTCTATCGGGTCAAGGCGTACGAGCTGCCGGAGGCCGGCCGCGACGCGAAGGGTCAGCACGTCGCGAACCTGCTCGCCTTCCTGCCCGACGAGAGGATCGCGGCCGTTCTGGCGCTGCCGGACTACGCGGTCGCGCCCTACCTGGTGTTGGCGACGCGGGACGGGCTGGTCAAGAAGACCCGGCTCGGGGAGTACGACTCGCCACGCTCCGGCGGCCTCATCGCCGTGAACCTGCGTGACGGCGACGAGCTGGTCGGGGCGCGGGTGTGCTCCGCCGAGGATGACCTGCTGCTGGTCTCGCGGAGGGGGCAGAGCCTGCGGTTCCACGCGGGCGACGACACGCTCCGTCCGATGGGCCGGGCCACGAGCGGGGTCACAGGGATGAAGTTCCGGGACGGTGACCACCTGCTGTCGATGTGTTTGATCCCGGAGGGCGTCGACCCGGACGTGTTTGTGGTGTTCGAGAACGGGCTGGCCAAGCGGACTCCGGCATCGGACTACCCGGTGAAGGGGCGCGCCGGCCTCGGCGTGCGCGTCGCCGCGATCTCCGACCGCGGCGGGGACCTCGTCGGCGCGCTCACGGTCAACGAGGGCGATGAGGTCATGGTCGTGATGGAGAAGGGCAAGATCGTCCGGAGCCGGGTCGACGAAGTCCGCCAGACCGGCCGGAACACGATGGGCGTGCAGTTCGCCAAGCCGGATCCCGGGGACGCGATCGTCGCGGTCGCCCGCAACGCCGAGGCGGAAGACGAGGACGAGGACGCCGGGAACGGTGCCGCCGGCCTGGATGGGCCGGATGGTCACGAGGTTCCTGGCGATCAGAACGGCCTGGACGGCTCAGACGACGAGGGGCCCACGGCCGCGCGGGGGCTCGGCGACGTGGTGCAGGCGTCGTCGCAGGACGAGGAAGGTAGCCTAGCGAGCGACGACGAACCCGACGGAGGTACCGAGTGAGCATGGACAGCAAGGCTCCTCGTTCCGCGACCTCAGGCCGCGAGTCGGGTACCGGGCCGACACGGACCGGTAACCCGCCCCCTTCCGGGGTCAGCACGCCGCGCCCCGGTTCCGGCGCGCCGTCGGCCCCGCGCCCAGGGTCCGCGGACGACGGCACCCGGCGGGTGAAGCTCACCGTCTCGCGCATCGACCCGTTCTCGGTGCTGAAGATGTCGTTCCTGTTGTCGGTCGCCCTCGGCATCGCCAGCGTCGTGGCCATCGCGGTCCTGTGGGGGATGCTCAACGGGATGGGCGTGTTCTCCACGATCACGGACTCGGTCAACGAACTCCAGGCGGGCGCGGCGGAGACCAGCCGACTGGAGGTGGGCGAATGGTTCGGGTTCGGCCGGGTGGTGGCGCTCGCGGTCGTGTTCGGCACGATCGACGTGCTGCTCCTGACCGCACTGTCGACGCTGGCGGCGTTCATCTACAACGTGTGCGCCACGCTGATCGGCGGGGTGCAGGTCACCTTGTCTGACGACTGATCGCCGCTTCCCGCACCCTGTCCGGCGACTGACGCACGCATGTCTATCGCCTGTCTGGCGGATGTCTGGCGGATGTCTGGGGCCTGTCCGCGGCGTTGGATCGCTGTCGTGGCGTCCGGGCGCTGCAAAGGTGGGGGCGCTTTGCCGCGCGTGACGCGGGTGAGGTACCGTGGCTCCGCGCGATCCTCACGAGGGACCGCGTCCCGGGCCTATAGCTCAGACGGTTAGAGCGCTTCCCTGATAAGGAAGAGGCCACAGGTTCAAGTCCTGTTAGGCCCACTCCATACGCATGGTCACATCGTGACCTGAGCCCCTCGAAAAGCCCCGCCGCACGGCGGGGCTTTCGCGTATCCCACCGCCTTCCTGGGGCAGTGCGTTCGCGTGTCCCGCCTTCCTGACCGGTCAAGGCCCAGTCTCGCTTCCCCGCGCGCCCCTGACGACGGATCGATCCGCAGATGCGGACGGGCGCCCGCAGACTCGGATGACATTGTTCCGAGCGACCTACTCCATCGGTCGCGGGCCGTCTCGATGATGACAAAGCACCACGTCACAAGCGTCTCATATGCTGAGAAGTGCCATCGAGTAGGTCGCTCGGAACATTTAGGTGGCCGGATGGGCTCCGGTCATCGCGCGCGCAGCTCACCGAGCTGCCGCAACCCCGTGGAGCGGGTCTCGGGCGTGGGCAGGGTCGCCGCCGCGGCGACCAGCAGGCAGGCGGCCGCGAAACCGATCGCCGGGAGCCATCCGCCCGGGGGCGGGCCTTGGAGCGCGGTCATGATCGTCGGCGAGAAGCCGGCCACGATCATCCCGAGCTGGGTCGCGAGGGCCGTGCCCGTGTAGCGCACCCGGGTCGGGAACTGCTCAGCGAACAGCGCCGCGCCCACGGCGTTGGCCGCCGACCAGACCGTCGTGTAGGCCCACGCGCCGGCCGCGAACCGGACCACCGACCCGGAGAGGAGGCCGTCGAAACACACCAGCAGCAGCGGCACCGAGCACACCAGCGAGGCGGCGAACACCGGCCGGCGGCCCACCCGGTCGGACAGCCGCGCCCAGAGGGGCTGCAGCACCATGGCCCACGCGGTGACGCCGATCAGGACCAGCAGGTAGGTGTCCGAGCCGATGGGTGACGCCAACACCCCCACCTCCGACGCGGGGGGGCCGCCACCCCCGCTGGCCTGACCGTTCGGCGCTGCGGCGAGGCTCAACCCGTAGACCATGAGGACCGGACCGCCGACCGCGACGAGCGACAGGCAGGTGACCCGTACCAGCGTCCGGGGATGCCGACGGATCACCTCGGCGACTGGCGGGCGTGGGGCCGCGGTGGCATGCGGCGCGGCGGCGTGTCGCTCGGCGGCGCGGCGGCGCTCGCGCAGGAACGCCTCCGGCTCGGAGGCGTGCGCGCGGATCCACCAGGCCACCAGCAACAGCGGTCCCGCGACGAGGAACGGCACGCGCCAGCCCCACGCCAGCAGCGCGTCGCGCGGCATCCCTACCACGGCCAGGAAGGCGACCTTTCCGAGCAGCGTGCCCAGGGATGTCCCCTGCATCGTCCAGGCGGCGAACTCGGCGCGCCGGCCCTCGGGCGCGTGCTCCAGGGTGAGCGCGTTCGAGCCGGCCTGCTCTCCGCCCGCGGAGAGCCCCTGCGCCAACCGGAGCACCACCAGCAGGATCGGGGAGGCGATCCCCCAGGTGGCGTACCCGGGCAACAGCCCGATCCCGCAGGTCGCGACCCCCATGAGCGCGACGGTCGCGACGAGCGCGGTGCGCCGACCCACCCGGTCGCCGAGGTGGCCGAACAGCACTGCCCCGAGCGGCCGGGCCACGAACGCCACCCCGAAGGTCGCGAGCGCGGCCAACGAGCCCGCCGCGGGGCCGAGCGGGGCGAAGAAGACCGGCCGCAGGAAGAGTGCCGAGGCGGTGGCGAAGAGGGTGAAGTCGTAGTACTCGACCGCGCTGCCCACGAACGCCGAGGCGGCCGCGCGCCGTGCGCTGTCGCGCTCGCTCGTGTCGTCGCGAAGTGGCTGGCCGCCGTGCGGGGTCCGCGGGGTCATGGTGCAGGACGGAAAGGGGCGTACGTGGTGTGCAGCAGCTGCCGGGCCAGGGGCGAGTTGGGTTCCCCGTAGTACTCGGCGTAGAGGCGGCGGATGTCGGGATTGTCCTGCGAGGCGCGGTAGCGGGAGGTCCGGTCGATGTCGGTCAGCACCCGTTGCCGCCGCGCGAGCTCGTCGGTGCGGCGCACCATCGGGTTGCCGGCCCCCGCGATGCACCCGCCGGGGCAGGCCATGACCTCGACGAGGTCGTACCCGATGTCCTCGCCCGCCAGCACCCCCGCGATCAGGGGCTCCGCGTGGTCGAGCCCGGACACGACGGCCACGCGCAGCTCCCGATCCCCGACGACGACCCGGACCTCGCGGACCCCCGGCAGGGCGGTCGGCGCGAACTCCAGCGGCCCGGTCAGGTGCCTGGCCTCCTCCTCCAGCAGCGAGGTGCCGGTCAGCTCGGCGACGGCCATCCGCAGGGCAGCCTCGGCGACGCCGCCGGACGCCCCGAAGAGGACGCCGGCGCCGCTGACGCGCCGGTACGGGTCGTCGAACTCGCTCGGCACGATGTCGTCCGTCTCGAGGCGCACCATCTTGACCATCTCGAGGAGCTCGTCGGTCGTCAGCACGGCGTCGACGTCTCGGACTCCCTCCGGGGCGTGCTGGGGGCGCGCGGCCTCGTCCTTCTTGGCCAGGCAGGGAACGATCGAGACCACGAAGAGCCGGTCGCGGGGGATGCCCGCCTCGCGCGCGAAGTGGTGGGTCACGGTCGCGCCCATCATCTGCTGCGGCGACTTGCAGCTCGACAGGTGCGGGATCAGGCCGGGGTGACGGCGTTCGACCCAGTTCACCCAGCCGGGGCAGCACGACGTGAACTGCGGCAGCGGCCCGTTGGAAGGGCTCCCGGTCTCGGCTCCGGTGATGCGCCGCAGGAACTCCGTGGTCTCCTCCAGCACGGTCAGGTCGGCGGCGAAGCTGAAGTCGAAGACCTTGTCGAAGCCGAGCTGGCGCAGCAACCCGGCGATGAACGGCGACGCCTCCTCGAAGGGGATCCCGAACTCCTGGCTGATCACGCTGCGCGGCGCCGGGGCCACGAAACCGACCACGGTCATGGTGGGGTCGTGCAGCGCCCGGAACACGTCGCCGCGTTCGCGGACGAAGTCGAGCGCGCCGCAGGGGCAGGAGTTCACGCACTGGCCGCAGGACACGCAGTCGGTGTCCCGCAGCGGCGCGCCGCTGTGGGTGCCGACCGTCAGCCGACCGTGCGCGAACTGGAAGGCCAGCACCCCCGGCCCCTCGAGCTCGGCGCACGCGGCGATGCAGCGGCCGCAGTGGAAGCACTTGTTGGTGTCGCGCACGATGTACGGGTGGTCGCGGACGATCGGGGTCCAGGGTCGCTCGTGCAGGGGCGGACGGTACGCGATCCCGTGCTGGCGCGCCTGGCGGCGCAGCTGGCAGTCGAAGCGCTCGGCGCAGCCGCAGTGCAGGCAGCGAGCCGCCTCGGCGCGGGCCGCGTCGGCGTCTAATCCGAGCTCGACCTGCCGGAAGTCCTCGGTGCGGCCCTTCAGCGGCGCCTCCGGCATGGGGTGCCGCGCGATCCGGGGGATGGCCTCGAACTCATGACGGGGGAGGTCCTCTAGGGTGCCGCGGCTGCACCGGTAGTTGCGGTGGCTGGGGCGGGCGTACCCCCGGGTGAGGAACTGGTGGATGCCCTTGGCGGCGAGTCGACCGGCGCCGACGGCCTGGATGACGGTGGCCGGGCCGGTGACGCAGTCGCCACCGGCGAAGATCTTGGCCTGCGAGGTCTGCAAGGTGGCGGCGTCCGCCTGGATGTCGCCCCACCGGTTCAGGGTGACGGGCAGGTCGTGGTAGAGGAACTGCGTGTTCGTGCTCTGCCCGATCGCGCCGATCACCGTGTCGGCGACCACGGTGTGGGCGCTGCCGTCGACCGGCACCGGCCGACGCCGGCCGGACCGGTCCGGCGCCCCGAGCTCCATGCGCAGGCAGTGGACCCGCAAGCGCCCGCCGCCATCGTCATCACGGGTGATGCGTGTTGGAGAGGTAAGGAAGACCATCTCCACGCCCTCCTCGAGGGCCGCGGCGACTTCCTGCGGTTCGGCGGGCATCTCGTCGCGGCTGCGCCGGTAGAGCAGGGTGACGTGGGCGCCCGCGCGCAGGGCGGTGCGGGCGCAGTCGATCGCGGTGTTGCCGCCGCCGATCACCACCACGTCGCGGCCGACGGCCGGGCCGGCGCTGCCCGCGTCGATGACCTGCGCCTTGACGACCTCCTCCAGGTAGTGGATCCCGAGCCACACGCCGCGCAGCGTATCTCCGTCGATGGCCAACGGCGTGGCGTGCCAGGAGCCGATCGCCAGGTAGACGGCGTCGAAGTCGCGGCGAAGGTCGGCCAACGCGAGATGGGTGCCGAGAGTCTTGCCCGTGATGATCTGCACCCCGAGGGCGGTGATAGTCGCGATCTCCCGATCGAGAAGCCGCTTGGGCAGGCGGTACTCGGGGATCCCGTACCGCATCATGCCTCCCGGCGCCTCCTGCCGTTCGAAGACGGTGACCTCGTGCCCGGCGAGGGCCAGGTAGGCGGCGCAGGACAGGCCGGAGGGGCCGGCGCCGACGACGGCGACGCGTCGTCCGGTCGATGGGGCCACCCGGGGGATCCACGGGTCGCCGGCCATGTCGACGTCGGCCACGTACCGCTTGACGGGGTTGATCGCGACCGGCTCGTCGACGAGGTTGCGCCGGCAGGCCAGCTCGCAGGGGTGGGGGCAGACCCGGCCGCACACCGAGGGGAACGGGTTGCGGTCCTTGATGACCCGCAGCGCGGCCTGGTCGTTGCCGTCGACGACGTGCCCGAGGTAGCCCTGGATGTCGATCCGCGCCGGGCACGCCTCCTGGCAGGGCGCGACGCAGTCGGCATTGTGGTCGGCGAGGATCTGCTCGAGCCGCAGCGTGCGGTAGGCGTGCAGGTCCGAGGACGCGGTCGTGATCGTCATGCCCGCGCGGATCGGCGTGTGGCAGGCCTTGACGGCGCGGGGCGGTACGGCGTCTGAGTCGAGATCTGTGGTGATCGGGGACGCCTCGGGTTCGCCCGGCAGCGAGACTTCGACGACGCAGAGGCCGCAGTTGCCGTTCGAGCGCTGCAGGCGGATGTCGTGGCAGAGGTGGGGGATGTCGAGGCCCTCCTGCAGGAGGGCCTGGAGGATCGTGAGGCCCTCGGTGACCTCGACTGCTCGCCCGTCGACCTGGACCTGGCACCGTGTGCCCGTCCCGTCGGCGGATTCCATCTGCTGGAGTACCTGCGTCATGCCCGCTCCCGGATCCGCTCGGGTGCCCCGGCGTGCGATCGAGGGCGCCCTGGCCGTCCCTTCCATCGTGGCCCTCGTCTCGGTCTCACGGGAGTGCCCGGGCGGGTGAGAACGGGCACAAGGCGCCGCCCTCGGTCGGCTCGTCCGGGCCGTTCGACGCGTGGACTAGGCTCGAGACGTGCGCTATTCCTCGACTCGAGCCCTGCCCGGCGACGGGACCGCCTCGTTCTGCGACATCCTGCTGGAGGGGCTGGCGCCGGATGGCGGGCTCTATCTACCGGAGAGCTACCCGGCGGTCGACGCGTCGACGCTTGGGCGCTGGCGCACGGTGTTGGCGGACGAGGGGTACGCGGCGCTCGCGTACGAGGTTCTATCGCTCTTCATCGACGACATCCCTCAGGGCGACCTGCGACGTCTGTGCGCGCAGGCGTACACGGCGGAGAAGTTCGGCAGCGCGGACATTGTCCCGGTCACGCCGCTGGGGGATCGCGTGTGGCTCGGCCACCTGTCGAACGGGCCGACCGCGGCCTTCAAGGACATGGCGATGCAGATGCTCGGGGAGTTGTTCGAGTACGAGCTGGCGCGGCGCGGCCGCACCCTGAACATCCTCGGCGCGACCAGCGGGGACACCGGGAGCTCCGCGGAGTACGCGATGCGCGGCAAGCACGGCATCACGGTCTTCATGCTGACGCCGCGGGGCCGGATGACGCCGTTCCAGCAGGCCCAGATGTTCACGCTCGACGATCCGGCGATCGTGAACCTGGCCGTCGACGGGGTGTTCGACGACTGCCAGGACATCGTGAAGGCGGTGAGCGCGGACCTGGACTTCAAGGCGCGGCGACGGATCGGCGCGGTGAACTCGATCAACTGGGCGCGGCTCGTGGCGCAGATCGTCTATTACGTGTCGTGCTGGTTGCGCGTGAGCACGCGGGACGATGAGCCGGTGTCGTTCTCGGTGCCGACCGGGAACTTCGGCGACATCTGCGCCGGCCACGTCGCCCGGTGCATGGGGGTGCCGATCGACCGGTTGATCCTGGCCACGAACGAAAACAGGGTGCTGGACGAGTTCTTCCGTACGGGCGTCTACCGGGTCCGGACCGCCGCCGAGACCCACGCGACCTCTTCGCCGTCGATGGATATCTCCAAGGCGAGCAACTTCGAGCGGTTCGTGGCCGACTTGGTGGGCCGCGACGGCGCGCGCGTACGGGATCTCTTCGCGGACCAGGTGGCCCGGCGCGGGGTGTTCGACCTGTCCGACGACCCGGCGTTCGCGGACGCGGCCACGACGTTCGGGTTCGTCTCCGGGACATCGACGCACGCCGACCGGGTGGCGACGATCACGGCGGTGCACGAGCGGTACGGCGTGACGATCGACCCGCACACCGCCGACGGCGTGAAGGTGGCGTGGGACGTCATCGAAGCGGGGGCGGTGTCGACGCCGGTGGTGGTGCTGGAGACGGCGCTTCCGGTGAAGTTCGCCGAGACGATCCGCGAGGCGCTGGGGCGTGACCCGGAGACGCCGGAGCGTTTCCTCGGCCTGGAGGGCCTGCCGCGGCACGTGATCGACGTCGACAACGACGCCGAGAAGGTGAAGCGGCTGATCGACGAGCGGCTGGGCTGAGCGGATTCGGTCGCGTTCGGGGCGAGTCCGTGGGTCGCGTACCCTGGTGGGCATGAGAAAGTACGTCGCTCTCGTGATGGCCGCGGTGGCCGGATTGGTGGTCGCTCGGCGCGCCCAGGTCCGGGCCGAGGAGCGGGCCCTGTGGGCGGAGGTCACGGACGCGCCGGTGAACGCCGGGCACGGAGTGGCCGACGTACGGTGACGGCGGCCGTCCGGTCGCCAGGGGGCCTTGGCGCAATTGGTAGCGCACCTGCTTTGCAAGCAGGGGGTTAGGGGTTCGAGTCCCCTAGGCTCCAC
>JBDIAS010000017.1:0-35682 GCA_039812465.1 Austwickia sp. | reverse complement strand
CAGCTCGCCGACCGGCCGGTGACGCGGGTGCGCTGGCCGCACGGGACCGGGGACGACTCGTTCTTCGAGAAGAACGCGCCGCCGGGGATGCCCTCCTGGATCCCCACGGTCACCCTCGACTCACAGGGGTCGCGGCGCGGCGAGCGGGTGCGCTACCCGCTGGTGCGCGAGCTGGCCGCGCTCACCTGGCTGGCGAACCTCTCGGCGCTGGAGTTGCACGTACCGCAATGGCGGGTCGACGCCGACGGCCGGGAGCTGAGCACGGACCGCCTGGTGGTGGACCTGGACCCGGGGGCTCCCGCCGGGCTCACCGAGTGCGCGCAGGTGGCTCTGCTGGCCCGGGACGAGCTCGCCGACGCCGGCTTCGGGGCGGTCGTACCGGTCACGAGCGGCAGCAAGGGACTGCAGCTGTACGCAGGGCTGCCGGCCGATCCCCCGGACGATGTGGATTTCACCCGCGCGAGCGCCCAAGAGATCGCGGAGCGGCTGGCGTCCGCTCACCCGCGACTCGTGGTGTCGTCGATGACGAAGTCTCAGCGCCGCGGGAAGGTCTTCTTCGACTGGTCCCAGAACACGAGGGCCAAGACCACGATCTGCCCCTACTCGCTGCGCGGCAAGAGCCACGCGCCGTTCGTGGCGGCGCCCCGCGATTGGATCGAGATCGAGCGGGGCGCGGTCGACGGAACCCTGCGGCAGCTGACGCCCGAACAGGTCGTGGCACGGCTCGCGGCGGACGGCGACCCGATGGACGCCCTCGCCTGAGCCAAGGAACAGCGATCCACCCGGTTCACGACCTGCCAGCGTCCCCACTCTGCCACCGGCCGGGACCCACTCTGCCCGCTGGCCGGCTCCGGACGCGCCGCGGCGGTCGGCCTCCCCTGACGAAAGGCCGACCGCCGCGATGGCCGGATGGGTGGCGTCAGCTCAGCTGTTCGCCTTGTCGTACGCCTCTTGCAGCTCCCGCGACACGCGACCGCGGTCGCTCACCTGGAACCCGTTGGCGCGACCCCACTGGCGAATCTCGTTGAGGTCCTGGCGAGACGGGCCCGACCCGGGCCGGCGGCCCGTGATCTTGCGACCGCCGGAGCGGCGGGCGTGCCCGATCCACGACGACAATTGATTGCGCAGCTTCGACGCGTTGTCCTCGGATAGGTCGATCTCATAGGAGACCCCGTCAAGACCGAAGGACACCGTCTCTCGGGCCTCGTTGCCGTCGATGTCGTCCACCAACAGCACTTGCACGCGCTGTGCCATGTTGTGTGCTACCTCTCTCCCATAATTCCTTTATCACGCTTGCCTCACCCCGTGCCGCCACTCGTGGCAAGACGGCGTCCCAGTGAAGATAAAGAGGCGGCCATCGCGTATATCCATCGGGGTGAATATGTACGTGTTCGCAGTGTAACTTCACGACGGGGTGTGTTCGCCACTCGACCGGCCAGACGGGCGCGAGATTCTTGCGCAATCGCGAGTAGCCTCGCAACAAGGACGCGTGACAAGGACGCGAGCCAACTCACAGAACCGGACACGGAGCGGTCGCAAACGAAACGGGACGACCCTCTCGTACGAATGTCGCGGTGCCCGACCGATCACCCTGACGCGCGAGCCGATCACTCGAAGGGCGCGAGCCGATAAGGCGCACCACGGCGCCACGGGTGCCGTTCGCGGAGCCCGGACCAGGGGAAGCCGTGGGGATGCTTTGCTGGCTTCAGCCGTGGGATGAACTTGCTGGCGTCAGCTGTCGGCGTGCGCGCGCCCAGCGCGGGGAAAGGCACTCACGGAATGACCGGGCAGGACGCGCCAGGGACGAAGTGCGCCAGGGACGAAGTGCGTCAGGGACGAAGTGCGTCGGGGACGAAGTGCGTCAGGGCCTGCCGCCGGAGTCCATTCCCGCGGAAGAGGCGGGGGATGCGCCAGGCCGGATGGTATCGTCGCTTTCTTCGCCGTGCTCGGCCAGCCACTGGGAGTGCGCAAGCCGCTCATTGCGGTCACCCTCCAGCAGGGCGCGCATGATCCTGTAAAACAGGTAGCCAATCCCGATCGACGGGGCCAGCGCCAAGACGATCGGCACGATCGAATCCATGATTCCTCTTCCAGTGTCTCGGGGACCGAGGTGTCAATCGCCATCCCCGCCCGAGCGATTCGCGACCCGGCCCGGGCGCCGCCCGGTGGATGAAGCACGGCGCACAAGCAAGGGCGGCGAAGCGTCGACGCGCCCGCAGGGGCATCAAGGGGCGTTACCCACCATACGCTCCAACGGCTGCCGGAATTCCCCCGCTCTGACGTTCGCGCCGGGCCTATGGCGCCCCACGCGTCCCGCGGCGGGCTCGGGCGAGGGCCCGCCGACGCGCTCCAGGCGGCTGTCGCCGGATCTCTGGTCGTCCGGCCGCTCATCGCGCCAGTCGGGGTCGCCGGGGGGCGGGTCGAGCCGGCACCAGGACTGGACGAGCAGCCCGACGACGACGAGGAGCCCGCCCCCTACCGCGTACGCGAGCGACCACCCCAAGCCCCGCGCGAACCCGCTCGCGCTGCCCTCCCCGGCGACCACCAGCCCGAGCGCCAGGTAGCCGCCCGCCACGATGGCCCCCGACAGCGCGGCGGCGCGTGCGAGCAGCAGCGTGCGGAACGCCCGGATCGGGTCCAGGCGCCGCTCCAGCCGACCGGCCCGCCAGCGACGGATCGGCCAGGCGGCGATCAACAACCCCACCCCGACCGCGACCACCAGCGCGAGCCCCGGCCAGGACGGGACCGGGAGACGGCCGAAATGGTCGGCGGCGAGCCGCTGCACGAGGAACCCCAGCACGAACGCCCCCGCGAAGAACGCGCCGACGGTGCGCCCGCGCAGGCCGGACTCGTCGTTCACCGCGGGGCCACCATCACCAGCTCGTGCACGAAGGCGGGCCATTCCGGCCCGGGGCGCACGCTCTCGCGGTCGGGCTCCGGCAGCTCGTCGAGCAGGTCGCGCACGCGCAGTCCGACATCGTCGGCGAGCGTACGGTCCTTGGACGCGGTGAGGCGGGGCAGCCGTCCGTCGGGGTCCGCGGCCAGCCAGGGCGCGAGCACGAACGCGCGCTCGGCCGCCCGGGGGTGCGGCAGGGTGAGCCGCTCGTCGTCGGCGCGCGTCTCGCCGAGGATCGGGTCGAAGTAGCGGATCAGGTCGAGGTCGAGGGTCCGCGGCCCCCAGCGCACGTCCCGCCGGCGCCCGTGCAGGTCCTCGATCCCGTGCAGGGCCGTGAGCAGGCTCTGCGGGGTCAGCCGGGTCGTGGCGAGCAGGACCGCGTTGAGATAGACCGGCTGGTCGGGCGGGCCGCCGATCGGGTCGGTCTCGTACAGCGGGCTGAGCGCGCGCAGATGTACGCCGTCCAGCCGGGCCAGCTGCCGCACAGCGTCCGCGAGCCGCCGATCCGGCCACGAGAGGTTGGCGCCCATCCCGACGACCACCTGAGCGGCGCGCTCCCGCCGGATCTCGACCTCCACGTCCCCGCAGGGGACCCCCACCGGAGCCTCGGGCTTGTGCAGCGTGACGCGCACCGCCTCGACGTGAGGCTCCTGCAGGCAGGCCTGGGCGATCCGCTCGGCGAGGTTCTCGAGGAGGTCGACGCTGTGCCCGGTGAGCGTGCGGTGCGCCTGGGCGGCGATCGTCGCGTAGTTGACGGTGTCGGCCAGCCGGTCCGACGCGCCCGCCCCCGACAGGTCCGCCTCCAGGTCCAGGTCGACGATGAACGGCTGAGGGGTGATCTTCTCCTCCGGCAGCACGCCGTGGCGTGCCCGGGCGGTCACGGCGCGCAGCGTAATCCGGTCGCTCACCGCGCACTCCCCCGCGCTGCATCCCCGGCCGCCAGCGTGGCCGCCACCACCTTGGCCGCGGACACCGACGACGGCACGTCGTGCACCCGCACGCCCCAGGCCCCGGCCAACGCCGAGAGCGCGGTGACGGTCGCGGTCGCCACGTCGCGGCTTGCGGGGGGCGCGTCCTCCGGTACGAAGGCCCCGGGCGGCCCTGTCATGGCGGGCGTGGCGGGCGCGGGCGTGGCGGGCGCGGTCGTGGCGGGCGCGGCGCCCGGCCACCCGGGCGGCGTAGCCATCGGCCCGAGGAACATCTTGCGAGACACGCCCATCAGGACAGGGAACCCCATCGCGACGAAGACGTCCAGGTGGGCGAGGATCTGCCAGTTGTGGGCGGCGGTCTTGGCGAACCCGATGCCCGGATCCAGGATCAGGTCGCCCTCCGCGATACCCGCCGCGAGGGCCGCGTCCACCCGCGCCGACAGCTCGTCGCGGACGTCGCGGACCACGTCGTCGTAGGTCGCCAGATCCGCCATGACCCCGCCGTGGCCGCGCCAGTGCATCACCATGAACGGCGCCCGGCGCGCCGCCACGACCCGGAGCATGTCAGGGTCGGCGAGACCGCCGCTCACGTCGTTGATGTAGTGCGCCCCCGCGTCCAGCGACTGCTCCGCCACCTGCGCGCGCATCGTGTCCACGCTGACGCTCACGCCCGCGCCCGCGAGAGCCCGTACGACCGGGATCACCCGGGCCAGCTCCTCCTCCTGCGGGGGGCGATCCGAGCCGGGCCGACTGGACTCGCCGCCGACGTCGACGATCGCGGCGCCCTGCGCGATCATCTCCAGGCCGTGAGCGACGGCCAGCCCGGGGTCGAGGTAGCGGCCGCCGTCGCTGAACGAGTCCGGGGTGACGTTGAGGATGCCCATCACCACGAGGGGTTGCGTGCCGTCGCGCGGCGCCGCGGCGCCCGTGGCGCTACGTGCGCCCGTGGCGGCTGAGGCGCCGGAGTCCGGGGTGGTCGTCATCGCATCCCTCAGCGGTCGGAGTGCAGCACGAGGCTCATCGCCTCGGCGCGGGTGGCCGGGTCGCGCAGCGCCCCCCGGACCGCGGAGGTCGTGGTCCGAGAGCCGGGCTTCTTGACGCCCCGCATGGACATGCACAGGTGCTCGGCCTCGACCACGACGATGACGCCGCGGGCCTGCAAGTGCTTCACGAGGGCGTCGGCCACCTGGGCCGTGAGGCGTTCCTGCACCTGCAGGCGCTTGGCGTAGCAGTCGACGAGCCGGGCCAGCTTCGACAGCCCGGTCACCAGCCCCCCGCGCGCCGGGATGTACCCGACGTGCGCGACCCCGTGGAACGGCAGCAGGTGGTGCTCGCACAGGCTGAAGACCTCGATGTCGCGGACCAGCACCATTTCGTCGTGGTCGATCCGGAACCGGCGGGCCAGGATCTCACCCGGATCCTGGTGCCTTCCGGCCAGCATCTCGCGGTAGGCCCGCGCCACCCGCCCCGGGGTGTCCTCCAGGCCGTCCCGGTCGGGATCCTCGCCGATCGCCAGGAGCAGCTCGCGCACCGCGGCCTCGGCGCGGGGCAGGTCGATCCTGCCGCCAGAGGTCTCGCCGCCAGAGATCTCCTCGCCAGAGATCTCGCCGTCAGAGGTCTCGCCGCCAGGGGTGTGGGGGCCGGGCGCGGGTGGGCCGTCGCCCGGTCCGGGCGTCGCCGCGTCAGGCGCCAACGGTGCCGCCCGCCGGGTTTTGCCCGATGCGTTGGGGCGGGTGCTCCTCGCCCGGCGCGGGCGGGTGCGGGTCCGCCCCGCGCGAGAGCGCGGCCTTCTCCTGCGCGGTGAGCACCGGCGGGCGGTCGCTCACGGTACGCCGGTCGCTGGACAGCCACACCGGTCGGGGCGGCTGCTTGACCACGGCGGCGAAGATCTCGGCCAGCGCGGCCGTGCCGAGCGTCTCCTTCTCCAGGAGCTCCAGGACCAGGTGGTCGAGGACGTCGCGGTTCTGCGTCAGGATGGCCCAGGCCTCGTCGTGGGCCGCCTCGATGAGCCGACGGATCTCCTCGTCGACGATCGTCGCCAGGCCCTCGGAGTAGTCCCGCTGGTGGCCCATGTCGCGGCCGAGGAACACCTCGCCCTGCTCCTGGCCGAGCCGGATCGCGCCGATCCGCTCGCTCATCCCGAACTGGGTGACCATCCGCCGCGCCATCGCGGTGACCTTCTCGATGTCGTTGGAGGCGCCGGAGGTGGGGTCGTGATAGATGATTTCCTCGGCCACGCGACCGCCGAGGGCGTACGCGAGTTGGTCGAGCATCTCGTTGCGCGACTGGCTGTAGCGGTCCTCGCTCGGCATCACCATCGTGTAGCCGAGCGCCCGGCCGCGCGGCAGGATCGTCACCTTGGTCACCGGGTCGGTGTGGTTGAGCGCGGCGGCCACCAGGGCGTGACCGCCCTCGTGGTACGCGGTCATCTTGCGCTCCTTTTCGCTCATGATCCGAGTCCGCTTCTGCGGCCCGGCCACGACCCGGTCGATCGCCTCGTCGAGGGCGCGGTCGTCGATGAGCTGGGCGTTGGAGCGCGCGGTCAGCAGCGCCGCCTCGTTGAGGACGTTGGCGAGGTCCGCGCCGGTGAACCCGGGGGTGCGCCGGGCGACCGCCATCAGGTCTACGCCGGGCGCCAGCGGCTTGCCCTTGCCGTGCACCTGGAGGATCTTCTCCCTGCCCCGCATGTCCGGGGCTTCCACGGCGATCTGCCGGTCGAAGCGGCCGGGGCGCAGCAGCGCGGGGTCCAGGATGTCGGGGCGGTTGGTCGCGGCGATCAGGATGACGTTCTGCCGGGCGTTGAACCCGTCCATCTCGACCAGCAGCTGGTTGAGCGTCTGCTCGCGCTCGTCGTGGCCGCCGCCGAGGCCGGCGCCGCGGTGCCGCCCGACCGCGTCGATCTCGTCGACGAAGACGATCGCGGGCGCGTTCTGCTTGGCCTGCTCGAAGAGGTCGCGCACCCGGCTGGCGCCGACGCCGACGAACATCTCGACGAAGTCCGAGCCGGAGATCGAATAGAACGGCACCCCGGCCTCGCCCGCGACCGCGCGGGCCAGCAGCGTCTTGCCGGTGCCGGGCGGGCCGTAGAGCAGCACGCCGCGCGGGATCTTCGCGCCGACCTGCTGGAACTTGGCGGACTCGGCGAGGAACTCCTTGATCTCGGTGAGCTCCTCGACCGCCTCGTCCGCGCCCGCCACGTCCGCGAACGTGACCGGCTCCTGGTTCTTGTCGGCGAGCTTCGCGCGGGACTTGCCGAACTGCATGATCTTGCCGCCGCCGCCCTGCGCCTGGCTCATGAGCCACACGAACAGGCCGAGGATCAGCAGCAGCGGCAGCACGTTGATGAGCAGCAGCTGCAGGATCGAACTCTGCGGGGGCTTGTCGTTGTAACCGTCCGGCGGCTGGCGCGCCTTCAGCTCCTGCAGGAGGGACTCCCCGCGTTGCGGGACGTAGAGCGCGTAGACCTTCGTGAGCCCCTTGTGCTCCCCGACGTCCTGGGGTGACTTGAGGGTCAGCTCCAGGCGGTCGTCGTCCACGAACGTCGCGGAGGCCACTTGACCGTCGTTGATGAGCTTCTCGGCCTGGTAGGTCTGGATCTCCTGGAAGCCGCCGGTGGGCGCCAGGTTCAGCGCGAGCAGCGCGAGGACGAGGATGACGACGAACGGGATCGGCGTCCTCATGAGGCGTTTGGCGTTCATTGTCACAGGGCGCAGCGCCCCGGTCCTCCTGCTTCTCGACGGTCGGCGACGATCGACCTGGTCTTCTCCTCGGCCGTCACGACGGTACACGAGGCCGACCCAGGCATCACTTAGGGCGAACGCCAGGTGGCGCCCTACTGTTCCTGGCGGTCAGGGGCGGGTGGCCGTCGCCGGGATCGACTCGAGGTCGGGCCCGTGTTTCACCGGCTACCATCGGGGCTACCGCCGGCGCCCCCTGACGAGAGTCCTGCCCCGTGATCCTCTTGCTCTGCCTGCACCTCATCGCGGCGATCGGTGCTCCCTTCGCCGTGCGGCGGTGGGGACGTCGGACCTTCTGGGCGCTCGCGGTGCCACCGGCGGCCACCGCGGTCTGGGCGCTCGCCCACACCCCGTACGCGGACGGCGGCGCCCCGAGCCATGAGGTGCTGCCCTGGGTGCCGGTGCTGGGGCTCGACCTGGCCTTCCGGCTGGACGGGCTCTCCTGGCTCATGTCCCTGGTCGTGGGCGGGATCGGCGCGCTGGTGCTGATCTATTGCGCCGGTTACTTCAAGGACACCGAGGAGGGACTCGGGCGCTTCGCGGGCTGCCTGGTCGGCTTCGCGGGGGCGATGCTCGGCCTGGTCACGAGCGACGACCTGCTGCTGCTCTACGTGTTCTGGGAGGTCACGACCGTCCTGTCCTACCTGCTCATCGGGCACGCCGAGCGCAGCAGGGCGAGCCGGGCCGCGGCGACGCAGGCCCTGGTCGTCACGGCGTTCGGCGGGCTGGCGATGCTGGCCGGGATCGTCATCATCGGGCAGCGCGCAGGGACCTACCGGCTCTCCGAGATCGTCGCCGCCCCCCTGCCGACGGACGACCTGCTCGTGGGCGTGGCGGCGTTGCTGCTCCTGCTGGGCGCGTTCACGAAGTCCGCCCTGATCCCGTTCCAGTTCTGGCTGCCGGGCGCGATGGCCGCGCCGACCCCCGTGAGCGCCTACCTGCACGCCGCCGCGATGGTCAAGGCGGGTATCTACCTGGTGGCCCGCCTCGCCCCCGCGTTCGCGGCGCTGCCGAGCTGGCGGTTCAGCGTGCTCGTGGCCGGCGGCTTCACCATGCTGCTCGGGGCCTACCGCGCCCTGCGCCAGCACGACCTCAAGCTGCTCCTCGCCTTCGGCACGGTGAGCCAGCTCGGGTTCCTCGTGGTGCTGCTCGGCACCGGCAGCCGGCAGGCGGCCCTCGCCGGGCTGACCATGCTGGCCGCCCACGCTCTCTACAAGGGCTGCCTCTTCCTCGTCGTGGGCGCCATCGACCACGCGACCGGGACCCGGGACCTGCGCCAACTCAGCGGCATCCGCGCGCGCATGCCGGTCCTCGCCGTCGCCGCCACCCTGGCGGCGGCGTCGATGGCCGGGCTGCCGCCGCTGCTCGGGTTCGTCGGCAAGGAGGCCGTCTACGCGACCTACCTGGGCTCGGAGGCGCCCTGGTCCGCCGCCGTGCTGGCCGTCCTGGTCACCGGATCGGCCCTGACCGTGGCCTACAGCGCCCGCTTCGTCTGGGGCGCGTTCCGCACCCAGAAGGACCACGAGCCCACGCCCGTGCACGACCCCGGCCCGATCCTCGTCGGCGTCCCCGCCGTGCTGTCCCTCGGCGGTCTCGTGGCCGGGTTCACCTCGCTGGCGATCGAGCCGTACCTGGACCGCTACGCGCAAGCACTCCCCCCGGACGGACCGGCCGTCCACCTCGGCCTGTGGCACGGGCTCGGCGCCCCCCTCGCGCTGTCGGCCCTGACCATCGCCCTCGGCGCGGCGCTGACCCTGCGGCGTCGGTCCGTCAACGCCGCCCAGGCACGCATCGCCGCCGCGCACGGTTCGATCGGGGCCGACGACGCCTACCGTTGGCTCATCTCCCGGCTCGACAGGGACTCCGTACGGATCACCAGCGTCCTCCATCGAGGCTCGCTACCCCTGTCGCTGGCGCTCATCCTCGGCGTCTTCGTCGTCCTGGTCGGCGGCGCGCTGCTCGCCACCGGCGCCCGGCCCGGCGAGGTGCGCCTCGCGGACAGCTCCGCCCAGCTGGTCGCCGTGCTGCTCACCTGCTTCGCCGCCGTCTCGGCCGTCCAGAGCCGGCGCCGCTTCCGCGCCGTCTTCCTGGTGGGCGCGACAGGGTACGGCTGCGCCGTACTGTTTCTCTTCTTCGGCGCGCCCGACCTCGCCCTCACACAGGCCCTGGCCGAGTCGCTGTCGCTCCTCGTCTTCGTCCTCGTGCTGCGGCGCCTGCCGTCCCGCTTCGACGACGAAGGCGTCCAGCGCCGCGTGATCCGGCTGTGCTTCGGCGTGGCGTGCGGTCTGCTGGTGACCTTCCTGGCCCTGGTGCTGCCCGGCGCCCGGTCCCGCCCTCCGGCCTCCGCCGGCATGGCCGAGGCGGCCGTCGAGTTCGGCGGCGGCCACAACGTCGTCAACGTGACCCTCGTCGACATCCGCGCCTGGGACACGATGGGCGAGCTGTCGGTCGTCATCGCCGCCGCCACCGGCATCGGCGCGCTGATCTTCCTCGACGAGAAGGCCCTCGACCGCGGTCGCCACATGTTCGCCAAGGTGCGCGAGCGTCGCCGCAACTGGGGGACCACCCCCACCCCCGCCACGGCCGGCCGGTGGATCGCGGAGACCACCATGCGCCCGCGGCAGCGCTCCCTGATCCTCGAGGTCGTCGTCCGGCTCGCCTTCCACAGCGTGCTGGTGTGGTCGGTGTTCCTGCTGTTCACGGGCCACAACGCGCCCGGCGGCGGGTTCGCCGCCGGGCTGGTCGCCGGACTCGCGATCGCCATGCGATACCTCGCGGGGGGCCGCGCCGAGCTGAACGCCGCGCTGCCGGTCCCCCCGGGCTACCTCCTCGGGGCCGGGCTGTTCCTGTCCGCCGGCAACGCCCTCGCGTCGATGCTCGCCGGAGGCGAGCCGCTGCAGACCTGGATCTTCGACGTGCCGGTCCCCCTGCTGGGCGACGTCCACCTGGTCACGTCGGTCTTCTTCGACATCGGCGTCTACCTCGTGGTCATCGGCCTGGTGCTGGACGTGCTGCGCAGCCTCGGCGGAGGGATCGAGGACCACGGCGAGCGGGCCGGCAACCCGGACGACCCGGACGCCCCGAGCCCCGCCGCGGAGCTGCCCTCGACGCTGCCGGCCAGCGAACGCACGGAGGTGTTCAAGTGACCGCCAACGTCGCCCTCGCGATCGTGGCCGGAGTGCTGGTCGGTTGCGGCGTCTACCTGCTCATCGCCCGCGGGATCGTGCGGGCGTTCCTGGGAGTGCTCCTGATCGGCAACGGCATCAACATGCTCTTCCTCGTCGCGAGCGGCCCGCCCGGCCGCGCACCGATCGTCGGCCCGAACGCGACCGACCAGGCGGACATGTCCGATCCGCTGCCGCAGGCGATGGTGCTCACCGCGATCGTGATCACCGTGGCCCTGACCGGCTACGTCATGGCCCTCGCCTACCGGGCCTGGTCGCTCACCGCCTCCGACCAGATGCTCGACGACACCGAGGACGCGCGCCTGCACGACCGCGTCGACGAGCAGGGCGAGGAGTCCAGCGTCGACACGATCACCGAGCCGGAGGCCGACGACGACGTGCCGCCCGCGCACGACGGCGACGCGGGAATCCGTACCGGTTCATCGGCCGCACCCACGCAGGCGGAGGGACGGTCGTGAACTCCTGGAACTGGCTCGTTCCGCTGCCCGTCGTGCTGCCCCTCGTCGGCGCGGGCCTGGCCGTCGTGGCCGGGCGGCACGCCGGCTGGCAACGCACCGTGACGCTGGGCGCGTTGGTCGCCACGCTCGTGGCCTCCGCGGGGCTGATGTGGGCCACCGACGCGCACGGCCCCCAGGTGGTCGCCGTCGGCGGGTGGGCCCCGCCGCTCGGGATCGTGCTGGTGGCCGACCGGCTCTCGGCCCTCATGCTGGTGGTCTCGGCGACGATCACGCTCGGCGTCGTCATGTTCGCCATCGGGCAAGGGCGCACCTCGGACGCGTACGGCGACGGCGAGGCCCCGATCCCCGTCTTCCATCCCTCGCTGCTGATCCTGATGGCCGGCGTCGACACGACGTTCATCTCCGGGGACCTCTTCCACATCTACGTGGGCTTCGAGATGCTCCTGGTCGCCAGCTTCGTGCTGCTCACGATGGGCGGCACCGCGGACCGGATCACCGCAGGCGTCAACTACGTCTTCGTCTCGCTGTTGTCCTCGATGCTGTTCCTGCTCGCGATCGCGATGGTGTACGCCGCCTGCGGCACCGTGAACCTCGCCCAGCTGGCCGACCGGCTCGACGCGCTCCCCGAGACCACCCGGCTCGTGCTCCAGGCGTTGCTGCTGGTCGGTTTCGCGGTGAAGGCCGCGGTGTTCCCGATGTCGGGCTGGCTGCCGGACAGCTACCCGACGGCGCCCGCCCCCGTCACCGCCGTGTTCGCGGGGCTGCTGACCAAGGTCGGCGTCTACGCGATCATCCGGATGCAGACCCTGCTCTTCCCCGACGGGGCGTTCGACACGATCCTGATGTGGGCGGCGCTCCTCACGATGGTGGTCGGGATCGTGGCGGCCCTCGCCCAGGACGACGTGAAACGGCTTCTGTCGTTCACTCTGGTCAGCCACATCGGCTACATGGTCTTCGGGATCGCCCTGTCCAGCCGGGCGGGCCTGACCGGCGCGATCGTCTACGTCGCGCACCACATCATCGTCCAGACCGCGCTGTTCCTCGTGATCGGCCTCGTCGAGCGGCACACCGGCAGCACCTCGCTGGCCAAGCTCGGCGGGGTGGCGCGCACCGCCCCGCTCGCGGCGGTCTTGTTCTTCCTGCCGGCCATGAACCTCGGCGGCATCCCGCCGTTCTCCGGTTTCCTCGGCAAGATCGTCCTGATCCAGGCGGCCGCCGACGACGCGACCCCCCTCGCGTACCTCCTGATCGCAGGGTCGCTCGCCACGAGCCTGCTCACGCTGTACGCGGTGAGCCGGGTGTGGTCCCGGGCGTTCTGGCGCACCCCGGGCGGCGACCGCGTGGCCAACGCGATGGCCGACACCGATACGTCGACCGCGCCGCTGCCTCTGCCCGGCGCCACCGCCGCCAGCGCAGCCAGCGCGGCCACCACCGCCACGGGCGTCACGCAGACCGGCTCCGGCGTCACGCAGACCGGCTCCGATGCGGCCGAGCGGCAACTCACCCCGACCGGCGCGCTGTGGGTCGCGGCCCGGGCCGGCGCCGCGTTGAACCCGATCCCCCGCGGGATGACCGCTCCCGCCGCGTTCCTGGTCGTCGTGAGCACCTCGATCACGCTCGTCGCGGGTCCCCTCATGAACTACGCCGACGCGGCCTCCACCGAGTTGCGCGCCCGATCTCCCTACGTGAGCTCCGTTTTCAGCGGGGGGATCCCGTGACCACCCGTCGGCGGAGGTGGCCGCGCACGGTGAGGCGACGGCTCCGGTGGGGCCCGATCCTGTTCCTCACGACGATCTGGGTGGTGCTCTGGAGCGATCTCAGCGTCGCGAACGTGGTTGCCGGCGCCATGATCGGCTGCCTGATCCTGCTGGTGTTCCCGCTCCCGCGGGTGTCCTTCGGGTTGCAACTGCACCTGGGGTCGTTCCTGTGGCTGCTGGCCCGTTTCCAGTACGACCTGGTCGTGGCGAGCTTCGAGGTGGCGTACAAGTCGGTGGCGCCCTGGTATCGGCCGGTCGGCCGCTTCATCACCGTGCAGCTGCGCGGGCCCAAGGACCTGACCCGGGTCATGACCGCCAACTTCTCGACGCTCGTGCCCGGCTCGGTCGTGGTGGACGTGGACCGGACCACCGGCGAGATGATGCTTCACCTCTTCGACGCCCCCGACGACGACGCCGCGGCGGCCGGTATCGCCCGCGTCTATGCCCAGGAGGACCGCATCCTGCGAGCCCTGTCCAAGCGGGTGGCGTCGTGAGCGTCGACCAGGTGATCGTGGGGACGATCATCGTCGCGTTGGGGCTCTCGACCTGGCTGACGCTCCTGCGGATCGTGCGCGGCCCCACCGTCCTGGACCGCGCGATCGGCTCCGAGGTGCTGGTCGCGATCGTCATCTCCGCGCTCGGCGTGGAGGCCGCCGTCAATCGGCACACCACGACGCTCCCGCTGCTGATCTCTTTGTCCATGCTCGGCTTCCTCGGTTCGGTGGCGGTGGCGCGCTTCGTCCCGCGCGACGTCGATCCCGGCGGCGACCCGCTGGAGGGCGTGCCCGCCCCCGAGGACCCGAGCGCGTCCCGCCGGCTCGCGGAGCAGGCCGAGGCGGAAATGGAGGAGCGCCCATGACCTGGTCCGCCGTCCTCGACATGACCGGGCTGGTGATGATCCTGATCGGCTCGCTCTTCAACCTGACCACCGCGGTCGGCCTGATGCGTCTGCGCGACACCTTCTCGCGCCAGCACGCGGCTTCCAAGCCGCAGACCCTGGGCGTCCTGCTCGTGCTCCTCGGGGTCGGGCTCCGGCTGCGCTCCGGGCTCGACGTGGGGATGCTCGTCATCGTCGGCGTGTTCCAGCTGCTGACCATCCCGGTGTCGGCCCACATGCTGACGCGGGCGGCGTACCGCAGCTACGTGGCCCCGCGGCGGCTCGCGCTCCGCCCCCACATCCCGATCCCCCCTCCGCCCAAGAGGAAGTGACGCGGGCGGGAGTGACCCGCGGGCGCGGCGGGTGCGCCGGGACGCGCAGGTGCAGCGGCGGACGCGGACGCGGGCGCGGCGGGTGCGCCGGGCGGACGCGGGCGGCAGGATGGCGGGCATGAGCGAGTACGAGGCGCGCGACGTCCTTCCGAGCCAATCGGGGGCCCATGAGCCCCCGATCGAGATGATCAACTGGCAGCTCGCGGCCTCGCTCGCGCGGCGGGTCACCCCGTCCGGCCCGCACGTCGAACCCGACGAGGCGCGAGCAGTCGTCGCCGCGCTGCGGGCCGCGTCGCGCCGCGCCCACCAACCGGTCGCGGACACCGCCCGGCTGCACGCACCCGGCGGGCTCGCGACGGCGCGCGTGGTGGACCGCCCCACCTGGTCGGCGGTCAACATCGAGTCGTTCTCCGCACTGCTGGATCCCGTCGTCCGTTCGCTCGTGGTGCGCCCCGGCAAGCCCGTCCCCGGGCAACTGGCCCAGCGCATCGGCGGCCTGGCCACCGGGGCCGAGGTGGCCGCCGTCCTGTCGTTCCTGTCCACGAAGGTGCTGGGGCAGTACGACCTGGCGTACGCCCCCGGCGGCCGCCCCGAGCTGTTGCTGGTCGCCCCCAACGTCGTGCACGTGGAGCGCGAGCTGTCCCTGCAACCCGACGACTTCCGTCTCTGGGTTTGCCTGCACGAGGAGACCCACCGGGTCCAGTTCACCGCCGTGCCCTGGCTCCGGGAGCACATGCAGGCGAGCACGCGGGAGGTCGCGGCCCAGCTCGTCCCCGATTCTCAGGAGCTGTTCGACCGGTTCAAGCACGCGGCCGCCAACCTCACCGACGTGCTGCGGCCCGGCGGCACCGGGCTGCCCGAGCTCTTCCTCGACGAGGCGCAGCGGCACGCCATCGCCCGGATCGGGGCGGTGATGGCCCTCCTGGAGGGGCACGCCGACGTGGTCATGGACGATGTGGGCCCCCGGGTCGTCCCGACCGTCGCCACGATCCGGGCGCGCTTCGACAAGCGTCGGGCGGGCATCTCCGGGCTCGACCTGCTGATCCGTCGGATGCTCGGCCTGGAGGCGAAGATGGCTCAGTACCGCGACGGCGCCGCGTTCGTGCGCGCCGTGACCGCCCACGTCGGCGTCGACGGGTTCAACGCCGTGTGGACCTCACCGGAGACGCTGCCCACCCCCGAGGAGATCCGTCACCCCGACCGCTGGGTGCGCCGGGTCCACTCCTGAGCTCCGGTGCCCGGCCCCCACCCGGCGGTCGCCGCCACCCGCTGCGCCGCGCGCGACGCGCTCGCCGGGGTCCCCCGCGGCTCCCTGGTCCTGGTCGCCTGCAGCGGCGGCCCCGACTCGCTGGCGCTCGCCGCCGCCGCGGCCTTCGAAGCTCCCCGGGCCGGCCTCCGCGCCGCGGCGGTGGTCGTCGACCACGGCCTGCAGCCGGACTCCGCGCCCGCGGCGGAGCGTGCCGCGGACGCCTGCCGACAGCTCGGACTGTCCCCGGTCGAGGTGCTCGTGGCGGACTGCGACCGGCCCGCCGCGACGGCGCCCGAGCACGCCCCGGTTCCCGCCGAGCAGGCACCGCTCGGCCAGGTCCCGGCCGAGCCGGCCTCCGCCCATTCGCTCCCGGCCGATCCGGTCCCGCCCGATCGGATCCCGGCCGACCGGGTCCCCCTCGACCCGTGGTCGATCGATCCGTGGGCGGTCAACCCGATCACGGACCACCCGTACGCGGTCGATCCGTTCGCAGCCGACTCGATCGCGGGTGTCTCCCCGCGGGGCGGGCCGGAGGCGCGCGCGCGGCACGCCCGGTACGAGGCGCTCGCCGGGTCCGCCCGCCGTCACGCAGCCCACGCCGTGTGGCTCGGACACACCCTCGACGACCAGGCCGAACAGGTGCTGCTCGGCCTGTTTCGCGGCTCCGGGACACGCTCCCTGGCCGGGATGCCCCCGCGCCGGGGCGTTTACGTACGGCCGTTCCTCGGCGTGGACCGCGCGACCACCGAGGCCGCGTGCGCCGCTCAGGGTCTGCGGCCGTGGCACGACGCCAGCAACGAGGACCCCGCGTTCCTGCGCAACCGGGTCCGCCGCGCCCTCGCCGACCTCGGCCGCGACCTCGGCCCCGGGCTGAGCCAGGCGCTCTCCCGCACTGCCACCCTGGCCCGCCAGGACGCCGACCTCCTCGACGCGCTGACCCGTGACGCTCGCGAAGCGCTCGGGGAACAGCCTTGGCCTGCAGCGGCGCTCACCGCCCAGCCGGCCGCGATCCGGGGCCGGTTATGGCGGCTCCTGGCGGCCGAGGCGGGTGCCGGGTCGGTGAGCGCCGCGCACGTGGCTGCGCTGGACGCGCTAGTCACCTCCTGGCGCGGCCAGGGACCGGTGGCGCTGCCGGGCGGTGCGCAGGGTCGACGGGCCGGCGCCCGGGTGAGTGTGACCCCCCGGGGTCGGCAAGAATAGGCACGGCCACCCGAGCGGTGGACAGCTCGTGGCGGCAGGAGTGAGACGTGGACGCCCACCACATGACGGGGGACCTCGACCGGGTTCTGTTGACCGAAGAGCAGATCATGACCCGCTTGCAAGGTCTCGCCGACGAGATCTGGGTCGATTACCACGATCGCGACCTGCTGCTAGTGGGCGTCCTGAAAGGCGCGGTGATGGTCATGAGCGACCTGAGCCGCGCGTTGCCGGGCTCCGCGCCGATGGATTGGATGGCGATCAGCTCCTACGGGTCGGGCACCAAATCGAGCGGCGTGGTGCGCATCCTCAAGGACCTGGACACCGACATCACCGGACGCGACGTCCTGATCGTGGAGGACATCGTCGACTCCGGGCTGACCCTGTCCTGGATCCAGGCGAACTTGGCCTCTCGGAGCGCCGCTTCGGTGGAGATCTGCACGCTGCTCCGCAAGCCCGACGCGGCCAAGGTGCCGATCGACGTCAAGTACGTGGGGTTCGACATCCCGAACGAGTTCGTGGTCGGGTACGGGCTGGACTACGCCGAGAAGTACCGCAACCTGCGCTGCGTGGCGACGCTCGCCCCGCACGTGTACGAGTAGCAGCGGCCGTTTCGGCAGCACCCGGACGTTTCCCGCCCACGGGCAGCATCCGCCCACGAAACCCCAGGCACCCCCGGACACATCCCGCCCACGGGCGGCATCTGCCCACGAAACCCCAGGCACCCCCGGACATTTCCCGCCCACGGGCGGCATCTGCCCACGAAACCCCCAGGCCACCCGGACACATCCCGCCCACGGGCGGCATCCGCCCACGAAACCCCAGGCCCCTCGGGACACTTCCCGCCCACGGGCGGCATCCGCCCACGAAACCCCAGGCCCCTCGGGACACTTCTCGCCCAGCCCGGACGTCCCCGGCCGACGCAGATGCGCTTGGCAGATCGAGACCCACGCTTCTCGACGAAGACGCTGCTACAGCAGCGTCAGCACCGGTCAGGGCGTGTCCCCACCGAAGTACGGCATCGCGGCCGAAGAAGCGAGTCCTCGCCACGCCAACGCCAGACTTTCGACCGGACACCCGACCGGGCACCCCGCCCCGACCCGCTGTGGGAGCACTATCCGCGGCAGCCGCATTGGGCCAGGGCTGCCGCCACCCGATCCAGGGCCGCGCGCGCCGCCGCGGTGCCTCCCGGCGGGACGCGGTCGGCCAGGATCGTGAACGCGAGCAGCCGTCCGTCGGCGTCGACGACGGTCCCCGCCAGCGAGGACACCCCGGACAGCGTCCCGGTCTTCGCGCGGACGAGGCCTGCGCCGGGGCGCGACGCGGGCGCGTGGTAACGATCCGCCAACGTCCCCGTCAGGCCCGCCACGGGGAGCTGGACGAGCACGCGCGCGAGGTTCGGGAGCCGTCCGTCCGCGGCGCCCACCACGAGGTCGGTCAGCACCTCGGGCGGCACCGAGGACCCGTCGGACAGGCCCGAGGCGTCGACGAGTCGGATCGACGCCACGCTGGCGCGAGGGGCGGCGGACGGTTCCGGCGATGACGCCGGCCTGCGCTGCGCGGACGGCTCAGCCTGCACCAACTGGCCGGACGGTCCAGCCTGCCCAGATGGCCCAGCCTGCGCAGACGACCCAGCCTGCCCGGACGGCCCAGCCTGCGCAGACGGCTCGGCCTGCCCGGTCGGACCGACGTGCGCCGACGACCCAGCCTGCGCGGACGACACCCCGAGTTGCTCGGTCACCCACGCGGCGGCGGCCTCGAACGTTGTGGGCCGTCCGTGGCGCGCGGCCGCCAGCCGGGCGAGGGACTCCGTCAGCGTGTTGTCGGATTCGTCCAGCGCGAGGGCCAGCTGGTCGGCGAGCGGCGCGGAGTGGACGGTCCCCAGCACGTCCGCGCCGTCGGGCGCCTCGCCGCGGGCCACGCCCCGGGCCACGTTCACGCCCTGGGCGGCCAGCTGGGCGCGGAAGGCCTCGGCCGCGGCCAGGGCGGTGTCCCCCGTGACCGGCGCGCCGGGCAGCGGCCGGCGCGTCGCCAGGCCGAGTGGCGCGACGCTGCCCACGTATCCCGCGGCGACGTCCTCCGGCTCCCAGGTCGGCGCCAGCGCGGGCCCCGCCAGCGCGTGGTCGTCCAGGAGGACCCGCACAGACGCCGGTCCCGCCACACTGTCCAGCGCCCCGGCCACCTGCGCGGCCAGGTCCGCCAGGCCGGCCCGGCCGGGCACCGCGCGCGGGTCGCCCGCTCCCGGGGCCAGGAGCGTGTCGCCCCCGGCCACCAGCACGACCGAGCCCGCGGCGCCGCGCACGACGCGGGTGTCCAGGGTCCGCTCGAGGTCGCCGTCGGCGGCGATCGCCGCCGCGGTCAGGACCTTGGCGGTCGACGCCGGGATGCGCGGCCGCGTCGGCTCCCGCGCGAACAGCCGCTCGCCGGTGTGCGCGTCGCGCACGTCGACGCCGACCGAGGAGCCGAGCGCCCGGTCGGCCAACAGCGGGGCGAGTTTCGCGGCGAGCGCGTCGGGGGCTGGCGGCTTCGAGTCCTGGCGGGGCGGCGCCAACGGCAGTGCGGCGGGGTCCGCGGCGGTCCAGCGGCCGGTCGCGGGCGCGCCGGCGGGTGCGCCCGGCGGCGCCGAAGCGGCCGGATCGGCCACCGTGAGAACGCCCGGCGCGACGTCGAACGCGTCGAGGACCCCGTACGAAGCCGCGACGGCGACGACCGCGATCGCGGCCACCAGACCGCGGCGACGCGCCGCCCGCTTCCCCGCCGACACCTGCGCCCCCTCCACCACCCGCGCCGCCTCGGCCCACGATTGTGGGCATCGGATCGCCGCGACGGTGCGCCATGCGCCAGACTGACCCTCAAGCGCCCATCGCCGCGCAGCGTGAGCGTACGACATCCGCCATAGCAGGAGGCAGACCCGGCATGACGACCAGCGAGGCCGTTCCCCCGATGATCTTCGACGTCACCGTCGAGATCCCGAAGGGGCAGCGCAACAAGTACGAGATCGATCACGAGACCGGCCGCATCCGCCTGGACCGCATGCTGTTCACCTCGACGCAGTACCCGAGCGACTACGGCTACATCGAGAACACCCTCGGCGAGGACGGCGACCCCCTCGACGCGCTGGTGCTCCTGGACGCGCCCACCTTCCCGGGCGTCGTGATCTCCTGCCGCGCGATCGGCATGTTCCACATGCGCGACGAGTCCGGCGGCGACGACAAGATCCTCTGCGTCCCGGCCAAGGACCCCCGCTCCACCCACGTCCAATCGCTCGACGACGTCAGCGAGTTCGACCGACTGGAGATCCAGCACTTCTTCGAGACGTACAAGGACCTGGAGCCCGGCAAGTCCGTCAAGGGCGCCCACTGGGCCGACCGCGCCACATCCGAGCGCATCATCCGCGAGGCCATCACCCGTGCCCGGGAGAACGGGGTGTCCACCGAGCGGTGGCCCTCGCCGCACGCCCACTGACCTCTGGCGCATTTCGCCGCGCGACGCCTCGCGCCAGCTTCTTGTCGGCCTCGCGCCGGCCCGCTCTCGGCCGGTCCACAGTCGCGTCGCGCGGCGGGCTTGTGCCACGATGTTCCGTGTCGGGGCCCTGGAGGGCCCCGCCGAGGGGGGCCTCTCTCCGGGCGTGAGTGACGTCCGCTTCCCCTTGCTGACGCCGCGCACCCGCGCGGGGGGACCTGGACCTGTACGACGAGGGCGTGACCGCACGCCGTTCGGGGGAGATTTCGATGAGCAACGCGTATCCGCCTTCGGGCAACCACCCGGAGCACGGCCAGCCGCCAGCCGGGCCGGACGTCGACCCGCAGCCCGGGCCGGACGGTGCGGCGCCGAGGAAGAGGCGCACGGGCATGATCGCGGCGATCGCCGTCGTCGGGCTGGTCACGGTCGGCGGCGTGGGAGCCGCGGTCGGCATGCGGATGCTCGGCGGCGGCGGGCAGCAGCCCGACGAGGTGCTGCCGAAGTCCTCGCTGGTCTACGCCCGACTGGACCTCGACCCCTCCGCGGGCCAGAAGGTCTCTGCGTACCGGTTGCTGGACAAGTTCCCGGCCGCGAAGGACGTCGCGACCGCGCAGGACCCGAAGAAGGCCCTCTTCGAGCAACTCCAGAAGAGCGACCCGGACGGTTCGCTCAAGGACGTTGACTACGCGCGCGACGTCGAGCCGTGGCTCGGTGACCGCGTCGGGATCTCCGTGCTGGCGCCCGAGACCTCGGGTGGCGACCCCGTGGCGGCCGTCGCCGTGCAGGTGAAGGACCAGGCCAAGGCCGAGGAGGGGTACGCCAAGCTGCGTGAGACGGCGAAGAACGCCCGCACCTCGCTGCCGTCGCTGGGCGCGTCCGACCCCCTCGCCGCGCTGTCGTCGGGCACCCTGCCCGGGAACACGCCCCAGCCGTCCGCAACCGCCGAGTCGACCGAGAACGAGGACGTCCACTGGTTCAAGGACGACTACCTGATCATCACCGACAAGAAGCACGAGCAGACCGTCCGGTCGGCGATGGACGCGGGGAACCTGCGGAGCAACGGTGACTTCGAGGGCGACATGCGCGCCCTCGGCGACCAGGGCGTGGCGTCCATGTGGGTGGACGGCCCGCGGTTCCTGGACGTGCTCCCCCAGCAGCCCGAGACCCAGAACATGATGCGTGACCTGAAGGACTACCAGGGCAGATCCGCCTCGACCGTGCGCTTCTCGTCGGATTACCTGGAGGTCGCCTCGGTCGGGCGCGGGGCCGCCAAGCGGTTGTCCTCGCAGGACGCGCTGCGCGACGTCACCTCGCTGCCGGACCGCACGACCGCGGTGATGTCGGTCGCGGGCGGCGGCGCGATGCTCCAGGAGCTGTGGCCCATGATCCAGGACACGCTGAACGCCTCGAACCGTGGCCGCGACCCGCTCGCGGACGTCGAGGCGCAGAGCGGGCTGCGTTTCCCGGATGATCTGGTGACGTTGCTGGGTTCCCAGTTCGACGTGGTCGTGCCGGAGCAGGACTTCGCGTCGGGCGCCACCCCGGAGGTCGGCGCGCGGCTCACGACGGATCGCGGCAAGGCCGAAGACATCCTCACCAAGCTGCAGGGCCTCGGGCTCACCGTGCCCAACGCCTCGTGCGGGGACAGGCTGTGCCTCGGGACGACGAACACCGTCGCCTCGCGGCTGGGCGAGGGCGGTTCCCTCGGCAACGACGACGCGTTCCGGAACTCGGTCGCCGACGCGGACCGCGCGGGCTCCCTCGTCTACGTGAACCTCGACCACCTCGAGAGCCTCTATCTGGACCAAGTGCCCGCCGACCAGCGTGAGGCCGTCCAGGCGCTCCGCGCCGTGGGAATGTCCTCCTACCGCGACGGCGACGTCGACCGCTCGACGATGCGGCTGCTGGCCAACTGAGCCGTGCCGATTCAGCGGTCCGACCCGCCGAGGTCGGGCCGCTGGATCGGCACCTCGACGTACGCGGGCGTCAGGTCGATGTGAGCCGCGGGTCCGCCGCTCACGGCGGGGCCGCCCGGCCCGGGCCTGTCCGCGGCGGTGGAGGCCGGGACCCCGAGCAGCCACGCGGCCACGGCGAAGGCCACCACCAGCGTCGCCCGACGCGACGAAGCTCCTGCGGCACGCATTGCACACACCCCTCAGCAGTCCCGATGCGCTTCCGCCGCTGCCCGCGGCGTCCCCGAACTCAAGGGTAGGCACAGCGCGCCGGTGACCTGCGACGACGCGCCGAGGGGACACCTGAGCCGCGCGTCGAAGGGCGCGTGGCGTCCCGCGCCCCAGGGACGCGCGGAGTCGCGTCCGCGGTCCGCGCGGGGGACAATGCCCCTAACGTCCGGTCGGTCACGTCCGGCCCGTCGCGTCCCGTCACATCCGGCCACACCTGGACCGTCACGTCCGGTCACGTCCGGCCGTCGTGACCTATCCGCCCTTCCAGGGGAGGCATCGCGCATCATGACCGCCATCGTCACCGAGTTCCTGAGCGCGCTCCCCACCCGCCTGCTCATCGACGGCCAGTGGCGCGGCGGCAGCGCCGGGGAGGAGTTCACCGTGCTCAACCCCGCCACCGGTGAACCCATCGCGTCTGTCGCGTCGGCCACCGTCGAGGACGCGGACGCCGCGCTGAGCGCCGCCGCGGCCGCCCAGGCGGGATGGGCGGCCACCCCGCCCCGGGAGCGCGGGGAGATCCTGCGGGCCGCGTTCGAGGACATCCACGCCCGGGCCGAGGACTTCGCGCTGCTGATGACCCTGGAGATGGGCAAGCCGTTGGCCGATTCTCGCGCCGAGGTCACGTACGGGGCGGAGTTCTTCCGCTGGTTCTCCGAGGAGGCGGTACGGGTGCACGGCCGGTACACGCTCTCCCCCGACGGCGCCACCCGGCTGCTCACCCTCAAACAGCCGGTGGGGCCGACGCTCATGGTCACGCCCTGGAACTTCCCGCTCGCCATGGGCACTCGCAAGATCGGACCGGCGATCGCCGCCGGGTGCACGATGATCGTGAAGCCCGCCTCGAGCACGCCGCTGACGATGCTGCTGCTCGGGCAGCTCCTGCAGGAGCGCGGGCTGCCGCCGGGCGTGCTCAACATCCTGCCCACGCAACGCAGCGGGACGATCAGCGAGCGGCTCCTCGCCGACGCCCGGCTGCGCAAGCTCACCTTCACGGGCTCGACCGCGGTCGGCCGCAAGCTGGTGCAGGAGTCCGCCCATCGGCTCCTGCGCATGTCGATGGAGCTGGGCGGCAACGCGCCGTTCATCGTCTTCGAGGACGCGGACCTCGACGCGGCGGTGGCCGGCGCGATGGTCGCGAAGATGCGCAACATGGGCGAGGCCTGCACGGCGGCAAACCGGTTTCTCGTCCACGCCTCGGTCGCCGAGGAGTTCACGGCCAAACTCGCGCAGGCGATGGGGGCGCTGGTGGTCGGCGACGGTACGCAGGACGGGGTCCAGGTCGGGCCACTGGTGGACGAGTCGGCGCGGGACACCGTCGAGGAACTGGTCGGCGACGCGCTCGCCCGGGGCGCGCGGGCTCTCACGGGTGGCGAACGCCTGGACCGTCCGGGGTGCTTCTACGCCCCGACCGTCCTCGCGGACGTGCCCGCCGACGCCCGCATCCTCGCGGAGGAGATCTTCGGCCCGGTCGCGCCGGTGGTCACGTTCACCGCGGAGGACGAGGCGGTGCGGATCGCCAATGACACCGAGTACGGGCTGGCGTCGTACTTCTTCACCCGCGACCTCTCCCGCGCCCTGCGGGTCGCCGAGGCGCTCGACTACGGGATGGTGGGCGTCAATCAGGGTGTGATCTCGAACCCGGCGGCGCCGTTCGGCGGGGTGAAGGCGAGCGGCTTCGGCCGGGAGGGCGGGTTCGAGGGCATCGAGGAGTATCTGGAGACAAAGTACGTCGGCATCCGCCCCTAGAGACGAGCGGCCGGGCGGCGCCTAGCCCAGCGAGCGAAGACGCCAGGCGGCCGCGCACGCGATCGCGCCGAACAACAGAATCGGGGTGGCCGCGGCCGTGAGGCTCTCGTACCACCCCAGCAGCGCCGCGATCACGCACATCACACAGGCAAACGTGGCGAGACCCATGAGGCCGCCCGTCAGGCGGCGGGTCCGGTCGAGGCGCTCGTAGATCTCGTCGGCCGTCGGCAGCCCCGCCTCTGCTCCGTGTGCTGCGCGGCGCGCGGCCTGTCCGTCGGTCGGTCCGTGGTTCACCCTCCACACCCTAGGCGAAGGGTGGGCGGCTCCCCGGAGATCCGCCCGCCCGGTCGACGCGCTCAGGGGCCCAGTCGGCGACAGGGCTTCGGCCACGGCTTCGGCGCGCCCGGTTCGTCGCCTCAGTCCGGCTCAGCGGGGATCACGTTCGTCCTCCCGCCGCAGCACGCGCAGCCGGAGCGCCGATCGCAGCGCGAGGAAAAAGAAGATCAGGGCCAGGAGCACGGAGCGGGAGAGTTCCTCGATGCGCCCGGTGGCCGCCGCGGCGGCGACCACGACCAGACCGACCATGGACGCGGCCAAGAGCACCAGGTTCAGCGTGCGAAGGCGCGCCCGCTGGTCGCGGTCGGCGGCCGATGCTGGCGGCGTCTCCTCGGGCATGTCAGCAGCCTAACGTCCAGGGGTTGTCGCGTCTGTGCAGCGCACGACCGCAGGGGACGCCGATGTCGCAACCCGGAACGGCGTGACGCGCCGGGCGCACGTGGCGTCCCAGCGGTTCAGCGCCCCACGAGACGCTGGGAGCTCCGCTCCGCGAGCAGCCGCGCCGCGTCGAACGGCGTGGGCACCTGCTTGAGCAGCAGGAGGCTCGTCTGGACGATGCCGCTAGGGGTCATGCAGCGCGACAGGCGGGGGCTTTCGTCGACGTCGAGGCTGATCCACGCCGTGTCCCCGGCGCGCAGCTCCAGATCCAAAGTGTTGGAGGCGGCCCAGCCGAGACGGGAGGCGACCTTGAGACGGTACTTGCCTGCGTGCAGCGTCACCGTCGTCGGCAGTTCCTCGCCCCCGAACGCGACCACCCCATAATCGTCCGCGAGCAGCTGGTAGCGGGCGATGCCTCGCAAGGGAAGGAGCGCCTTCGTCCTGCGGGCCTGTTCATCGATGAAGAGATGCAGGGTCGCAGCCGTGTCCATTCAGATATCATACGCACTTGGCCCCCCGAAAGGGGGGTGCGGACCCGGTCGTTTGTCACTATGACGGTGGCTCAGGGGAGCTGGTCCTCGTCGACCACGTGCATGGCGTCTTCCTCGGGGCTCGGGTCGATCAACGGGCCATCGGCCCGCGCGACCAGCTCCGCCTCGTCGTCCGGGTCCTGGTCGCCGACCAGCGTCTGCTCGACCTCGTCGCCCCTCGACCGGCGGCGCAACGGCTGCCCCGGCAGCTGCGGGTCCTCCGGATCCTCCTGGGCCAGTCGCTGCTCGATCGTTTCGTCCCGGTCGGCCTCTTCGACCGACGCGTCAAGGCGTCGGCCCTGGGTGGAGTCCGCCGGCTCGTAGCCGCTGTCCAAGACGTCCCCGGTCGGCTCGGACACCAGGGTGTCCTCGGGCTGCAACTGATCACGGTCAAGCATCGGGTTACCCGACATGCCACGTTCCTCTCTCATCACCCGGTCGGCTCTTCGTCGGCCCGATCATCGGCGGCAGACGCTCAGCGTCGCTGCGTCAGCATCGTGTCGACCTCGCGACGCGCGGCCGCGGACAGCTCCGCGTCCGGGGCGTCGGCCGGGAACGTCAGGTCGGACAGCTCCATCTGCGAAACGATACCGAGGAGCCGGTGCAGCTCGCCCAGGCGTTCGGAGCGGCCCGGCCGAGCGATCCCCCGCAAGCCGTCGATCTCGGCCGCGTGGTGACGGTGCAGCGCCTCGACGAGGCGGTCGGTCAGCTCCTCGTACTCCGTGGCGTCCGCGTCCAAGCGCCCCAGGCACGCCACGGCGACCGCGAGCCCCTCCTCCTCGTCCTGCCGGTCCCCGCCCGCGGGGGTCGCGGCGTGCAGGAGACGCCTCTCGACCTCCTCGTGCAGGGCCAGGAACGCCCGCAGCCGCACGAACCCGCGCGCGCGATCGGCCGAGCTTCCCGCGCGCAGGGCGTCGACCATGTCCACGATGCGGCGGTGCTGATCCTCCAGCCGCGTTCGCACCTCGTCGACCGTGCTGGTGACCTTCTCCATGGCGCTTCCTCCACGACGAATCGGGGATCTGACGTGCGACACGGGACCTTCCGACCTCGTCGACGGCCTGGGGGACATACGGCCTCACGGCCGTGATGCTCCCCGGAAGGGTCCGTGACGGAGTCCTACCCGATGGATCGTGGTGAAAACGTCCGGTCGTTCCGCCGGGCCGGCGGCTCAGGTCACGGCGACCCTGTCGCGCACCTTGAGCCGGTCGCGACCCGGGGTGTCGAGCACGGGGTGCAACCGTTCCCCGGCCGTGGGAGGCCCGCAGCACGGGCCGGCGCCGATCAGGTCCACCTCGACGTCGAGGGCGCCGCCCACCGGGTGGACGCGCGTGGGGCCGAGTCGCTTGAGCATGGCCAGGGAGGCCGCGTTGTCCGAGGCGACCTCAGTGAGCAGGTGCGTGACGCCCGGGGGGCGGCGGGCGATCAGCAGCGGCAGCAGCGCGGAGGCGACCCCGCGGCCCTGCCATTCGTCCTTGACGGTGACCGCGATGTCCGCGGCCTCCGGCTCTCGGCGATGGCGCACGATCCGCCCGATGCCAACCGGTGTCGGGTCCGTGTCCACGTCGACGAAGAGGACGAGAGCGACGTGCTCGACCCCGTCCACGTCGTCCACGAGGACGTCGAGCATCGATGGTGTCAGGTGCGCCACCCCCGCCAGGAAGCGCAGCCGCTTGCTCTCTGACGACAGGCCCTCGTACTCCCGGGCGAGATCGGCCCGGTCGCCGGGCAACAGGGGCCCGATCCAGGCGGGCGTTCCGTCCCGGAGCGTCACGGTTTCGACCAGGTCGGACGCCCTCCCCGCGTAGTACCCCGGCGCGGAGGGGTCGCTCGGAAGATCGGTCATGCGGTCCTCATCTTCGCGCGCCGGTGGGTGCTCGTCGCGCCGTCGGCGAGCCCGCTGCGCGGGTACCAGATCCGGTCCACCTCTCCAGGGTAGGCGCACGTCGCCCGCAGCAGCCCGAGGCGGCCGCCGCACCTCCCGGGCTCACTCAGGGCGGATCGTGCCCGCGAGGATACCCAGCGCCGTGACGTCCAGGGCCTCGCCCCGGCTGAAGGCGAGCGCGCGCAGGCGCAGGGAGGCCTCGGCGATCGGGACCCCCAGCTGCACCGACAGCATGCCCGCGGCCATCGCGGCCGGGTCCGCGGGGCGGTCGATCCGCACGGCCCCGGCTGCGTCGTCCTCGAGGCGGGCCAGGTCGGCGATCAACGCGGCCGCGGCGAGATCGGCGAGCAGGACGGCCTGCACGAGGTCGTCCTTGCCCCAGGGCGCCGGGCGGCTGCCGAACACGGACATGGTGGCAACCGTCGCGTCCCGGATGGTGACCGGGACGGCCCAGACCGCCGTCGCGCCCGCCTGCTCGGCGAGGAGCGTGAAGACCGGCCAGCGCTTCTCCGTGCGCAGGTCCTCGACCAGCACCGGGAGCCGCGTGGAGCGAGCGCTGATCCCGGGCCCCTCTCCCGTCATCTCCTGGAGTTGTTCGATCTCCTGCGACCAGTCGTCGCTAGCGGCGAGCACCTTGGGCAGCCCTCCGGCGCCGGAGGCGCTCACCGCCGCCCCGGTGGTCCGCTCGCCGATGCGGTCGGCTTGGCGGCACACCGCGGTGAGCCATCCGTACGATCCGGCCTCGCGGTACTCCGCGGCGGCGCGGCGCCACATCTCCCGACGACCCCGCTGGGCGTCGGGGCGTCCGTTCGCGCCCTGCGTCCCCGCGAGCGCCGCGAGCGCCTCCGACACGCGAAGATAATCTGTCGCGCCGTGCTCGGTCGCCGTGCGGTGGCGGGCCACGTACACCGCGCCGGCCCGGGCCAGGCGGGCGTGCTGCGCAGCCACGTCCTCCGCGGGAGGCTCGAGCGCCCCCTCGCCCCCGTCGTCCCAGAGGATCTCGTCGGCGAACTCGGAGATGTCCTCGGCCTGGTGGAGGAAACCGACGACCGCCCCATCCCCGTCGAACAGAGGGGAGTTCACCACCGACCAGGTCCGGGCGAGGAAGCCGCCGTCCGGTCCGGTCATGTCGAAGCGCAGGTACGGGAGCACGTCCGGTCGGCTCCGGGCGAGCGCGGCCTGAAGCGACGCGGTCAGACGACGCACTCCGTCCGCGGGCGGCTCGGCCGCCTCCTGCGGCGGATCTGGGAACACGTCGAAGAGGAACCGGCCCAACACGTCCTCGCCGGCTCGCCCCGTGGCCGTGAGGTGGGCGTCGTTGGCGGCGAAGATCTTCCATCCGAGCGTCAGCAACAAACCGGGTGTCGTCGAACCGGTGAACAGCTGGCTCGCCGAAGCCTCGCGCAGCGCCTCGCACATAAAGACTCCGAAGAAAGGGTCCTCGCACTGTACGGCGCCCCTGACGCCCTGGCGAGCCTACGGCCCTGCGAACGCGGGCGGACCACTCCGCCGAACGCGGGCGGACCGCTCCGCCGGGCGCGAGCGGCGGTGCGGACCGGACGCGAACGGCCGTGCCGGACATGGGCGATCGGGTCGACGGGTCTTCTTCGAAGACGACCGCCCTGCTAGCCTGGATGTGATCATCCATCTCCCGGGGTCCCGCACACGGGGCGGCGGCCTTCGGGCGGGCCCCACCGCAAGGGCCCAGCGCGTCGGACGGTCCCGGGTGTGAAGGAAGGGCCCGAACCGATGCCCTCAGAGGATCACTTCGCTCAGCTGGGAGAGCAGTTCTGCTCGCTGGCCCGACTGGTCGCGCGGCCGGACCGCGCCGGGATCGACCCCGTCCGGGTGGTCGAGGTCGCCGCGGCCCGCGTACCCCATGCCGGGCACTGCGCGCTCACCCTGCAGCGTGACGGGGCGCGCCCCGTCACGCTCGCCGCCACCGATGACCTGCCACGACGCGTGGACCAGCTGCAGTACGCCGCCGGCCAGGGGCCGTGCCTCGACGCCTCGCACGGCGACCGCATCGTGCGGGCCGACGACTTGCTGACGGATCCGCGGTGGCCAGACTTCGCCGCGCGCTGCGTCGAGACGACCGGAGTGCGCAGCATGCTGTGCCTGCATCTGGCGCTGAGCAGCGGGGACCGGGCGGCGATCAACTTCTACGCCACCCAGCCGTACTCGTTCACCGGGATGGAGGTCAACGCCGCCTCGCTGATCGCGCCCTTCGCGGCCCTCGCGACCGAGCAGTGCCTGCGCGACGAGGACGCGGCCAACTTCCAGGCAGCCCTCGACAGCAGCCGCCAGATCGGGCGGGCGGTCGGCATCCTGATGGCCCGCCGGCTCGTGAGCTCGGAGGAGGGGTTCGCGATGCTGCGCAGCACGAGCCAACACCTGAACCGCAAGCTCCGCGACGTCGCGGCCGAGGTGGAGCTCACGGGCGAGCTGCCGACCACGGCGCGTCCCTCGTAGCGCCCCGCCGCCGCGCATGCCGCCCAGATCTGACGCGTGCTGGTGAGCCCGGACGCGTACTCGTGAAGATTCCGACAGGTGTCCCCACGACCTCGCCACCTACCCCAGGCGGGGCGGGAAACCGCCGGTCGCCACCGGGCTCCACCGCGTCGGTGTGATGCGCAGCAGCGCCTTGTCCTGGCTGACCATGGCGGCGCGGTACTCGTCCCAGTCCGAGTGTTCCCCCGAGATGTTGCGGAAGTACTCGACGAAGGGCCCCGCTTCGTCCCGCGCAAGGATCACCTCGCAGGTGCCGTCGACGTGCACCCAGGGGCCGTTGAAGTCGTCCGACAGCACGAGGACGCTGACCCTGTCATCGCGCAGGATGTTGCGCGTCTTGGCCCGCTCGGGATAGGTCGAGATCACGATCCTGCCGGCGTCGTCGACACCTCCTGTCACCGGCGAGGACTGTGGGGCGCCGTCGCGCCGGACGGTCATCAGCACCATGCGGTGCCGCGGCCGGACGAAGTCCAGGAGTTCCTCCCGGTCCACGGGGGTGGTGGTCGCGATCGTACGGGCCATGTCCGCAGTCTAGATGCGGCGTCGAGGTCCCGGCCTGCGCCGGAGCTCGGCGATCAAGGAGTCGGCCTCCTCGCTGCGACCATCTCCTCGGTCAGTAGATCGTTCAGACCTCGGCCGCTTGCACGTCGGGGGGAAGCGACGCGACAAGGCGTGCATCGAGCGTGAGGAGAGGAACTCCGAGGCTCCGTGCGAGAGCGGCGTACATGGCGTCGTAGGCGGTGATGTTGTCACGCAACCGCCACACATCATCGATGAGCGGCATCATGGGCATGAGAGTGATGTCCAAGGCCCGGAAATCGTCGAGGGCGCCGACCGCGCGGCCTGGGTCGAGGCGCCGGCCGAGAACCCATCCCCGCAGCGTGGAGATCACCTCGGGCACCAGCAGCTGGGGCGCGAAGAGCTCGTGATCGACGACCGCGCGCGCCACGCGACGGCCTCCCTCGCGGGACACCAAGAGTTCCGCGACGGCGGAGGCATCGACGACGAAGCTCACCGACCAGCCCGCTGCTCAGCGAGGATGTCGGCGGCCGGAGGAAGGTCCACTCGTCCGCGCTGCTCGATGCGTTCGAGCAGTTCGCGCTGAGTGGGTCTCTGGGCGATCCGGGAAAGCTCACCCAGGAGATAGTCGCTGAGCGACTGCCCCTCGGCTGCCGCTCTCGCCTTGAAGGTACGGCTGATCTCCTCCGGCACGTTGCGGATCTGAATCGTGGTTGACATGTGATAAACATACGTCACATGTGAGTCACATATGCCTCGCCCGTCGCTACATGGCGCCATCGGGTGAGCCGAGCAGCGGGACGACCCCGGCCTGCTCGACCTACGGCTCCCTTGGCGCAGCCAGCGTCGCTCTCAGCCACGGATAGGGATCCGCGAGCGGGTGTCGCCTGCTCGCAAGGTCGGCGCTCACCTCGCGCAGCACGGGCCCGGCGAGGTAGTAGCGGGCGCGCGTCTTGCCGACCGGGTCGAGGATGCCGAGTTCGCTGAGTCGCACGAGGTCACGCGTCGCCGTGCGCCCCTCGACGTCCGCGCGCTTCATGTAGCTCGGCCTCTGCACGCGAGCGCCGATCAGCGCGTCGAACACGGCGTCGCCGACCCGCTCGGGCAAGCGATGAGCCGCCACGAGATCATCGATGTGTCGCCACAGCACTTCGGCCTCGGCGAAGCGCCGCTGCAGGGTCTGGGCCTGCATGTGGTGGGCGCGCAGGTTGAACTTCACCCACAACGAGGCGTCGTTCTCGGGGTGCCACGAGCCCTGACCGGTGTGAGCGAGCGCCCGGTAGTAGTCGTCCGTGTTGTGTCCCAGCCACTCCTCGATGCTCGAGAAGGTCGGTTCAAGGATGGTGTCCTGGGCGAGCATCAGCGTCTGCAGCACGCGTGCCATGCGACCGTTGCCGTCACGGAACGGGTGAATCATCACGAGGTTGAGGTGAGCCATCGCGGCCCGGACCAGGGGATCGACGTCGACGGAGGCGCGGCACGCGGCAACCAGCTCTTCCACAAGCTCGGGTACGCGCTCCGCGTCGGGACCCTCGTAGGCCACCTCGCCACGAGACTCGTCGTACACGAAGACCTGACCGCTGCGGAATCTGCCCGGCGACTTGCTGTGATCGTGCTCCAGCAGCATGAAATGCAGCGACCGGAGGGTCTGCACGTCGAGTCGGAACTCGCGGTCGACGGTCATCTGCAACACGTACGTGAGCGCGCGCCGGTAGCCGGTGATCTCCGCCCAGGTGCGCTGGTCAGTGGTGAGGGGTTCTTCGTCGTCCACCGCGGCCAGGGCATCCTGATCGGTGATGTCGTAACCTTCGATGCTGTTCGAGCTCTGGATCGCGCGGGCCGTGCTCGACCGCCGCAGGGTCCCGGTCCACCGTTGGGGCACACGCACGTACCCGGACAGAGCAGAGCGCATCTCGTGGATCTGCTCGATGACCGGGTGGTCCTCCAGGTCAGGCTGGGGAGTCTCGAAGATGGTCATGTCGCCATGTCTCTTACTAAGTGACAGCGCTAACGGATTTCCCCAGTGTGTCACTTAGTAAGAGACATAGCGACACGAGGGCCTGCTCGCCGAGCAGGTTGAAATGCGGACCCTTCCCGAGCGAGCCAGGCGCTCTCCCGGGATGGTGCTACGGGCGGGACTGCTGGTAGTACTCCCGGAATTGCTTGCGCGCCCGGTCGTACGCCTCCTGGCTTTGCTCCCGGGACAGCCTCGAGGTGTCCAGGTAGGCGTCCCAGTGCTGGCGGTTGTTGTCCTTCTGATAATCGGACCTGCGGTCGGAGGTCCACCGCCACATCGCCTGCCGCCGCGAGCGCAACTCACTGTTAATGCCCTGTTGCATGGCTGCGTCGAATACCCCGGCCTGGCGCAGCCCGGTGGCCACCTCGGTGGCGCGGCCGCGCTCGGTGTCGAACTCCTTGACGATCTGGTCGTGCAACTCGGTCACCCGTTTGCTGTTCGCCTCGCGCTGCTGCCGGATCGACTCCTGCTGCGATTGGCGCCAGTTGCGCCAGGTACGGGAGATGCGCTGCGCGTCGTCGTTCCAGTAGCGACGCATCGCGCGCAGATCCTGGGCGTCGACGAACTGCCCGCCGCCTGCGTGCGCCATCGCCTTGAGCTGCTCGTGGTCCTGGCGGCCCACCTGGAAACCGATCACGTTGACGATCGGCTTGGCCCCGGTGGCGGCGACCTCCTTCACCGCGGCGACCGGGTCCCCGTCGCACGTTTCGATGCCGTCGCTGACGACGTACACGATCGCCCCCGCCGAATCGGCAGGGATGTCCCCCGTCGAGGCCCGCACGGCCGCCGCCATCGGCGTCCACCCCGTCGGGGTGATGCCCTGCAGGGCGGAGGCCATGCCGGCCGGGGCGCCCTCGTACGCCAGGCGCGTCGACGCGCAGGACGTCGCCTTGTCCGCGTCGGAGTTGCCGCCCTCTTCGCCGTACGTGCGCAGCGACACCGTCGTCGTGGCGGGCAACCGCGCGACGAACTCGCCGATGGCCGTCTTGGCCTGCGCCATCCGCGTGGTGCCGCCCGCAGCCGCCGCCATGCTGCCCGACGCGTCGAGGACGACGGCGACGTGTTGGCCGCCCGGCGTCCGCTGCGGCTCCGGCGTGCCCGAGGTCGCGGGCTGCTCCCCCGTCGCGGACTGTCCCGATGTCGTCCCGTCGGGTCCGGCGTCGGTGGTGATCACGGGCGTGTACTCAAGGAACGTCCGTACGGCCTCCCCGTTGTCCGCGTGCACCTGGTCCAGGATCGCGCGGGTCCACTCCTCCGCGGAGTCCGCTCGGTGGTCGCGCAGGGCGTCGATGACCGCGCGGCGCTCGTAGTCGTGGGTGCGTTCCCCGGCCGGAGCCTGCATGTCCGCGAGGACGGCGTCCTGGTCGGCGGACAGGGCGTTGGCGGCCGTGAGGTACGCGGGCCGCTGCCGCTCGTCGTGCTGTTGGGCTTGCCCGCCATTGCCCGTGTGATCGCCGGACCCCTCCGGCGAACTGCTGCAGGCAGCCAGGCCACCGATCAGCGTGGTGGCGGTCAAGATGGCACACAGACGGCGCACTGCTCCCCCTCGTTCAGATGGTCGTCGCGGCCTCCAGGACGACCGTCCGGCGAAGGCCGGGTTCGACCCTACCTACCGTCCCGGCAGCGTGCTCACCCGTTCAGCGTGAAGCGAACGGAGACAGGGCCCGCTGCACCGCGCTTATGTCGTGCGCCACGGGTCGATGACCTGAAGCCCGTCGCACCGGAAGCCTTCGACGTCTCGGGAGGCCACCGCCGCACCCCGAGAGCGGGCAATAGCGGCAATGAGTGCGTCCATGACGGCCACGGGTCGACCCGCGTCGCGACGCTCGCGCACGATGGCCGCGTACTCGACCGCGGCCCTCTCATCGAGAAGCCACACGCGCCCCTCGAAGGCAGTGAGGAAGATCGCGAGAGCCCGTGCAATGTCCGTGGCTCGGCGACCTTGTGGCAAGAGGGCCACACCGCTCCACACCTCGGCGAGGACAGGTGTAGCGGTCACGAGCTCGGCATCACGCTGCCCCGCGAACCAGCGCAGAACGGCCGGGTCCGGCGAGGGCTTCACCAGTTCGGAGACCACGTTGGTGTCAAGAACGATCATCACAACGTCGGCGGATCGGCCAGTTCGTCACGGCTCGGCACCCATAGATCGACGCCGCCGGTTTCCGCCCTGAAGCGCTCAGCTGCTTCAAGGATCGATGGCCGACGGCTGTGCAGCGCCACGTGCTCTGCCACGAGGGCCCGCAGCTCAGCTTCCATCGAGCGGCCGTGGGCTGCGGCGATCGCCCGCAGGCCGTCGCGCACCTTCGGGTCCACATCTCGAATGGTCAACGTGGCCATGAGCACCTCCTGCCGACAGTGACGTCATTGCCAGCATACTGCGGACTTGCCACGTCTACGATGGCGCGAGGCGCAGACGGCTTTGCGAGGAGGGACTCGACGATGGCGAAGACCGCTGACCCGCAGCTTCTCGCGCAACTGCGCGAGGAATCCGAGCGCACCCTCAACGACCCATACCCCCAGGTGACCAGGCCCCAGCGACCGAACCGCTCCCAGGTCTACTCGGTGCACCTCAGCGCCGAAGAGCAGGCTCGAGTGCAGAACGCGGCCGAGGAGTTGCAGGGACGCTGCTTGAGCGACGACGGGCCGCCAGCGGCTGTTTAGGACGCGCCGGAGAGGCGGCGGACGAGGTACTGGTTGAGGCTGAGGTGTTCTTGGGCAGCGTTCATAGCGAGTTGGCGGTGGAGGTGTTCGCCGACGCGGAGATTGAACTTCCCCGAGTAGCTGCGGGTTGCGAAGGGTTCGGGGATAGGTGCTCCTTCGGCGCCGAGGTCTTCAACGACCTCGCGAACGAGGTCTCGTAGGCCCGCCAGCGCGCCTCCTTGGGTGTCGGCCAGCCACGACAGCGACGGCAGCTCCAGGCAGGTCGCGACGAACTCCTGGTCCTCGGCGGACCAGGTGACGCGGTAGCTGTAATGGGTGATGTCGATGGCGTCGGTCACTTCCCTGCCTCCTTCTTCTCGATCGCTGTCAGCACCTGTCGGACCTGGTAGGCCTTGGCCTTGCCGTGGTCGTTCTGGATGTTGACGCGCGGGTCGCCGGCCCACGGCGTCTTGAACACTGCGTGTGATCCGCCTCGGGTTCGCGGAGGGCCGAAGTAGTGCTCACAGACCTTGACCACGTCGAGGTAGCGCACATTGCGGGGATTAGCTCGGATCGAGGTCAGGATCTTCGCAATGGACGTCACTAGACCATGGTACCGTCGATGGTACTGCATCGCCACGGCTGGACGCGGCTGGACGACGTGGGCAGCGGTGATGGACGTCATCTCCGCGATCGGTGATCATCCTCGAGCGCCTCGAGGCAGCGGGCGCCTGACAGGTGCGGAGAAACGAGAACGCCCCCGACCGGAGTCGGGGGCGTTTGTGGAGCCGCTTGTCGGAATCGAACCGACGACCTATTCATTACGAGTGAATCGCTCTGGCCGACTGAGCTAAAGCG
>JBDIAS010000016.1:0-37167 GCA_039812465.1 Austwickia sp. | reverse complement strand
GCCGCCGGTGGAGATGTGCCCGAAGTCGGAGTCCGCGAAGCCGAGCTGGCGCACCGCCGCCGCGGAGTCGCCGCCGCCGACGACCGTGAGCCCGCCGCCCTTCGTGGCGTCCACGAGGGCCTGCGCGACGGCCTTCGTCCCGGCCGCGTACGGGGCCATCTCGAACGCGCCCATTGGGCCGTTCCAGAACACCGTCTTGCAGTCGGCGATCTTGGAGGCGAACAGCTCGCCGGACTTCGGCCCGATGTCCAGGCCCATCTGGTCGGCGGGGATCTCGCTGGCGTCGACGGTGACCGTCGGGACGTCCGCGGAGAACTCGGGGGCGCACACGGCGTCCACGGGCAGGATGATCTCCACGCCCTTGGCCTTGGCGTCCTCGAGATAGCCCTTGCAGGTGTCGATCATCGCCTCGTCGAGCAGCGACTTGCCGACCTCATGGCCCTGCGCCTTCAGGAACGTGAAGGCCATCCCGCCGCCGATCAGCAGCCGGTCGGCGGTCTTCATGAGGTTCTCGATGACGGCGAGCTTGTCGGCGACCTTCGCGCCGCCGAGGACCACCGCGTACGGACGCTCGGGGTTCTCCGTGAGCCGCTTCAGCACGCCCACCTCCGTGCCCACCAGACCACCTGCGTAGTGGGGCAGCCGCGTCGCCACGTCATACACGCTCGCCTGCTTGCGATGCACCACGCCGAAGCCGTCGGAGACGTAGAAGTCGGCGAAGGACGCGAGCTGGTCGGCGAACGCGCCCCGCTCGCCCTCGTCCTTGGAGGTCTCCCCCGGGTTGAAGCGCAGGTTCTCCAGCAGCGCCACGTCGCCGTCCTTCAGGCCCGCCACGACGGACTTCGCCGAGTCGCCCACCGTGTCGGTCGCAAACGTGACCTGAGTGCCGAGCAGCTCGGAGAACCGGTCCACCACGGGGGCCAGCGAGTACTTGTCCTCCGGGGCGCCCTTCGGTCGACCCAGGTGCGCGACCACGATGACGGCCGCGCCGGCGTCGGTCAGCGCCTTGATGGTGGGGACGGAGGCGCGCAGGCGGCCGTCGTCGGTGATGTTCTTGTCAGCGTCGAGCGGGACGTTGAGGTCGCTGCGGACGAGCACGCGCTTGCCGTGCAGATCGTCCTTGACGAGGTCCTCGGTCGTCTTCATGGGAGGGCTCCTGATCCTTCCGGGGAGGTGGTCTGGGGCTGGTCGGAACGCCCCGTGCGCCGGGGGCCGGGTGGCCGCCCGGCGCACGGGGTCCGGTCAGAGGTGCGGATGGCTCAGAGCTTGGAGCCCACGAGCAGGCACAGGTCGACGAGGCGGTTGCTGTAGCCCCACTCGTTGTCGTACCAGCCGACGACCTTCACCTGGTTGCCGATCACCTTGGTCAGGCCGGAGTCGAAGATGCAGCTGGCCGGGTCGGTCTCGATGTCCTTGGAGACGATCTCGTCCTCGGTGTAGACGAGCTTGCCCTTCATCCGGCCCTCGGCCGCCTTCTTGACGATCGCGTTGACCTCTTCGACCGTGGTCTCGCGGCCGGCCTCGAAGGTGAGGTCCGTCGCGGAGCCGGTCGGCGTCGGCACGCGCAGCGCGTACCCGTCCAGCTTGCCCTTCAGCTCGGGCAGCACGAGCGCGACGGCCTTCGCGGCGCCGGTGCTCGTCGGCACGATGTTGAGCGCGGCGGCGCGGGCGCGGCGCAGGTCCTTGTGCGGGGCGTCCTGCAGGTTCTGGTCCTGCGTGTACGCGTGGATGGTCGTCATCAGACCCTTGACGATGCCCAGCTCGTCGTTGAGGGCCTTGGCCATCGGGGCCAGGCAGTTCGTCGTGCAGGACGCGTTGGAGATGATGTTCTGGCTGCCGTCGATCAGGTCGTCGTTGACGCCCATGACGACCGTGATGTCCTCGTTCTTCGCCGGGGCGGAGATGATGACCTTCTTGGCGCCACCGTCGATGTGGGCCTTGGCCTTCTCGGCGTCGGTGAAGAAGCCGGTCGACTCGACGACGATGTCGGCGCCCACGGACTTCCAGTCCAGCTTGGCCGGGTCGCGCTCTTCCCAGACCGTGAACTTGTCGCCGCCCGCGGTGATCGAGGTGTCGTCGTAGGTGACCTCACCCGGGTAACGGCCCAGGATCGAGTCGTACTTGAGCAGGTGGGCCAGCGTCTTGTTGTCGGTCAGGTCGTTGACGGCGACGATGTCGATGTCCGCGCCGGATGCCGCCACGGCGCGGAAGAAGTTGCGGCCGATGCGGCCAAAGCCATTGATACCAACGCGAACGGTCACGTTATATGCCTTCCTGATCACTCAACAGGGTCCAGTGCTGGGCCTACGGTCCCGGGAGCCGGTGGTGAATGGCCCACCCCGGGAGGGACGTGGCCCGTATGTCGTTGTACGCCGAAACCGACCCTATCGGCTCGGGGGGCTGTGGCGCAGGTATCAGCGATCCGGAATCGCGCGGCGGCGCACGACGAACGCGTGATCGGCGGCGGCGCGGCGAGGGACACCGGCTGATCACCCACCGTTCACTGCCGGTTCAGATCACTGCCGGTTCAGATCACTGCCGGTTCAGACGGTGAAGTCCTCCGTCAGTACGGCCTCCGTGCCGGGGACTCCGAGTTCGACGGCGCGTTTGTCGGCCATCGCGAGCAGGCGCCGGATGCGGCCGGCGACCGCGTCCTTGGTCAGCGGGGGGTCTGCGTGCGAGCCGAGCTCCTCCAGGCTGGCCTGCTTGTGTTCCAGCCGGAGCTGCCCGGCCTCCCGCAGGTGGTCCGGGATGTCGTCGCCGAGGATCTCCAGCGCCCTCGCGACCCGCGCGCCCGCCGTGACCGCGGCGCGGGCGGACCGGCGCAGGTTCGCGTCGTCGAAGTTGGCCAGCCGGTTCGCGGTGGCGCGCACTTCCCGGCGGACCCGGCGCTCCTCCCAGGCCAGGACGGCGTCGTGGGCTCCCAGGCGAGTGAGCATCGCGCCGATGGCGTCGCCGTCGCGGATGACGACCCGATCCACCCCCCGTACCTCACGGGCCTTCGCCTGGATACCCATGCGACGCGCCGCCCCCACCAGGGCGAGCGCGGCTTCCGGCCCGGGGCAGGTGATCTCCAGGGAGCACGACCGGCCCGGCTCGGTGAGCGAGCCGTGGGCCAGGAAGGCCCCCCGCCACGCCGACTCCGAGTCGCACACCGACCCGTTGACCACCCGGGTGGGCAGACCGCGGACCGGCCGACCCCGCAGGTCCACCAACCCCGATTGGCGGGCGAGCGCCTCGCCGTCGGCGTCCACCCGGACCACGTACCGGCTCCCCCGCCGCAGACCCGCCTCGGAGACGACCATCAGCTCACAGGAGTGGCCGTAGACCTCGGTGACCGCCTTGCGCAGCCGCCGCGCCGCCGCGGCCGTGTCCAACTCCGCCTCGACCACGATGCGACCGCCCTGCAGGTGCAGCCCACCCGCGAAGCGCAGGGTCGCGGACACCTCCGCCTTGCGGCAGCAGGGCTTGGTCACCGGCAGACGGCTCAGCTCGTCCTTGACGTTCGCGGTCATGGCCATGCGGTCATCCTGCCATTCGTCTCACCGCGCGGGACGCCCCGGTCGCCGCGCGAATCCGTTGGCTCACAGCGTGATCCCCGTTCGCGGCGCGCGCCGGTCGATACGGGTTGCCGCGGGTGGCACCCGGCCCTCATGCCGCCGCGCGCTGCCACAGGAGCAGGTATCCGATCAGGTAGGCGAGGCTCAGCGCGATCACGGCGTTGCGGCGAGACCGGGCGAGCGCGGGACCCTGCAGGACGACGTACCCCGAGCAAGCGATCCCGACGGCAAGAAGCGCTACTGGTATCACGGACACCACCCAGACCACCCCCATGGTCAGCGCTGATGAATGCCCTGTGGGACCAACCGTCCCGGTGGGCGCAAGGGAACTATCCCACCGTTCACCGCCTCAGGCGACCCGAGTTGGACGAGCGTCTCAGTGCGACTGGACGCCCGAGGAATTCGACCCCCGCGGGGCCGCGGCTCGCTCGCGAGCTTCACGCGAAGATGTCGCGGTACGCCGCCGCCAGCCGCAAGGTGTCGTGTACGCCTGGCGTGTCCGTGGCGGCCACCGGCACGACCAGCAGCTGCGCGCCGAGCGACGCCGCGGCGGCCGCGACGCGCTCCGGCTCGTCGATGACGCGGGGGTCGGCCAGCACGACGTCCAGATGGAAACCCGGTGCGTGCTCCGCCAACGCCTCCAGGTGGCGCGCGGCGGTGTAGCCCTGCGTCTCGCTCGTGTCCATTTGCACGTTCAGCGTGAGCAACCGCCGGGCGGGGGTGCGGGTCAGCGCGTCGGCGAGCTCCGGCACCAAGAGGTGCGGCATCACGGACGTGAACCAGGAGCCGGGGCCCAGCACCACCCAGTCGGCGGCGTCGACGGCAGCGATCGTCTCGGCGGGCGCCGGGGGGTCCTCCGGTTCCAGACGGATCTGCAGCACCTCGCCGGCCGTCAGGGCGACCGCCGCCTGGCCGTAGACCCAGCGTTCGCCGTCGGGCCGGCCGGCCTCCGTCCCGCGCACCCGCGCCGAGATGGCCAACGGCGCGGACGACATCGGCAGCACCCGGCCGCGCGCGTCCAGCAGCCGACGGATCACGTCGAGCCCCTGGACGGGATCGCCGAGGAGGTCCCACAGGCTCATGATCAGCAGGTTCCCGACCGCGTGCCCCGCCAGCGGCCCGGTCCCGTTGAACCGATGCTGCAGCACATCGCGCCAGAGCTGGCCCCACTCCCCGTCGTCGCACAGCGCTGCCAACGCCATCCGCAGATCCCCCGGCGGCAGGACGTCGAACTCCGTGCGCAGGCGCCCGCTGGAACCCCCGTCGTCGGCGACCGTGACGATCGCGGTGATCCGGTCCGTCACCAGGCGCAGCGCGGACAGCGACGCCGCGAGACCGTGGCCCCCGCCCAGCGCGACCACCGCGGGTCGCGCGCTCACCGCGTCACCCCGCCGGGCATCCCCGCATCGCCGGACTTCTTGGCCTCGCGCGGCGTCTCAGTCTCACCAGGGATCCCCGCTTCGTCGGACGCCTCGGACGCCTCACAAGGGATCCCCGCCGTGTCGCCGTGCCTCATTCGCGGCCCAGGTCCCGGTGGAACAGCAGCGTGGAGATCTCCGGGGTCGACAGCCGCTGCGCCAGACGCTCGGCGATCGCCACCGAGCGGTGCTTGCCACCCGTGCACCCGATCCCGACGGTCACGTACCGACGCCCTTCGTGCAGGTACCCGCCCAGCATCGTCTCCATCAGCCGCACGGCGCGGTCCAGGAACTCCTGGGCGCCCGGCTGCCTGAGCACGTACGCGGCCACCGGCTCGTCCCGCCCCGTCGAGGACCGCAGCGCGGGAATCCAGTACGGGTTGGGCAGAAAACGCATGTCGAACACGATGTCCGCGTCCAGCGGCACCCCGTACTTGAACCCGAACGACACGATCGCGATCCGCAGCCGGGTCAGCGACGAGCCGCCCATCGCGTCGCGGATCTTGGCCGACAGCTGGTGCACGTTGAGCCCCGAGGTGTCGATCACCAGCTCCGCGTCCGCGCGCAGGTCGATCAGGTGCGCCCGCTCGGCCTGGATGCCGTCCAGCAGCCGGCCCTCGCCCTGCAGGGGGTGCGGCCGGCGCACGCTCTCGAAGCGGCGGACCAGCGACTCGTCGTTCGCGTCGATGAAAACGATCCGCGGCGAGATGCCCATCCGGCGCAGCTCCGCGAGCGCCCCCCGGAACGCGTCGAAGAACCCGTGACTGCGGGCGTCGACCACGGCGGCGATCCGTCGCATGCGCCGCCCCGGCTCGGGTTCGTCGGCCAGCCGCGCGAGCGGCGGCAGCATCTGGGCGGGCAGGTTGTCGACCACATACCAGCCGAGATCCTCCAGGGCGTGGGCGGCCGTGCTGCGGCCGGCCCCGCTCATCCCCGTGAGAATCGCGACCTCAGGGTGCGCCGGGGGCGTGGTCATGCTGTCTCCTCGCCGCTCATGCTGTTTCCTCGCGCTCGTCGTACTCCATCGTGCACCGAAGCGAGCAGGTCGCCGTGTGGGATCGTCCTTCCGCGCCGCTCATGGTGTTTCCTCGCGCTCGTCGGACTCCATCGTGCACCGAAGCGGGCGGGTCGCCTGGTGGGCTCGTCCTTCCTCGCCGCTCAGGGTGATCCTTCCACGTCAGGGCGGTCCCACCGGAGAGGATCGGGACCAGCGTGCGCCCTCAGTCCAGCACCTCACCGGTGGTTGCGTCGATGGCCGGCGCCGTGTCGTCGCGCCGGAGGTGCTCGTGCACGGTCGCGGCGAGGCGCGGCCCGAACCCGGGGACTTGCGCCAACTCCGCCACGTCCGCCGCCCGGGCGGCCTTGACCGAGCCGAACCGCGCGAGCAGCGCGGCCCGCCGCGTCGGCCCCAGGCCGGGGATGTCGTCGAGAGCGCTCGCGGTCATCGCCTTGGACCGGCGCTGCCGATGGAACGTGATTGCGAAGCGGTGCGCCTCGTCCCGTACCCGTTGCAGCAGGAACAGCCCGTCGCTGGCGCGAGGCAACACGATCGGGAAGTCCTCGCCGGGCAGCCACACCTCCTCCAGCCGCTTCGCCAGCCCGACCACCGCCACGTCGTCGACCCCGAGCGCGTCCAACGCAGCCTGCGCCGCGTCCGCCTGCGGACGGCCGCCGTCCACGACGACGAGCTGCGGCGCGTACGCGAACCGCCGAGCCTTGCCGGTCTGCGGGTCGATCCCGGGGGCGACCGCGGCGCCGGCCGACCCCGCGAGGGCGCCGGAGTCGGTCCCCAGGCCCGAGTCGGTCGCGGAGCCCGGGTTGGTCCCCGGACTCAAGTCGGTCCGCGGGCCCGGGTCGTCGCGCGGTACGGATCCCGAGGTCGGCGCCTGACCGGCGGCCCGCTCCTTGGCGGCCACGTGGTAGCGGAACCGGCGCGTCAGCACCTCGCGCATGGCGGCCACGTCGTCCCGCCGCAGCACGCCCGCGTCGTCCAGCTCCCCCTCGATGCCGAAACGCCGGTACTCGCCCTTGCGCGGCAGCCCGTCCTCGAAGACCACCATGGAGGCCACCACGTTGGTGCCCTGCACGTGGGAGACGTCGAAGCACTCGATGCGCAGCGGCGCGTCGTCGAGGCCCAGCGCCTCCTGCAGCTCCGCGAGCGCCTGTCCCCGCGCGGTGAGATCCCCCGCCCGCGCCACCTTGTGCCGGGCCAGCGACTGCTCCGCGTTGCGGGTGACCGTCGCCGCCAGCGCCCGCTTGTCGCCGCGCTGCGGGACGCGCAGGTCGACCCGGGAGCCCCGGAGCCCCGACAGCCACTCCCGCAGCGCGACCGGGTCGGAGGGCACGACCGGGATCAGCACCTCCCGCGGCACGGCGTCGGACGCCGCGTCGCCGTAGAACTGCGCGAGCAGGTGGGCCATCAGCGCGGCGTCGTCCGCGTCCTGACGCTCCAGGACCCAGCCCCGCTGGCCTCGTACGCGCCCTCCCCGCACGTGGAAGACCTGCACCGCCGCCTCCAGGTCGTCCCCGGCGAGCCCGAAGACGTCGGCGTCGGTGGCGTCGGCGAGCACGACGGCGGAGCGTTCCAGCACCTTGGTCAGCGCGCCGAGGTCGTCGCGGAGCCGGGCCGCGGTCTCGAAGTCCAGCGCGGCCGCCGCCGCCTTCATCTCGTCCTCCAGGCGGCGCACGAAGCGCCCGGTGTTGCCCGCGAGGAAGTCGCACAGCTCCTCGGCGATCGCCCGGTGCTCCTCCGCCGTGACCCGCCCCACGCACGGGGCCGAGCACTTGTCGATGTAACCCAGCAGGCAGGGCCGGCCCGACAGCGCCGCCCGCCGGAAGACGCCCGCGCTGCACGTCCGGACGGGGAAGACCCGCAGGAGCAGGTCGAGTGTCTCCCGGATCGCCCAGGCGTGCGCGTAGGGCCCGAAGTAGCGGGTGCCCCTGCGCTTCGCCCCGCGCAGCACCTGAGCCCGCGGGAACTCCTCGCCCATCGTGACGGCGAGGAACGGGTACGACTTGTCGTCGCGGTACTTCACGTTGAAGCGGGGGTCGAACTCCTTGATCCAGCTGTATTCCAGCTGCAGCGCTTCGACCTCGGTGGACACCACGGTCCACTCGACGGCGACCGCCGTGCGGACCATCGTCTGCGTCCGGGGGTGCAACGCCGACACGTCCTGGAAGTAGCTGGACAGCCGCGGCCGCAGGCTCTTCGCCTTGCCGACGTAGATGACCCGCCCGTCGGCGTCCCGGAAGCGATACACCCCGGGATCGGTGGGGATCTCCCCTGGCCGGGGCCGGTAAGAGGAGGGGTCTGCCACGCCGTCAGCGTACGTCGCGGCACCGACACTCCCCGACCGCGGCCCGCGCGACGCCGCCGGTCGCGACCCGCACGCCACCGGCCGACCGCCTCGACCGCTCGGCGGCGAGCCGCGACCGTTCCCCGGTGCCGAGGACACGCTCAGGTCACGACCGCGTGTCAGGCGTTCCGCGGCATGGTGTGCGGCACCTACTGTCCACCCAGCGTGACGCGCCGCCCCCCGGCCGTCCCCCCACCCTGGAGGCCCCGTGAAGCACACCACCCTGCGCCGTGCCGGCGTCGGCGTCACCGTCCTTTCCGTCGTCGTCGGGCTGTCCGCGTGCGGCTCCCGCGGCGAGGACGCCGGCGGAGCGACCGGCGCGTCCGGCGCCGCGAAGAAGGCCGTGATCGGCGTCATCGCCCCGCTGTCCGGGGACATGTCGGCGATGGGGATGGGCATCCAGCACTCGGTCGAGCTCGCGGTCAAGCAGGCCAACGACGCGGGGACGCTCCCCGGCTGGACGCTCGAGGTCGCCCCCAAGGACGACGAGGCGAAGCCCGAACCCGGAAAGAACGGCGCCACCCAGTTGGCCAGCGACGACAACGTGATCGCGGTCGTGGGGACCCTCAACTCCTCGGTCGCCGCGCCGGTCCAGCCGGTGCTGAACAGCGCGAACATCGCGATGGTCTCCCCCGCCAACACCAACCCGGCGCTCACCCGCGGGCCGAACCCGGACTCCCCGCAGCGGCTCTACGCCAACTACTTCCGCACCTGCACCACCGACAGCGTGCAGGGCCCGTTCGCGGCCCAGTACCTGCTGAAGAAGGGCATCAACAAGGTCGCGACGATCCACGACAAGAAGGCGTACGGTCAGGGCCTCGTGGACGCCTTCGCCAAGGAGTTCACCGCGAAGGGCGGGCAGGTCGTCGCGGCCGAGACGATCAACCCCGACGACGCCAACTACGCGGCGGCGATCAGCAAGGTGAAGGCGGCCGGCCCGCAGGCCGTGTATTACGGCGGGGAGCACCCGCAGGCCGGGCCGCTCAGCCAGCAGCTGCACGCCGGGGGCCTGATGGTGCCGGTGATGGGTGGCGACGGGATCTTCGACGCGAACTTCATCAAGCTGGCGGGCGCGCAGGCCACCGGCGACCTCGCCACGTCGGTCGGCGCGCCGCTCGACAAGCTGCCCAACGGCAAGCAGTTCCTCGACGACTACACCGCGGCGAAGTACAGCGTCACGCCGGGCGCGTATGGCGCGTACGCCTACGACGCGACCCGGGCGATCATCGAGGCCCTCAAGAGCAGCCTGAAGGACGCCCCGGACGCCAAGTCGGCCCGCAAGGCCACGATCGACGCGGTGGGCAAGGTGAGCCTCGACGGGCTGACCGGCAAGGTCGCGTTCGACGAGTACGGCGACAGCACCACCCGGGTCCTGACCGTCTACAAGGTCGAGGGCGGCGCGTGGGTCGCCGACGAGACCAGCGAGTTCGGCAGGAACTGACCGCCCGTCATACCGAGCGCCGCGTGAGCGGGGCGGGGGCGCGGCCTCCGTCCCGCTCACGCCGCGCGTAGCGGCACCGGAGAGGACGCGGGCGTGGAATTCCTGCAGCAGCTCGTCAACGGGCTCACCCTGGGCTCGTTGTACGCGCTCATCGCGGTCGGCTACACGGTCGTGTACGGGATCGTGCAGCTGATCAACTTCGCCCACGGCGAGGTCTTCATGATCGGGGCGTTCGGGGCGCTCAGCACGTACGTGCTCTTCTTCGCGGACACGACCGCGTGGTGGGTGCTGCTCGTGATGATCGTCGGCGCGATGCTCGCGGCGGTGACCACGGCGGTGCTGATGGAGCGGATCGCCTACCGGCCGCTGCGCAGCGCCCCCCGGCTCGCGCCCCTGATCACCGCGATCGGGATCTCGGTGTTCCTGCAGGAGCTGGTCCGGCTCTACTACGGGCGGATCCCGGGGTTGCCGGACGCCAAGCAGCGGATCCCGTTCCCCGCGATCGAGGGGTTCACGGGGCAGGCGCTGCAGGTCGGCGGGGTGACGTTCCAGCGGCCGGCCCTGTTCACGATGGGCGCGACCGTACTGTGCGGCGTGCTCCTCTGGTGGTTCATCAACCGCACCCGACAGGGCCGCGCGATGCAGGCCGTCAGCCAGGACCCGGACACGGCGCGGCTCATGGGCATCGACGTCGACCGGGTGATCGTGATCGCGTTCGCCGTGGGGGCGGCGCTGGCGGCGATCGCCGGCGTCGCGCAGGGCCTGCAGAACGGCAACATCGACTTCCGGATGGGGTTCATGGCGGGGCTCAAGGCGTTCACGGCCGCGGTCCTGGGCGGCATCGGCAACATCGCGGGCGCGGTCGTCGGCGGGATCACCTTGGGGGTGGTCGAGGCGGTCGGCGTCTACTTCGGCGCCGGGCCGTGGAAGGACGTCGTGGCGTTCGCGCTGCTCATCCTGGTCCTGGTGTTCCGACCGCAGGGGATCATGGGCGCTCGGGTGGTGGATCGCGCATGAGCGGCGAGGAAGGACGATCCCAGAAGGTGACCTGCTCGCTCCAGGGCACTATCGAGTCCGACGAGCGCGAGGAAACACCATGAGCGGCGAGGGGAACCCGCTGACCGCGCTCGTCGAGCGGATCCCGCCGCGGATCGGGTGGCTGATCGGCACCGTGGGGGTCGCGGTGCTGATCGGGAGCACGTTCCTGCCGTGGACGTACAACCCTGCGATCCTCGACAACCTGACGATCCTCGGGCTCCCGTCGCTCACGCAGTTCTTCTCGCTGGCGCTGGCGCTGCACGCGATGTTCATGCTGGTGATGCGCCTGCCGGCGCTCGGCGCGTGGCGGAGGGTGCTCGGTCGGCAGCACGGGCTCCGGCGGGCGGGGCTCGGGGCGTTCGTGTACGTGCTCGTGGTGGCGCTGGCGATCGTCCTGCAGGACGACGCCCTGCTGGCGGCCCTCGACCCCGGCGCGTGGCTGGCGCTGCTCGGGGCCGCGCTGATCTGGGTGGCCGGGGTCGCGATCCCCTCCGAGGAGGACGTCCTGGCGACCCACCACCGATTCCCGGACTGGGTGGAGATCCTCATCGTGGTCGGGCTGGTCGCGCTCGGGCTGGGCGGGGCGGCGTACGGCCTGAGCCTGTCCGACGGAGCGATGCTGGTCGCGTTCCTGACCTTCGTGGGGGCCTTCCTCGCGGGCGCCGCGGCGGGCGGGTTCTTCGACTGGGTGTTCGTGGTGACCGGGCACCACCGGCACGTGCTGATCCTCGCGACGTTCGTCGCCGCGTTCAGCTTCCCGGTCACGCAGGGCGGCTCGGACGCGAACATGAACATCGCGACGAACGTGCTCATCTTCGCGGCCACCGCGATGGGACTGAACATCGTCGTGGGCCTCGCGGGCCTGCTGGACCTCGGTTACATCGCGTTCCTCGGGGCGGGCGCGTACGTGGGCGCCGTCCTGTCCAGCTCGGTGTTCGCGACGGTGGGGTGGACGCCGCCGTTCCTGGTGGTCGTCCTGATCGGCGCGGTCGTGGCGGCCGTGCTGGGGCTGATCATCGGCTCCCCCACGCTGCGGGTCTCCGGGGACTACCTCGCGATCGTGACGTTGGCGTTCGGCGAGATCTTCCGGCTGGCGATGTTCAACCTCGACGGCAACAACGGGCCCAACCTGACCCGCGGCCCGAACGGCATCGGCGCGATCCCGGAGCTGCGCCTCTTCGGCTTCGACTTCGGGGTGAGCCACACGATCGGCGGGGTGACGTTCACTCGGTTCGCGAACTACTACTTCCTGCTCCTGGTCGTGATCGCGTTCATCATCCTGGTGTTCACCCGGCTCAACAACAGCCGCATCGGGCGCGGCTGGATCGCGATCCGGGAGGACGAGCGGGCCGCGGAGGCGATGGGCGTCAACACATTCGGGCTCAAGCTGCTGGCGTTCGCCGGCGGCGCGTCGCTGGCCGGGCTCGCCGGGACGATCAAGGCGCACGTGGACACGGCGGTCTCCCCGGACCAGTACCAGTTCTTGGAGTCCGCCTTCCTGATCGCGGCCGTCGTCCTCGGCGGCATGGGGACGGTCGTCGGGGTGATCCTCGGGGCGGTGATCCTCAAGCTGCTGCCCGAGAAGCTGCGGTTCTTCTCCGAGAACCGGCTGCTGCTCTTCGGTCTCCTGCTCGTGCTGATGATGCGCTTCCGCCCCGAGGGGCTGGTCGCGAGCCGGCGCCGCAAGCTGGAGTTCCACGAGGAGGACGAGGCGTTGGCGGAGCAGGTCGAGCACGTGTACAGCGAGGCGCGGTCATGACGCAGCCCCAGGGCCCCGATCAGGCGGACGTCGTCCTGCCCGCCCGCGAGCGCGGCGAGCCCATCCTGGCCGCCCGCGAGCGCGGCGAGCCCATCCTGGGCGCCCGCGAACGAGGCGAGCCCATCCTGGCGGCCCGCGGCGTGACGATGCGTTTCGGTGGCCTGCTCGCCGTCAACGGCGTCGATCTCGACGTCCACCCGGGCGAGATCATGGGCCTGATCGGGCCGAACGGCGCCGGCAAGACGACGTTCTTCAACTGCCTGACCGGCATGTACCGGCCCACCGCCGGGGAGGTCCGCTTCGACGGGCAGGTGCTGCCCGCGCGGCCGCGGGCGGTGGTGAAGGCGGGGATGGCCCGTACGTTCCAGAACATCCGGCTCTTTGCCAACATGACCGCGCTGGAGAACGTGATGGTCGGGCGGACCTGCCGGACGAGCTCCGGGCCGCTGACCGCGATCCTGCACGGGCCGAAATTCCGCCGCGAGGAGCGCGAGACGCGCGAGCGCGCCCGGGAGCTGTTGGCGTACGTCGGGCTCGCCGACTCGGAGGAGCACCTGGCGCGCAACCTCCCGTACGGGCACCAACGGCGGCTCGAGGTCGCCCGCGCGCTCGCGACGGACCCGAAGCTGCTCCTGCTCGACGAGCCCACGGCCGGGATGAACCCCCAAGAGACCAGGGACGCCGAGCGGCTGATCCTGCGGATCCGGGACAGCGGGTTGGCCGTCCTGGTCATCGAGCACGACATGCGGTTCATCTTCACCCTGTGTGACCGCGTGCTCTGCCTGGTCCGCGGCGAGCGGTTGGTCGAGGGGACCCCGGCGCAGGTGCAGGGCGATCCGCGGGTGATCGAGGCCTACATTGGCACCCCGGACGCCGATCCCGCGGGTACCTCGGACACCCGGGACGCGGACGCCGATCCCGCGGGTACCCCGGATGCCGAGCTGGCGGATACCCACGCCGAACCAGCGGACACCTCAGACGCGGACCCCTCGGCTCTCACCGATGACGCGTCGGATCCGACTGAGGACGGCGAGCGGTGAGTCCTCTGCTGCAGGTGAGCGACCTGGCCGTCGCGTACGGGCGGATCCAGGCGGTCAAGGGGATCTCGTTCGAGGTGCACGCCGGCCAGGTGGTGTGTCTCATCGGTACGAACGGCGCCGGCAAGACAACGACCCTGCGTACCGTGTCCGGGCTGCTGCGCCCACTGCGTGGCCGGATCACGTTCGAGGGTGAGCGGATCGATTCGGTCGCCGCGCACAAGATCGTCTCCCGGGGGATCGCCCACGCTCCCGAGGGGCGGCGGATCTTCCCGCGGATGACCGTGCGGGAGAACCTGATGCTGGGCGCGTACGCCCGTCGCGACAAGGGGGTAGCGGAGGATCTCGACGGGGTCTACGAACTGTTCCCGATCCTGGCGGAGCGGGCCGATCAGCCGGCGGGGACGTTTTCTGGCGGTGAGCAGCAGATGCTCGCGATCGGGCGAGCGATGATGAGCCACCCGACGCTGCTGTTGCTCGACGAACCGTCGATGGGTCTGTCCCCGCTGATGATGCAGCGGATCCTGGGGACGATCCGGACGCTGCGCGACCAGGGCACGACGATCCTTCTGGTCGAGCAGAACGCCCTGGCCGCGTTGAAGCTCGCGGACTACGGGTACGTCCTGGAAGTCGGCCGGATCGTCGCCTCGGGGACGGGCGCGGAGCTGCTGGCCAGCGACGACGTCCGCAAGGCGTACCTCGGCGAAGGCTGACACCGATCCCCACCCGGCCGTCCGCCCCGCAGCCGCCCGGACTTTTCCCGCCCACGGGCGGCAAATGACGCCGACCACCTGGGCCGACGCGGACGTTTCCCGCCCACGGGCGGCAACTGACGCCGCCCACCTGCACCAACGCGAACACTTCCCGCCCACGGGCAGCAACTGACGCGGCCCACCTGGGCCGATGCGGACAGTTCCCGCCCACGGGCGGCAAAGGGCGCGACCGACCTGGGCCGACGCGAACACTTCCCGCCCACGGGCGAGAAATGGCGCGACCGACCTGGGCCGACGCGGACGTTTCCCGCCCACGGGCGAGAACTGACGCGGCCCACCTGCACCCACGCGGACACATGCCGCCCACGGGCGAGAAATGGCGGCCGGGTGTCGACGGCCACGAGAACCTGCTCGGAGACGGCCACGAAAATGCCCCATCGCCGCCCGGCAGCACCCATGACGGCCCAGAAACGCGCGGATGACGTCCCGGAACCGCCGACGGCCACCCCGTACCGCGCATGAGCTCCCGCAGATCCCCGGGCCCCCACCGGCGGAATCAGACCCCCGCCGGCGAAAGCGGGACCCCATCCGTACCCGGTGCCCCCTATGACGTCCTGGTAGCACCCATGAGGGCCCAGAAGCGCGCGGATGACGTCCCGGAACGGCCGACGACCACCCCGTACCGCGCATGAGGTCCCGCAGATCCCCATGACCACCACCGGGCAGATCTCGTGACCGTCAGCGGGCAGCTCACATGACCGCCGCTGGGCAGTTCCTACTGCCGTTGACACCGAGCGCTGGCGTGTTGCGGACAGTTCCCGCCCACGGGCGAGAGGTGACACCGGCGGGGCAGCAGGTTAGGCGAGGCGGGCGGTGGAGCCCTCGACCTGGACTTCTCGCGGTGTGAGGCCCTTGTTCGCCGGGCCCACCTTCACGTCGCCGGTGACGGGGTCGAACTCGCTGCCGTGCACGACGCAGTGCAGGTTGCCCCGGCTGGAGATGCGGGTGATCTTCGCGGCCTGGTGCGTGCAGAGGTCGCTGAACGCGAGGTAGCGGTCCTTCTCCGGGTGGCTGAGGATGATGCCGGCGTCGTTGAAGACCTTGGCCTCGCCGACGGGGACCTCATTGTTCGTGACGGCGGTCGCGATCGTCTGCGATGCCTGCTCGGTGAGGCTCCTCAACCCGGACGGCGCCTCGGCCGCCTTGCCGCCGCACCCACCCAGGACGGTGACCGTCGCCCCGGCGATGGTGACGGTCGCACCGACCTGCAGCACCTTCCGGCGTGTCGGGGCAAAGGCGGGCTGATCGGCGGGCACGGAGATCTCCTCGGGCAGGTCGGTGGGCGGATTCTCCACCCTAACGCGCCCGCCCGTACCAGGTCGGACCCGCTCCCCTTCCCCGGCGCGTACGCAGGCAGGGCGCCAGGCCCCACGTGACGCGCCGTTTCATCAATGCCAGACCATCGCCCTGTTCCCAAGAGGGCAGCTCGGTTCGAGAGGCGTGACGACGATCGGCCAGGTCGGTTCCTCACTCAAACGGTGACGAGACCCCCTACGCCTGCCGGGCGCGTCGTAGCGACGCGCTGGGGCGGGGTTTGGCGGCGCGGGCCGTCGTGGCGGTCACGCCGGCGGCGGGACGCTTCGCGCTGCGCGCCTTCCCCGTCCCCGTCCTCGCGGGCTGCTCCGCCGGTCCTTCCGCGGCAATCCCGCCTCCCTCGGCGGCAATCCTGCCTCCCTCGGCGGCAATCCCGGCCTCGCCGGTGTCGCCTGTCGCCCCGCCCGCGTCGCTCGTCGAGAGCTCCAGGGTGGACCCTCGATGGCCGTCGCGCGCCAGGATCGGCGCCAGGAACTGCCCCGTGTAGCTGACGTCGCATCGCGCCACCTGCTCAGGAGTTCCCGCGGCCACGACCGTGCCGCCGCCGTCACCGCCCTCCGGGCCCATGTCGACCACCCAGTCGGCGTTCTTGATCACGTCGAGGTTGTGCTCGATCACGATCACCGTGTTGCCCTTGTCCACCAGCCCCTGCAGCACGATCAGCAGCTTGCGGATGTCCTCGAAGTGCAGCCCGGTCGTGGGCTCGTCCAGCACGTAGATCGTCCGCCCGGTGGAGCGCCGCTGCAGCTCGGAGGCGAGCTTGACCCGCTGCGCCTCACCGCCGGACAGGGTCGTGGCGCTCTGCCCCAGTCGCACGTACCCCAGCCCGACGTCGTTCAGCGTGCTCAGGTGCCGGGAGATCGCGGGCACCGCCTCGAAGAACTCGGCGGCCTCCTCGATGGGCATGTCGAGAACGTCGGCGATCGTCTTGCCCTTGAAGTGCACCTCCAGGGTCTCCCGGTTGTACCGAGCGCCGTGGCACACCTCGCAGGGGACGTAGACGTCGGGCAGGAAGTTCATCTCGATCTTCAGCGTGCCGTCCCCGGAGCAGGCGTCGCAGCGACCGCCCTTGACGTTGAACGAGAACCGGCCCGGCAGGTAGCCCCGCACCTTGGCCTCGGTGGTCTCCGCGAAGAGCCGGCGGATGTGGTCGAACACCCCCGTGTACGTCGCCGGGTTGCTCCGCGGGGTCCGCCCGATCGGGCTCTGGTCGACGTGCACCACCTTGTCCAGGTGCTCCAGCCCCGTCACGGTGCGGTGCCGACCCGGGACGTGCCGCGCGTGGTTGAGACGGTTGGCCATCACCCGGTAGAGGATGTCGTTGACCAGCGTGGACTTCCCCGAGCCGCTGACGCCGGTGACCGCCACGAACACGCCCAGCGGGAAGCTGACGTCGATGCCGCGCAGGTTGTTCTGCGTGGCCCCCAGCACCGCCACCTGACGATTCTTGTCCACCGTGCGGCGTACCGCGGGCACCGGAATCGTCCGCCGGCCGCTGAGGTAGGCGCCCGTGATCGAGTCGACCGACGAGAGCAGGCCGGCGACCGACCCGGCGTGCACGATGTGACCGCCGTGCTCCCCCGCGCCCGGACCGATGTCGACGATCCAGTCCGCGGTCGAAATCGTGTCCTCGTCGTGCTCGACGACAATGAGGGTGTTGCCGAGATCGCGCAGCCGGGTCAGCGTCGCGATCAGCCGGTGGTTATCGCGCTGGTGAAGCCCGATCGAGGGCTCGTCGAGCACGTAGAGCACGCCGACCAGTCCCGAGCCGATCTGGGTGGCCAGGCGGATCCGTTGCGCCTCGCCGCCCGAGAGCGTGGCCGAGGGCCGGTCCAGCGACAGGTAGTCCAACCCGACGTCCAGCAGGAACCCGAGGCGCGCGTCGATCTCTTTGACGACGCGCCCGGCGATCTGGGCCTCCCGTTCCCCCAGCGTCATCTCGTTCAGGAACGTCGCGCAGTCCGCGATCGACAGGGCGCACACCTGCGCGATGCTCCGTCCCGCCAGCCGGACGGCCAGCGACTCGGGCTTGAGCCGCGCGCCCCGGCACGCCGGGCAGGGCACCTCGCGCATGTAGCCCTCGTAGCGCTCCCGCGCGTAGTCGGAGTCCGTCTCCGAGTGGCGCCGCTTGACCATCGACACCGCGCCCTCGAAACCCGTGGTGTACGAGCGCTCGCGGCCGAACCGGTTGCGGTACTTCACGTGCACCTTGTAGTTGCGCCCGTGCAGCAGCGCCTCCCGGGCGCGCTCCGGCAACGCGTGCCACGGCACGTCGAGCGAGAACTTCAGGTCCTCGGCGAGCGCCTCCACCACGCGCTCCTGATAGTCCTGCATCCCCTTGCCTTGGGCCCACGGCGCGACCGCCCCCTGCCGCAGGGTCAACTCCTCGTCGGGGACAAGCAGGGCGGGATCCACCTCGAGTTCGGTGCCGAGGCCGGTGCAGGTGGGGCAGGCCCCGTACGGGCTGTTGAAGGAGAAGCTGCGCGGCTCCACCTCGTCCAGCGACAGCGGGTGGTCGTTGGGGCAGGCCATCTTTTCGGAGAACCGCAGCTCGCGCGGCGCGTGCGCGGCACCCTCGGCGTCGGTCCCTGCCGGGCTGGTGGCGGCGCCTGCCGCCGTATCGACGCCCGAGTCGACGCCCGAATCCACCAGGTCGACCACCACGATCCCCCCGGAGAGTCCGAGCGCGGTCTCCACCGAATCGGTCAGCCGGCGCTTGGCGCCCGCGTCGTCGCCCTTGGCGACGAGCCGGTCGACGATCACGTCGATGGTGTGCTTGCGCTGCTTCTCCAGCGTGGGCGGTTCGGCGAGCTGGACCATCTCGCCGTCCACGCGGGCCCGGGTGAACCCCTTGGTCACGAGCTCGGAGAACAGGTCGACGAACTCGCCCTTGCGCCCGCGCACGATCGGCGCGAGCACCTGGAAGCGGGTCCGCTCCGGCAGCGTCACCAGCCGGTCGACGATCTGCTGGGGGCTCTGGCGGGTGATCTCCTCCCCGCAGACCGGGCAGTGCGGGGTCCCCGCGCGGGCGAAGAGAAGCCGCAGGTAGTCGTAGACCTCGGTGATGGTGCCCACCGTCGAGCGCGGGTTGCGGTTCGTCGACTTCTGGTCAATCGACACCGCGGGCGACAGCCCCTCGATGAAGTCGACGTCCGGCTTGTCCATCTGGCCGAGGAACTGGCGGGCGTACGCCGAGAGGGACTCCACATAGCGCCGCTGCCCCTCGGCGAAGATCGTGTCGAACGCCAGCGAGGACTTGCCGGAACCCGACAGCCCGGTGAACACCACCAGCGCGTCGCGCGGGATCTCAAGGGAGACGTTCTTGAGATTGTGCTCCCGGGCGCCCCGCACGACCAGGTGATCGTGGGTCGGCCGGGGCGGGATCGCGACCGGCGCCCCCACCGTCGGGGTGCGCTCGGCGAGCTCTGACGGATCGAGGCTTCGGGGCACGTCACTCATGGTAGGTGGGCCCACCGACAACGCTTTCGGCCGCTCCCGCCCGGGGCGCCTCGGGCAGACTGGCAGCATGACCGCCCACGACGCCCCCGGACCGAAGACCCTTGCCGACGACATCGCCCGCCTCGACGCCGCCACCACCGACCTGTTGGCCACGGTGGAGCGCTTCAGCCCCTCGGATCTGATGGCCCCGTCGCGATGCGAGGGGTGGACGCGGGCGCACGTCCTCGGGCACGTCGCCCGCAACGCCGACAGCATCGTCAACCTCGCCACCTGGGCCATGACCGGCATCGTCACACCGCAGTACGCCTCCGCCGAAGTGCGAGAGGAGGGCATCGAGACGAGCGCGCGCCAAGACCTGCCGCGCCTGGTCGCCGACCTTCGCGAAAGCGCCGCGCGGTGCCGGGCCGCCCTCACCGCGCTCAGCCACGGGCTCGCGAGCCGTGAGCTGACCATGCGCAACGGGATGGAGATCTCCCCGTACGAACTGCCGCGGCGCCGCGCGACCGAGGTGATCGTGCACCACTTCGACCTGGCCACCGGGTGGTCCCTCGACCAGGCGCACCCGGAGTCCCTCGCCTTCGCGCTGGAGGACACCGCGCGACGGTTCACGTCCCGCCCGCAGGGGCCCGGCCTCACGCTCCAGGCGGACGACGGCCGGTACCTCGTCCTGGGCGACGGCTCCACGATCGTGTACGGGTCCCTCGGCGAGCTGCTGGCCTGGACCACCCGCGGTGCCGTCGGACCGGGCCTGCACGTCGAGGGCGGCGCCGACCTGCCTGAGCTGCCATCCTGGGGGTGACGCCACAGGCCCTCGGCCCCCTCCCGCCGGCAGACCCGCCGGCCCGCACCGACGGAAGAAGGACACGATGAGCTACACCGGCACGGTCGCCGAGGGCGGCCCCTCCGACGTCCGCGAGCTACGCGGGTTGATGATCCGCAAGGCGAGCGTCGGGCCGACCGACAACAACTGCTACCTGCTCACCTGCATGAACACCGGCGAGCAGATGCTCATCGACGCCGCCAACGACGCCGACCGGCTGCAGCGCCTGGCGGCCGAGGGGACCGGCGAGATCTCCACGATCCTCACCACCCATCGGCACCCGGACCACGTCCGCGCCCTGAAGGAGATGGCCCGGCGCACCGGGGCGACCACGCTCGCGGGCCGCTACGACGCCGACGCCCTCCCGGTGGAACCGGCCGTGCGCCTCGAGCACGGCGACGAGGTCACGCTGGGCGACCTCACGTTCGGTGTGATCCACCTGCGCGGCCACACGCCCGGTGCGGTGGCGCTGACCTGGACCGAGCCCGACGGGGACGCCCACCTCTTCGTCGGCGACAGCCTCTTCCCCGGCGGCGTCGGCAACACCTTCGGCAACGAAGAGCACTTCCGCCAGCTGATCGACGACGTCGAGGAGAGGCTCTTCGGGCAGTTCGGCGACGCGGCGTGGGTCTACCCCGGCCACGGCCTGGACACCACCCTGGGCGCCGAGCGCCCGCACCTGGGCGAGTGGCGCGCCCGCGGCTGGTGACCTTCGGGCGTCGGGCGACGCTCGCGCTCGTATCACGCGTGATACGCTCCTCTCATGAGCGTTCCCGTCCGAGATCTGCGCAACCGCAGTGCGGCGGTGCTGGCCCGCGTCGCGCGTGGCGAGCGGGTGATCGTGACCAAGGACGGCGACCCGGTGGCCGCTGTCGTCCCACTTCCCCGCCGGGCCCTGAGCGCCCACGAACTCGTCGCGCGCCGCCAGCATCTTCCGCGCGTCGACGCCAGGGCGTTGCGTGACGACGTCGACGCCATCCTGGACCCCAGCCTGTGACCGACCCGTCGCCACAGCAAGGGCTCCTGGACACCAGCCTCGTCATTGACCTCGCCGAGGTCGACCCCGACCAGCTGCCGTCCGAGCCGCTGATCTGCGCCATCACCCTCGCAGAACTCTCCGTCGGTCCCCTGGTGGCGACGACCCGCGACGTGCAGGTGGCCCGCCAACTCCTCCTCCAACAGGTCGAGTCCGATTTCGATCCCCTGCCCTTTGACGCGACCGCGGCACGAGCGTTCGGTTCAGTGGCTGCCTCGCTGCGCAGTAGCGGCCGAAAGCCAGCGGCTCGCGCCTACGATGCGTTGATCGCCGCCGTCGCGATGTCGCAAGGGCTCCCGCTGTACACCAGCAACGCGGCCGACTTCACGGGCATCGAGGGTCTCGACCTTCGCAGCATCACCCGCAACTGACTGCGGGGGCACCGATCTCCCCGCGCTCGCCATCGCGCCGTACAGGGGGCTCGGAGCTGAGCGTCACACTAGTGGCAGCGTGACCGCCAGGATCGAACACGCCAGGGCCGGGAGTCCGACGGTCACACGGATCCGGTGACCCAGCTCCCAGCGGGACCGCTGCGCGGCCCAGTCCGGCGGAAGCCGCTCGGGGTCCCAGTCGTTGATGGCGTTGTTGACCGGGTGGTTGATGATCAGGGTCGAGACGACCATGACGAGCGCACCGAGCGTGGCCGCGAGCTGCCACCAGACGGTCGGCCGGCCGAGCAGGAATCCGATCACCGTGGCGCCGGCGCCGCCGAGAAGAACCAGGACGAACAGGACCGGAATGAGCGGCTGTAGCACTCGGTTCATCCGGGCTTCCAGCACGGCGTACCCACTCCCATCCAGCAGGTGCTGCGCCGGGATCAGCGCCCAGAGGGTGATCGCCATGAAGCCGACGACCAAGGCAAACGCGAACAGGTGAACCCCAGTTGCCAGGGCGTACGCGGCAGTCATCGCGCGGCCTGCACCGAGCGCGGCCGGCGGGAGAAGAACCGGCGGATGGTCGCCTGCTTGGCCATGAACAGACCTGTCAGGGCGAGCAGCGGCACGGCGGCGGCAGCGAGGACGAGCCGCGCGACGTCGGCCGGGATCACCGGGACATACACCGCGAGTGCGGCCGCGATCGCGCCGATGACGTGAAGGGCCCGGGAGAGTTTACGGAGCTGAGCTTGGCTGGGCATCAGATCACCTTTCATGCGTTTGGTTTCAGCTGTAAGGTGACATATGTTAGGCTGCCTGTCAACAGCAGCCGCACGACACGATCGAAGGAGTTCACGTGACCAAGGCAGTCCGGCGGCGCAATGCCCGCGGGGAGGGAGACCGCCTGCGCGACGAGCTCATCCGGGCAGCCAGCACCCTGCTCGAGACCCTGCCCGGCGAAGAGGCGCTGTCCTTGCGCGCCGTGGCGCGCGAGGCGGGCATCGCCGCGCCGAGCATCTATCTGCATTTTGCCGACAAGAGCGCGCTCGTGAGCGCGGTCCTTGCGTCGCGGTTCCAAGAGTTGCAGGCGGCGCTCGACGCGGCCGCGGTCGGGAGCGTCGCTCCCGAGGCTGAGCTGGCGGCGCGCTGCGCTGCCTACTGCGCGTATGCCGAGGAGCACGCGGGGAACTATCGCGTGATGTTCTCCGCCGTGCCCTCTGACGACCGGCCGGACGATGCCGGACCGGGCGCGGAGATGGTACGCCGGCTCGGCCGCCTCGCCGTGCAGTGCGGCGCGACCGGCGACCCACTCGAGGCGGGGACGCTGTTGTGGTGTGGACTGCACGGCATCGTGGCCCTGCGGGAGTCCAAGCCACTGTTTCCCTGGCCGGAGCGCGACGTCCTCGTCGCGCGGTTGATCGCGTCGATCACGGAGGTCCACGAGACCTGAACGTGTTCACCTCCGACGCGCTGATCGCCGCCCGCGCCCGGTCGCGCGGGGGCAGAATGGGCCGGTGACCTCGGCAGACACCTCCCCGCGCGGCTCGGACCGCACCTCTCACCCGCTGTACCCGGTCGGGCTCGTTCTCGCCGCGATGTTCTCCGTGCAGTTCGGCGGGGCCATGGCCGTCCACCTCATCCACATGGTGGGGGTCCTCGGGTCGGTCGCGCTCCGGCTGGTCATCGCGGCGATCGTGCTGATGCTGATCGCCCGGCCGCGGCTGCGCGGGTACGACCGCTCCGACTGGCTCACGATCCTCGCGTTCGGGGTCGCGTTGGCGGCGATGAACGTCGCGTTCTTCGCCGCGATCGCCCGCCTGCCGGTCGGGGTGGCCGTGACCATCGAGTTCATCGGCCCGCTCGGGTTGGCCGCGCTGCTGTCCCGGCACTGGCTCGACGGCGTCGCGGTCGCGGTGGCCGCCACGGGGGTGGTCCTGACCTCGGGCGTCCTCACCGAGTCCTGGGACACCGTCGACGGCGTGGGGATCCTGCTGGCCCTCGCGGCGGGCCTGGCCTGGGCGTTCTACATCCTGCTCGCCGGCCGCACCGGTCGGCGCTTCCCGGGCGTCAAGGGGCTCGCGCTCGCGATGGTCGTCGCGGCCGTCCTCACGATGCCGGCGGGACTGATCGTCGACGGCACGGCGATGTTCGAGCTCCGCGCTGTGGGACTCGGGTTCATCATCGCCATGCTCTCGTCGGTGTTCCCGTACACCCTCCAACTGATCGCGCTGCGCCACCTCAGCCCGCGCGTGTTCGGGATCCTGCTAAGCATGGAGCCCGCCGTCGCGGCCATCGCCGGTCTGGTCGTGCTGAGCCAGGGGATGCAGCCGCTCCAACTGGTCGGCATGGTGCTGGTCGTGCTCGCCTCCGGCGCGGTCACGCTCACGCCCAAGCGCCACCCGGAGGCGACGCCCCAGGGGGACGCGATGATGCCCGGCGCCTCGACGCCGCAGGGTGAGAGCGCCCGAGGCCACGACGGCCCGTAGGCGTCCGCGCCCGCGGCGCGCCACCCGACGAGCCCCACGATCCCGCGCGCCGCCCGACGAGCCCCACGATCCCGCGCGCCGCTCGAGGAGCCCCACGATCCCGCCCGCCGCTCGACGAGGCGCACGATCCGACCCGGCGCCCGCCGAGCCCGCGGCACCGGCGCGGCGGTCAGGGGCCAGAATGGCCTGCGTGTCCCCGGCCGATCCACCCACCCGCGTCGCCGTCCGGCCCGCGCACCCCGCGTACCCGGTCGGCCTCGTCCTGATCGCGGTCTTCTCCGTTCAGTTCGGCGGCGCGGCGGCCGTCGTCCTCATCGGCGCGATCGGGGTTCTCGGCGCCGTCGCCCTGCGGCTGTCCATCGCGGCCTTGGTGATGGTGGCCGCGACCCGGCCGAGGATCCGGGGCTACACCCGCTCCGACTGGCTGGTCGTCGCGGCGTTCGGGCTCTCGCTCGCGGCGATGAACACCGCCTTCTACGGCTCGATCGCCCGCTTGCCCGTGGGCGTGGCCGTGACGATCGAGTTCATCGGGCCTCTCGGGCTGGCCGCCGCGCTGTCCCGACGCTGGCTCGACGGCGCCGCGGTGGCGGTCGCCGCCGCGGGCGTGCTGCTCACCTCCAACGTCCTCACCGAACCGCTGGCGGACATCGACCTCGTCGGCATCCTGCTCGCCCTGGTCGCGGGTCTGTGCTGGGCCTGCTACATCCTGCTCTCCGAGCGGACGGGCCGCCGCTTCCCCGGAGCGCAGGGGGTGGCCTGGGCCATGGTCGTGGGGGCGGCAGTGATGCTTCCGCTGGGGCTGGTGCCCCAGGGGACGGTCCTGTTCGAGCCTCGCGTCCTCGGACTTGGGCTCGCCATCGCGACCCTCTCCTCGGCGCTGCCGTACTCGCTCGAGCTGATCTCGCTGCGCTACCTGGACCCGCGGGTGTTCGGCATCCTGCTGAGCCTGGAGCCGGCGGCGGCCGCGCTCGCCGGTTTCCTGGTGCTCGGGCAGCTGCTGGCGCCCCTGCAGGTGGGCGGCATGGCGCTGGTCGTCCTCGCGTCGGCTGCCGTCACCGTGACCCAGCGGCGCGCCGCGAAGGGCTCTCTCGCCGGAGAGACACCGCCGACGGGCCCAAGTCAAGCTACGGGCTCAAGTCCGGGCCCTGGTCCAGGTCCAGGTACGGGCTCAGGCCCTGGTAGAGGTCCAGCTACAGACCCAGATCCCGGCCGATCAGCTCTTTCATGATCTCGTTGGTCCCGGCCCAGATCTTGTGCACGCGCGCGTCGCGCCAGGCGCGGGCCACCCGGTACTCGTTCATGAACCCGTACCCGCCGTGCAGCTGCACGCACTCGTCCAGCACCTCGCACTGCGTCTGCGCAGCCCACCATTTGGCCTTGGCCGCGTCCACCGCGGTGAGCTTGCCCTCCGCGTGCGCCACGATGCAGTCATCGATGTAGGCCTCCGCGACCTCCACCTTCGTGACCATCTCGGCGAGCTTGAACTTGTTGTGCTGGAACATCCCGATCGGCTGCCCGAACGCCTTGCGATCCTTGGTGTACTGGATCGTCTCCTCGAGGATCTGCTTGGCGTTGGCGACGTTCGCGATCGCGTTGGCGATCCGCTCCTGCGGCAGGTGCTGCATCATCGCGATGAAGCCCAGGCCCTCCTGCCCCAGCAGGTTGTTGCCGGGCACGCGGACGTCCTCGAAGAACAGCTCCGAGGTGTCGGACTCGACCTGGCCGACCTTGTCCAGCGGCTGCCCCTTGGTGAAGCCCGGCATGTCCTTCTCCAGGACGAGCAGCGAGATCCCCTTGGCGCCCTTGGTGGGGTCCGTGCGCACCGCGACCACGGCCAGGTCGCACTGGTGACCGTTGGTGATGAACGTCTTGGAGCCGTTGAGGATCCAGTCGTCGCCGTCCCGCACGGCCGTGGACTTGAGCGCCGCGAGGTCGGAGCCGCCCGACGGCTCGGTCATCCCGATGGCGAGGATCTTTTCCCCGGAGGCGATGCCGGGCAACCAACGTTGCTTCTGCTCCTCCGTGCCCATGTGCACGATGTACGGCGCCGTGATGTCGGAGTGGATCCCGAAGCACGAGGCGGCGGCCGCGGTGAACTTGCCCATCTCCTCGGCGAAGATCGCGTTGAACCGGTAGTCCTCGACCCCGGCACCGCCGTACTCCTCCGGGATGCACAACCCGAAGAAGCCCTGCTGACCCGCTTCGAGCCAGATGTCCCGCGCGATGACGTGGTCCCTGATCATCTCCTCGGCGCGCGGCTTCAGGGTGCGGTCGACGAACTCACGGACGGACTTGCGGAAGTCCTCGTGCTCTTCGGAGTAGATGTTGCGCGGCATGGACTCGCTCCCTGTCTCGTGGACTTCTCATACTCATCGGTAACCAGACCCCGGTCAAGGGCCGAGGACCCGGGGCGCGCGAGGCGGGCGGGTGGCGCGGTCGGCGGCCGGGCCCGGAACGAACGAGCCCTCCCCGCGTGTGTGGAGGAGAGGGCTCGACGCCGGGCGAAGGGTTCTACGGCGAGGAGGGTTCCTGGCGGGAGGTGCTCCTGTGGAGGGAGGTTCTCCCGTGGCGGGAGGTGCTCCTGTGGCGGGAGATGCTCTGTTCCGGTCGGGGTCAGCGCTGCTCGCGGTCCGGCGAGGTGCCGTCGGTGGAGCTGATCCCGCGGTTGATGTCCTCGAAGGACAACCTCGCCTTGGCGTCCCGGGAGGACTTGATGAGGCTCGCCACGGTCGTGATCGTGAGGATGCCGATGATCGCGCCGAGCGAGACGCCGATCGGGATCTCCGGGACGGCGTGGATGGGCTCGCCGCCGTTGAGGAAACCGAGCGTGTTCTCGTGCATCGCGTGGAAGATCAGCTTGACGCCGATGAAGGCGAGCAGCACGGACAGCCCGAACCCCAGGTAGACCAGCCGCTTGAGCAGGCCGCCGATGAGGAAGTAGAGCTGCCGCAGCCCCATCAGCGCGAAGATGTTGGCCATCAGGACGAGGAACGGCTCCTGGGTGAGGCCGAAGATCGCGGGGATCGAGTCGAGGGCGAACAGCAGGTCGGTGGTCCCCAGCGCCAGGATCACGATGAACATCGGCGTGATCACCTTCTTGCCGTCGATCACCCCGAACGGCTTGGTCCCGAACTCCCACGACTGGGTCGCGGGGAACTTGCCCTCCACCCACTTCAGGAGGGCGTTCTCTTCGTATTCCTCGTCGTTGTCGCTGCTGATCGCCTCCTTGGCCAGCTTGATCGCCGTGTAGATCAGGAAGGCCCCGAAGATGTAGAAGACCCAGGCGAACTGGTTGATCAGCGCCGCCCCGACGGCGATGAAGATCCCGCGCAAGACGATCGCAATCGTGATGCCGACCATCAAGGCGCTCTGCTGGTACTTCTCGGGCACCCCGAACTTGGCCATGATGATGAGGAACACGAAGAGGTTGTCCACCGACAGCGAGTACTCCGTCAGCCAGCCGGCGAAGAACTCGGCCCCGTACCGCGCGCCCGAGAAGTACCACACCCCCAGGCCGAAGATGATGGCGCTGCCGACGAAGAAGGCCAGGTGCCGGGCGCATTCCCCCATCGAGGGGACGTGCGGTCTGCGGGCGATGACCAGGATGTCGACGAGGAGGAACGTGATGGTGACGGTGAGCGTCACGATCCATACCCACAACGGGACGTTCATCAGCAGGCGTTCCTTCCGGGGGTGAGCCAGACAACAACGTTCGCGCAGCTCAGGTTAGCGGCTGGCGGCGCGCATCTGACGCAGCTCTTTCTTGAGGTCGGACAGCTCGTCGCGGATGCGCGCGGCGAGCTCGAACTGCAGCTCGCCGGCGGCGGAGTGCATCTGGGCGGTCAGCTCTTGGATGAGGTCCGCGAGGTCGCTGGCCGCCAGCGTCGAGGGATCCAGCCCGGACCGGCCGCTGCCCGTCACCGCGTCCGCCGCGGCAGCGCCCCGTCCCCCCGGGCGTCCACCACCGGACTTCCCCCGGGACTGCGAACGGCCGGAACCCATGAGCGCCTCGGTGTCCGCGTCCTCGCGCTGCAGCATGTCGGTGATGTCCGCGATCCTCTTGCGCAGCGGCTGCGGGTCGACGCCCCGCTCCTTGTTGTAGGCGAGCTGCTTCGCGCGCCGCCGCGAGGTCTCGTCGATGGCGTCGCGCATCGACGGTGTCACGTCGTCGGCATACATGTGCACCTGACCCGACACGTTGCGGGCGGCGCGGCCGATGGTCTGGATCAGGCTGCGGGTCGAGCGCAGGAAGCCCTCCTTGTCGGCGTCGAGGATGCTCACCAGCGAGACCTCGGGCAGGTCGAGGCCCTCCCGCAGCAGGTTGATCCCGACCAGAACATCGAACTCCCCCAGGCGCAGCTCGCGCAGCAGCTCCACCCGGCGCAGGGTGTCGACCTCCGAGTGCAGGTACCGGACCCGCACCCCCCGCTCCAGGAGGTAGTCGGTCAGGTCCTCGGCCATCTTCTTCGTCAGCGTCGTGACCAGCACCCGCTCATTGCGCTCCGCGCGCGCGTTGATCTCGTGGAGCAGATCGTCGATCTGGCCCTTGGTCGGCTTCAGCACGATCTCCGGGTCGACGAGCCCGGTGGGGCGGATGATCTGCTCCACGACCCCGTGCGACTTCGCCAGCTCGTACGGGCCCGGGGTGGCCGAGAGGTAAATCGTCTGCCCGATCCGCTCGAGGAACTCCTCCCACTTCAGGGGCCGGTTGTCCATCGCGGACGGCAGCCGGAAGCCGTGCTCGACCAGGGTCCGCTTGCGGGACATGTCGCCCTCGTACATCGCCCCGATCTGCGGCACGGTCACGTGCGACTCGTCGATGACGAGCAGGAAGTCCTCGGGGAAGTAGTCGAGCAGGCAGTTCGGCGCGGTGCCTCGCTCGCGCCCGTCGATGTGCATCGAGTAGTTCTCGATGCCTGCGCAGACTCCCACGGTGGTCATCATCTCCACGTCGTACGTCGTCCGCATCCGCAGCCGCTGGGCCTCGAGGAGCTTGCCCTGCCGCTCGAACTCGGCCAGCCGATCGGCGAGCTCCGCCTCGATGCCCCGGACCGCCCGCTGCATCCGCTCCGGCCCGGCGACGTAATGGCTCGCCGGGAAGACGTACATCTCCTGCTCCTCCCGCACGACCTGGCCGGTCAGCGGGTGGAGCGTGTAGAGCCGCTCGATCTCGTCGCCGAAGAACTCGATGCGCACGGCGAGTTCCTCGTACATCGGGATGATCTCGACCGTGTCCCCGCGGACCCGGAAGGTGCCGCGGGTGAAGGCCAGGTCGTTGCGCGTGTATTGCATCTGCACGAACTGCCGCAGCAGGTCGTCGCGGCCCACCTCCTGGCCGACGCGCAGGCGCACCATCCGGTCCACGTACTCCTGCGGCGTGCCCAGACCGTAGATGCACGAGACGGACGCGACCACGACCACGTCCCTCCGGGTCAGCAGCGAGTTGGTCGCGGAGTGCCGCAGCCGCTCGACCTCCTCGTTGATGGAGGAGTCTTTCTCGATGTACGTGTCCGACTGCGGGACGTAGGCCTCCGGCTGGTAGTAGTCGTAATAGCTCACGAAGTATTCGACCGCGTTGCGCGGCAGCAGCTCCCGGAACTCGTTGGCGAGCTGCGCCGCGAGGGTCTTGTTGGGCGCGAGCACCAGCGTCGGCCGCTGCACCTGCTCGATCAGCCAGGCGGTCGTCGCGGACTTGCCGGTGCCCGTCGCGCCGAGCAGCACGATGTCCTGCTCGCCGGCGCGAACCCGCTCCGCCAGCTCCGCGATGGCCTGCGGCTGGTCCCCCGACGGCTCGTACGGCGCGACGACCTCGATCGGGGCGACGGTGCGCTGGATGTCGGTGGTGGGCCTCATGCGCGCCACACTAACGACCCGCTCCGACAACGCTGCGGGCCGCAGGCGTTGAGCGGTGGGGCGGTGGGCGGCGGGGCGGTGGATCGCCGACGAGCGCCTGGTCGAGCGGCCGGACGAGCCCGCCGAGGACCTGCCTGCAGGCTCAGCGCGTGGTCGTCGTCGCGGTGGTGGCAGGCGCGGTCGTGGGGCTCACGGTCGTGGGGCTCGCGGTCGTGGTCCCGCCGGAGGTCGTCGTCGCCGGTTCGGGCATCCCCGAGCTGTGGTGGCTCACGATCTTCCAGTCGCCGTTCTCCCAGCGGTAGGTAAAGCTGTAGCGCGCCTGCACCTTCTGGCCGGTGGCCGCGTAGGCGAACGTGTAGAGGCCGCTGTCGACCGCCATGTTGCAGCCGAGTTCGACGTCCGAGAAGTCGATCGTGCCGGACGGGCGGTTGGCGAGGAAGTGCTCGAAGTAGTCTTCCTTCTCCGCAGCGGTGCGGCGCACCTGGTTGGACACGGTGGGCACGAGGATCGAGTCCGCCGCGTAGTTCTCCACGACCTTCTTCGGGTCCCCGCCCTTGACGTCGTCGTTCCAGCGGTTGAACAGCCCGGCGATCTCGCCCTCGGTCACCGGCTGGCAGGACGCCGTCGTGCCGGGCGTGATCACGGTCGTCGTGGCCCCGGCGGTCGCCTCGGTCGTGGGCGAGCCCGTCGTCGGGGATGCCGTGGTGGTCTCGGTCGTGGCCTGATCTGACGGTGTGACCGAGCTGCCGCAGGCGGCGAGCAGCGCGGCGCAGCTGAGCAGGCCCATGGAGAAGGCGGTCTTCTTCACTTCAACTTCACTCCCCGACAAGGAAAGACGGCGTGACAGGCCCGGAGCCTAGCGGTCGGACGTCCAGACCCGCAGCGAGTTGGTCGAAGGAGCCCGCGGGAGTTCGGCGCGGAACCTCAGGAAGCTCTGCGCGGAACCCGCAGGAAGCTGGGGGCGGAACTCAGCCGATCAGGGCTGCCAACCGGCGCGCTGCGCCCACGCGGTGATCCGCGGCCAGATCTCCTCGAACCAGGGGGCCTTGGCCTCCGCGTACTCCCCCGAGTTCTCGGTCCGCTCCGCGAAACCCGACTTCACCTCGACGTACTCCCGCGCGGCGTCCGGGTTGGCCCGCAGCCAGTCGCGGAAGAGCAGCGCGGACTGCCAGCCCGCGCTGTCGACCTCGCGCACGTGGACGTGCACGATCTGACCGGGGTCGCAGGAGCCGTGGAAGCGCTTCACCCACAGCGAGGGGTCCAGCAGTTCACCGGTGGGGTGGTCCATGCGGTTGTTGTCGTCCCGCGGGAACCCGAGGGCGCCCATCGTGGCGATGAACTCGGGGTCGTCGGCGTCGCGCAGCTCCCGCACGCCCAGCTGGAGGTCGATCGCACCCTTCCCGGGCATCCCCGGCACCGCCGTGGATCCCACGTGCTCCACCTCGGGGGCCCGCTCACCGAGCGCGCGCACCAGGCGCTGCCCGATCCGCTCGGCGGTGATCGGCCAGTCCTCGTCGTAGTCGCTGACCACCGGGAGATCCCGTCGATACACGGTCTGGGTGCGCAGGTTCGCTTCGAACGGTACGAGGCGCTCCTGCCAGAGCACGTCCACCGCCGCGTGGAGTTCCTCGACCGAGCCCTCGTTGTGGAGTACGACGTCGGCGGCGACGAAGCGCTGCTCGTCGCTCGCCTGACGCGCCATGCGGGCCCGCGCGTCGGCCTCGCGCATGCCGCGCTCCTCGGTGAGCCGCTGCACACGGGTGCGGGCGTCGGCGTCCGTGACGATGACGAGGTGGTAGTCCGGGCCGAGGTTGTTCTCGACCAGCAGCGGCACGTCGTAGACCACGATCTTGTCGGGGCCGGCCGCGTCCAGGAGGTCCGCGCACCGCGCGGCGACGAGCGGGTGCGTGATCTCCTCCAGGTCGACCCGGGCGCGCTCGTCCTCGAAGACGATCCCGGCCAGCACCTGACGATCCAGCGAGCCGTCCTCCGCGAGAACCCGGTCACCGAACCGCTCACGCACCTGGGCCAGTCCGGCGGTTCCCGGCGCGACCACCTCACGAGCCAGCGCATCCGCGTCGACGACGACCGCGCCCAGCTCGCCCAATCGGCGTGCCACGGTCGACTTGCCCGAACCAATTCCGCCGGTGAGGCCCACACGCAACATAGTGCTCACTGTAGGTGGCTGGTCACCGGCTCACCGCGCGCATCGCCGGAAAAGTGCGGCAGGGCGCTATCAAACGTGTCACGTGGCGCCCGAACGCGTCAGGTGGCGCCGGGGATGGCAGCCGCCAGCCCCATGAGCGCGTCCGCCACGCGGCGGGCCCGCTCCGGGTAGTTCGTGACGACCCCGTCCACCCCGGCCCGGGCGACCAGCGCCAGATCGGCCGGCTGATCGACCGTCCAGGGCACGATCCGCAGCCCGAGGGAGTGGCACCGGTCCGTCAGGTCCCGGTCCGCGAGCAGCTCGAAGCCGGGCTCGGTCGACGTGCCGCCGAAGGGCAGGGAGAAGTACGGACACACGACGTGCGCCCCGGCGTCACGAGCGGCGCTCGGCAGGTCCCGCACCGGGAGCGGCACTGCCCCCGCCCCGACCGCTCCGAGGGCGTCGCCGAACCAGCACCCCTGCAGACGGATGGAAGCGAGGGCCGACCGCCGCAGGTGCGGCGCCACGTCGGCGGCCTGCGCGAGGACCGACCAGTCGAAGGAGTGAATGGTCGAACGGTCCGACACCCCGCAGTCCGCGATCACCGCGCAGGTGGCGGCGACCAGCTCGGCACGACGGTCCCGCTGCCTCTGGTCGTGCTGATCCACCTTGACCTCGACCACGAAACGCATCGTGGGTGAAACGCTCGACACCCGATCGAACAGCTCGCGCAGGGTCAGCATCCGCTCCCCCGGCGCCGGGACCTGGCCGCTGTGTTCCTCACGGGTGTGCTCCCCGATCACCACCTCGCTCAGTTGCGCGGCGGTCAGCTCGTCCACGCGTCGACCCACGATCGACGGGTGCGGGGAACGGCAGCGGGCGGGGTCCAGGACCGGGTCGTGCCAGACCATCGGGACTCCGTCGGCGGACAACCGTACATCCAACTCCACGGAGGTGGCACCGAGGCTCGCCGCCACCTCGAAGCCCGCCAAGGTGTTCTCGGGCAGGTGACCGAGGGCGCCGCGGTGCCCCTGCACGTCGAAGACTGCGTCCGGTCCAGCTCCGGGACCGCGATGCGCTCTCATGCCCCCAGGGTGCGTAAACGCCGACGGGCCCCGCCACCCTGTGCGGGTGAACGGAGCCCATCGGTTGTTCGTCACGGGCGAGCCGACGAGGCCGCGTCAGTGACCGGTCAGCTTCTCCCGCAGGGCGGCCAGCGCCTCGTCCGAGGCCAACGTGCCCTCGGCCGGACCCGCGGTGTCCGCGCGGCCCGACGAGTAGGAGGTCGGGATCTCCCCGCCGGAGCCTGCGGCGTCCGCGTCGGCCGCCACGGCCTCCTTGACCTGGGCCCGGTGGGCCTCCCAGCGCGCGTACGCGTCGGAGTACTGCTTCTCCCACCGCTCCCGCGCCGCCTCGTGGCCGGGCAGCCACTCGTTCGCCTCCGGGTCGAAGCCCTCGGGGTACTTGTAGTTGCCCTGCTCGTCGTACTCCGCGGCCATGCCGTACAGCGTCGGGTCGAACTCGGCGTTGCCGATCGCGGCGTCGTTGGCCTGCTTCAGGCTCAGCGAGATCCGGCGACGCTCCAGGTCGATGTCGATGACCTTGACGAAGATGTCGCCGCCGACCGTGACGACCTGCTCGGGCAGCTCGACGTGACGCTCGGCCAGCTCGGAGATGTGCACCAGGCCCTCGATGCCGTCGTCGACGCGCACGAACGCACCGAACGGCACCAGCTTGGTGACCTTGCCCGGCACGACCTGACCGATCGCGTGGGTGCGGGCGAAGTGCTGCCACGGGTCTTCCTGGGTCGCCTTGAGCGACAACGAGACCCGCTCGCGGTCCATGTCGACGTCGAGGACCTCGACGGTGACCTCGTCGCCGACCTCGACGACCTCGGACGGGTGGTCGATGTGCTTCCAGGACAGCTCGGAGACGTGGACGAGACCGTCGACCCCACCGAGGTCGACGAAGGCACCGAAGTTGACGATGCTGCTGACGACACCCGGGCGGACCTGGCCCTTGGCGAGCTCCTTGAGGAAGGTCGTGCGGACCTCGGACTGGGTCTGCTCGAGCCAAGCACGACGCGACAGGACCACGTTGTTGCGGTTCTTGTCGAGCTCGATGATCTTGGCCTCGATCTCCTTGCCGACGTACGGCTGGAGGTCGCGCACCCGGCGCATCTCGACCAGGGAGGCGGGCAGGAACCCGCGCAGCCCGATGTCCAGGATCAGGCCGCCCTTGACGACCTCGATGACGGTGCCGGTGACGACGCCGTCCTCCTCCTTGATCCGCTCGATCGTGCCCCAGGCGCGCTCGTACTGCGCGCGCTTCTTGGACAGAATCAGCCGGCCTTCCTTGTCCTCCTTCTGGAGGACCAGGGCCTCGACCTCGTCACCGACGGTGACGACCTCGCTGGGGTCCACGTCGTGCTTGATGGACAGTTCGCGGGAGGGGATGACCCCTTCGGTCTTGTAACCGATATCGAGCAGGACCTCGTCCCGGTCGACCTTGACGATGACTCCCTCGACGATGTCTCCGTCGTTGAAGTGCTTGATGGTGGCGTCGATCGCGGCGAGGAGTTCCTCGGTGGACCCGATGTCGTTGATCGCGATCTGGGTGGTGGCCGGGCTGGCAGTCATGTAGTGGGGGCTCCGATGGTGGACTGGGATCGCTGGGTGGATACAGGATCGGGGGGACCGCGACCTGCGACCGCGCTCCCCGACGGACGGGGACAGAAAGTGAGTGCGGCCGAACAAGCACCGATGGGCAAGCGACGGGTGCCGTCCCACACCATCGAATGTCTTGCACGGCCGCGACAACGAACGCGTCCGCACGAATCGCTCACCTCCCAGCGGAACCTCAGGAGGCCGCTCGGACGTACGTGGGCGCACGTGTGGACCCGTCAAGCCTACCCCTCAGGGAGAGGGCGCGGCAAAGAGCCCACGCCCCGTCGCGGCGCCCGCCTCGTCCGGCCGTTCGCGCCCCGGCAGACTACGGCCATGCAGCCATTCCCGCCGCCCCCGCCCGCCGACGGGGTGAGCCGCCGCGACACGGACCAGGCCACCACGGCGCGGGCCAATCGCAGCTGGTGGGACGCCAGCGCGGCCACGTACTACGCGGAGCACGGCGCCTTCCTCGGCGACGCCGACCTGCTGTGGGGGCCGGAAGGCTACCGGGAGTCCGCGGCGCGCCTCCTCGGCGACCTGACCGGCCTAGATGTCCTCGAGATCGGCTGCGGGGCGGCGCAGGGCGCCCGCTACGTCGCGAGCAGGGGCGCCCGAGTGGTCGCCTCCGACCTGTCGACGGGGATGCTCGCGCAGGCCCGCGCGGTCGACGCGCGTCTCGCGGCCTCGTCGCAGGCGGCCGGTGGGGGCGGAGCGCCACGCCCGGTCGCACCCGCGTACGTGCACTGCGACGGCGCCGCCCTCCCGTTCGCCGACCACTCCTTCGACCTGGTCTTCGCCGCTTACGGCGCCGTGCCGTTCGTGGCCGACAGCGCGCGCCTGATGACGGAGGCCGCTCGGGTGCTGAGGCCGGGTGGGCGCTTCGTCTTCTCCACCACCCATCCGATCCGTTGGTCGTTCCCCGACGCCCCGGACGAGCACGGGCTGGTCGTGACCTCCTCGTACTTCGACCGGCGGCCCTACGTGGAGACCCGCGGCTCGGACACCGTGTACGTGGAGCACCACCGCACGTTCGGCGACCGGGTCCGCGAGATCCACGCGGCCGGGCTCGTGCTCACCGACGTCGTCGAGCCCGAGTGGCCGGACGACCTCGAGTCCGTCTGGGGCGGATGGTCGCCGTTGCGCGGCCGGCTGATCCCGGGGACGGCGATCTTCGTGACGCGCGCTCGGTCCTGAGCCGCGCTTCGACCGGCCGGCCGGACTCTGCCGAACGCCCTCACGCGATCTGCCGTCCCGCGTCATCGGCCGCCCCCACCTGGCACGATGAAGCAATGATCCTCCCGCCCCACGGCCACGGCGCGGCCTACGACCCCGAGCTCGCCGCGCTGATGGGCACCGGCTCCGTCGACGGCCACTCGCTGCTCCCGGGCGACATCCCCCGCCTCCGCGAGCTCACCGGCTCCTGGCGGCCCAGCGCCGCCGAACTCGCCCATGGCGGAACGGTCCACGCCGACGAACGCGTACTCGCCGGCGTCCCCACGCACCCGGACCTGCCCGCGCTCCTCCTGTGGCCCACGAGCGTCGCCTACCGTCCCCGCCCCGCCCTGCTGCACCTGCACGGCGGCGGGTTCGTGAGCGGGCACCGCTACAGCGCCTCGCTCGGCCTGGCCGGATGGGTCGACCAGCTCGGCATCGTCGTCTGCTCGCTCGACTATCGACTGGCCCCGGAACACCCGTACCCCGCGGCGCTCGACGACGCGCGCGCCGCGCTGGAGTGGCTCTTCACGTACGCCAGCGACCTCGGCCTCGATCCGGGGCGCATCGGCGTGTTCGGGACGAGCGCCGGTGCGGGACTTGCCGCCGCGCTGTGCCTGCGCGCCCGCGACGACGGCGGCCCGGTCCCCTCGTTCGCGATCCTGCAGGACCCCATGCTGGATGACCGCCTCGAGCTGCCCTCGACGTTCGAACACATGGGTGAAGGCGTCTGGGACCGTGAGTCAACGATCACCTGCTGGGACGCCTACCTGCGCGGTTGGCGGTCGGTTGTGCCCGCGTACGCCTCCCCCGGCCGCGCCGCCGACGACCCCGGTGCCCTGAGCGGCCTGCCCCCGACCTTCCTCGACGTCGGGACCGCGGACCTGTTCCGTGACGAGACGTTCGCCTACGCGCAGGCGCTGATCCGCGACGGCGTACCCACCGAGCTGCACGTCTGGCCGGGCGGCTGGCACGGCTTCTCCGAGATGGCGCCGGACACTCGCCTGGCCAGGCTCGCGAACGAGACCCGCACCCGTTTCCTGCGCCGCATGCTGTACGACGCCTGAGCGCGACGACGTACGCCGGACGATGACGCGCGCGCCGGACGATGACGCGCGCCGGACGACGATGTGAGCCGAACAGAGCTCCCCGACATAGTCAGGGGGTAGCTCACCTCAACGTGGGATGACACACCCCGTACGTGTGAGTCGTCCCACCCTGACGTGAGTCACCCCTTGCGTATGTCACCCTCCGCTACGCGCTTCGTCGTCGAGGCCGTACCCCATCGCTCAACTCCTCACGCTCCGCCGCGCGCGGCCACCTCGCTACGCTCCGTGGCCGCGCTCCGCTACGCTCCGTGGCCGCGCTCCGCTACGCGCTTCGTCGTCGAGGCCACACCCATCGCTCAACTCCTCACGC
>JBDIAS010000015.1:0-37625 GCA_039812465.1 Austwickia sp. | reverse complement strand
TGATTCCCGGAGACCACCATGCCGAAGTTCGCCGCCAACCTGTCCATGCTCTTCACCGAGGTGCCCTTCCTCGATCGGTTCGCCGCCGCCAAGGCCGCCGGGTTCGAGGCCGTCGAGTACCTCTTCCCGTACGACTTCCCCGCGAGCGAGATCCGCGCCCGGCTCGACGAACACGCCCTGACCCAGGCCCTGTTCAACATGCCGCCCGGCGACTGGGCGGCCGGGGAGCGCGGGATCGCGAGCCTGCCCGACCGGGTCGAGGAGTTCCGCGCGGGGGTGGGCACCGCGCTGGAGTACGCGCAGGTCCTCGACTGCCCCAAGATCCACGCGATGGCCGGCATCCCCGCCGACCGGGACGATCCCGCCTGCGTCGAGACGTACGTCGCGAACCTGCAGTACGCCGGTGATCAGGCCGCCCAGGCGGGGCGGATCGTGTGCATCGAGCCCATCAACGGCTACAACATGCCGGGCTACTTCCTGCACAGCGTCGCGCAGGCCCTGCCGCTCCTCGAGCGGATCGGGCGAGACAACGTACGGCTTCAGTTGGACCTCTATCACGCGCAGCTGACCGACGGCGACATCACGCACCTGATCCACGCGACCATCGACCGCGTCGGCCACGTGCAGCTCGCATCCGTGCCGGAGCGGCACGAGCCGGACACCGGCGAGCTGTACTACCCGTACGTGCTGGCCGAGCTCGACAAGGCGGGGTACGACGGCTGGGTCGGATGCGAGTACAACCCCGCGGGCGACACCGCCGCCGGACTGGGCTGGCTCGCCGACTACCGGTAGGCGCGGCCCGTGATCCCCGTCGAGGGGCGCCCCGTGATCCTCGTCGAGCGGGGCAAACCGTGATCCCCGTCGAGCGGCAGCGTTCGATCCTGCGCGTGCTCCGCGAGAGCGGTTCGGCGAGCGTCGCCGACCTCGCCGATCTCCTCGAGGTCTCCCACATGACGGTGCGCCGCGACATCAAGGCGCTGGAGGAAGGCGGGCGGGTCGTCTCCGTGTCCGGGGGCGTGACGCTGCCCGCGCGGCTGGCCGCCGACGCCTCCCACCTCGTCAAGTCGGGTCTGGCCCGCGCGCAGAAGCAGGCGATCGCCGCCGCGGCCGCGACGCTGGTCCGGCCCGACGATGTCGTCTACCTCGACGCCGGGACGACCACGCTCGCGATCGCGGCGGAGCTGGCCGGTCGCGGGGACCTGACGTTCCTCACCAACGACCTGGCGATCGCCACCTTCCTCGCGGAACGCTCGCCCAGCGAGCTGTGCGTGGCGGCCGGGCACGTCGACCGGGCCAACCTGTCCACCGAGGGGGAGATGACCGCCGAGACCATCGGCGGGTTCAACGTCGACGTCGCGTTCATGTCGACCTCCTCCTTCGACCTGCGCGGCACGTCGGTGCCCACCGGCGCGAAGAAGGTGGTCAAGCAGGCGATCGTCGCGGTCGCCACGAAGACGGTTCTGGTCACCGACAGTACGAAGTACGGGCGTGTCGCCGCGCTGCGTGCCGTGCCGTTGAGCGATCTGGACGGGCTCATCACGGACACCGGCCTGACGGACGGCGTGCAGCAGTGCCTGGGCGACCTGGATCTGCACCTGTGGCTGGTCGACCCCGCCCCCATGAAAGGAGCACCATGAAGATCATCGTGACCGGCGGCGCCGGGTTCCTCGGTAGCCGCGTCATCTCCGCGCTGCTCGCGGCGCGCGCCGACACCACCGACGGTGGAGGCGACGGAAGCCGCGCCAGCGACGGAGGCCACGACGGCGGCGGAGCCCCCGACGGAGGCGGGATCGCCTTCGATGAAATCGTCTCGCTCGACCTGGCGCCCTGCCTCGTGCAGGACGCGCGGGTCAGCTCGGTCGTCGGCGACATCGCCGACCCCGCGCTGCTCGCCTCTGTCGTGGACGCGGAGACCATCGGCGTCTATCACCTGGCCGCCGTGCTCAGCGGCGGCTCCGAGGACGACTTCGACCTGGCCATGGCCGTCAACGTCGACGCGACGCGGTCCCTCCTCGAGGCCTGCCGCGCCGCCGGCTCGCGCCCCCGGTTCGTCTTCACCAGCTCGCTCGCGGTCTTCGGCGGCCCCATGCCCGACGTGGTCCCCGAGACGCTGGCCACCCAGCCCGAGTCGACGTACGGCGCCTTCAAGTCGATCGGCGAGTTGCTCGTCAACGAGTATTCCCGCAAGGGCTTCGTCGACGCCCGCATCTGCCGGTTGCCCACCATCTCGGTGCGGCCCGGGCTGCCCAACTCGGCCGCCTCCTCCTTCGCCAGCGGCATCATCCGCGAGCCGCTGAACGGCGTGCCGGCCCCCTGCCCGGTGCCCACCGACACCCGCATGTGGCTGAGCTCCCCGGACGCGGCCGTCGCCAACCTGGTCCGCGCGTTCGCCGTGGACGGGCAGGCCATCGGCGGGTGGCGGGTCATGAACCTGCCGGGCATCACCGTCACCGTCGAGGAGATGCTCGCCAGCCTGGAGCGGGTCGGCGGCGCGCAGGCCCGCGCCCTGGTCACCCTCGCCCCCGACCAGCGGATCATGGACATCGTCTGCTCCTGGCCCGGCGACTTCGAGGTCGCCCGGCCGCTCGCCCTCGGCTTCATCCGCGACGAGACCTTCGACGACGTCGTCCGCCAGTACCGCGACGAGTTCGTCGCCTGACCCCCGGAGCACCCACCATGTCCCCTGTCCTCACCGGCGTCCTCGTCGCCGCCGACGCCGCCCCCGCCCCCGAGGTCGGCCCCAGCGCGATCATCGGCCTGCTCGTCGCGATCGCGCTGCTCATCTTCCTGGTGCTGCGCACCAAGGTGCACGCGCTCGTCGCCCTCATCGTCGCCGCGGCGATCGCCGGGCTCTCGGCCGGCATGGACCCGGCCGCGGCCATCAAGTCGATCACCACGGGATTCGGCTCCACGCTGTCCACCATCGGCCTCGTCGTCGGCTTCGGCGTGATGATGGGCCGGATCCTGGAGGTCACGGGCGCGGCCGAGCGGCTGGCCCTGTCGATGATCCAGTGGCTCGGCACGAAGCGCGAGGAGTGGGCGCTGGCCGGCGCCGGCTACATCATCTCGATCCCGATCTTCGTAGACAGCGCGTTCGTCATCCTGAACCCGCTGGTCAAGGCCCTGAGCCGCAGCGCCAACCGCTCGGTGCTGACCCTGGGAATCGCCCTCGCCGGCGGCATGGTGCTCACCCACCACGCCGTACCGCCCACGCCCGGCCCCCTCGGCGCCGCGGGCATCTACAACGTCGGCGTCGGCGACATGATCATCTGGGGTCTCGTCCTCACGCTCCCGGCGCTGGTCACCGTGACCCTCTACGCCCGCGCGATGGGCCCGCGCATCGAGGCGATGATCGCGGCTGACACCGGCGACCCCCTCCCTGTCGACGAGGCCTTCGCGGAGTTCTCGGCGATGGCGGCCGAGCGCGGCAAGGAGCTGCCCTCCCTGTTCATCTCGATGCTGCCGATCGTCGGCCCGATCCTGCTGATCTTCCTCAACACCGGCGTCAGCGCCCTGGCGGAGTCCAACCCCGACACGATCCCCACCTGGGTGGTCAACACCGCGGCCTTCGTCGGCAACCCGGTCATCGCGGTCGGGATCGGCGTCCTGCTGGCGGTCTACGGCCTGACCCAGGGCATGAACCGCCACGACACCATCGAGCAGATGGAGAAGGGCATCGACTCGGCCGGCATCATCCTGCTGGTCACCGGCGCCGGCGGCGCCCTCGGCGCGGTGCTGCGCGACAGCGGCGTCGGCCAGTACATCGGCGAGTGGGTCTCGACCCTGCCGCTGCCGAGCGTCCTCATCCCGTTCTTCATCGCGACGATGGTGCGCCTGGTGCAGGGCAGCGGTACGGTCGCGATGATCACGTCCGCGTCGCTCTCGGCGCCGATCCTGGCCCAGGTCCCGGACGTCAACATGGTGCTCGCGGCCCAGGCGGCCTGCCTCGGCGCGATGATCTTCAGCTACTTCAACGACAGCCTCTTCTGGGTCGTGAACCGGATGTTGGGCGTGAAGACCGTCAAGCACCAGCTGCTGACCTGGTCGGTCCCGACGACCGTCGCCTGGGTCACGTCGCTGGTGATGGTCCTGATCGCGGATATCTTCGTATGAGTCCGGAGGAAGGAACCGCCATGGACCACCAGCAGGCCCGCGACGAGATCGTCGCGCTCGCCGCCAGCCTCTTCCAACGCGGTTTCTCGGTCGGCAGCGCCGGGAACATCACCGTGCGGGTGGACGGCGGGTTCCTCGCCACGCCGACGAACTCCTCCCTGGGGCGCCTGGACGCCGCCCGCCTCTCGCTGCTGGACGAGGACTGGAACCATCTCGACGGCGACAAGCCGACCAAGGAGGTGTTCCTGCACCAGGCGGTCTACCACGCCCGGCCCTCGACGGCAGCGATCGTGCACCTGCACTCCACGTACGTCACCGCGCTCAGCTGCCTGCCGCCCGGCGAGGGCCCGCTGATCCCCCCGTACACGCCGTATTTCGTGATGCGCGCGGGCGAAGACGTGCCGGTCGTCCCGTACTTCCGGCCGGGGACGGCCGACATGGTGCCGCAGATCCGGGACGCGGCGCGCCGCTCACCGGCGTTCATCCTGGCCCACCACGGCAGCATCGTGGCCGCGTCCTCTCTGGTGAGCGCGGTCAACACGGCGGAGGAGATGGAGGAGTCGGCGCGCATCGCCTACCTGTTGCACGGGCGCGGAGCGTCGACCCTGACGGCCGAGCAGATGGCGGCGCTGCGCGGCTGACCGCGATTCTCAGCGCCATCCCGCCGATGGGACCGACCGCACGGACGAGACCGATGGCATCGATGGGCGCGACGTCGCCGAGCGACTCTGGTGAGCAGCCCGGCGACGTCGAGCTGGCCCCATCCGGTTCTGTGACCACATCCCGGTCGGCGATCCACCTCGCCTCAGTACGCTGATCCGTGACCGGCGCGGCCCTCCGACGCTCCCGGCCGGGCTGTGGAGAAAGGGAACCCGCACGTGCTCACCGCCTGTTCGACGATCACCGTGATTCGGCATGCAGAGAAGCCGGCTGGCGGCACCCACCCGACGCCTCCGCACGGGGTCGATGCCGCCGGAGAGAAGCACCCGGATTCCCTCACCCCGCGCGGCTGGCAACGAGCGGGCGCCCTGGCCGTGATCCTCGGCACAAACCCGCCGGCACCGATGGTGCGCCCCACTGTGCTGATCTCACCTGATTACGGCGCGGCGACCCTCACGCACCGCACCTCCGAGACGATCCGGCCTTTGGCCGAAAAGCTGGGCGTCACGACGCAACACCCCCGCCCGACCGGACATGAGCACCACGTCGTCAAGCACGCGATCCTGCCCGCGGAGGGCCACGTCCTCGTGTGCTGGGAGCACCATCACATTCCCGACATCATGGCCGAGTTGGCCCACCACCTGGGCATCGCCGAGCTGCCACCGATCGCCCGGACCTGGCCCGAGGCCGACTTCGATTCCGTCATCGTCGTCACCGTCGGAGAACCGTCGACGATGGTCGTGACCAGCCAGAATGCGCTGTCGGGCGACGCCCCCGTCACGAGTGCGTGAGCGCGTCGCGGCGCGACGGATCCCGATCTAGTCCCACGACGCCCCTGGCGCACCGACCCGCGGGACGCCGCGGGGTCCCCGTACCGTCCCTCGTGGCGACGGCCCCCGGCGTCGCCACCACCTCCCCCGCCACGCGAGCAGCAACCCCGCCCGCTGGCCGCCGGTAGTGTCACGGGGTGAACCGTCCCCCGTCGCCAGCGGCCGGCAACTGGCTGGCGGCGGCCGCCGCCGGGGCCGCCGTCGGCCTCCTCGGCGGACTCATCGGCCTGGGGGGCGCCGAGTTCCGCCTCCCGCTGCTGATCGGCGTCTTCGCCTTCGCCGCTCTGCACGCCGTCATCCTCAACAAGGCCATGAGCCTGATCGTGGTCGCCACCGCCCTCCCGGCGCGGCTCCTGTCCATGCCCGTCTCGGCGATCACCGACCACTGGGGCGTGATCGTCAACCTGCTCGCGGGCAGCCTCATCGGTGCCTACCTGGGCGCAACGTGGGCGACCAGGATGGCCAGCCGGACCCTCTACCGCGTGCTGGCCGCCCTCCTGGTCCTGATGGCCGCCGCCCTGGCGGCCGACCATGTCGCCGTGCTGCACCCGGTGGTCCTCCCTGAGCTCGCCCAGCTTGTCGCCGGCGTGCTGGCCGGCATCGGCATCGGCATCGTCGCCGCGCTCATGGGCGTCGCCGGAGGCGAGCTGCTCATCCCGACGATCGTGGTGCTGTTCGGGATCGACATCAAGACCGCCGGCAGCCTGTCCCTAGCCGTGTCGCTGCCCACGATGCTCGTCGCGTTTGCCCGGTACAGCCAGGATCGATCCTTCGGCGTCCTGGCGGCGAACAAGACCTTCGTGCTCGCGATGGCCGCGGGTTCGGTCCTTGGCACCCTGGCCGGCGGCGCGCTACTGGGGGTAATTCCGGAGGGCGTGCTCATCCCTCTCCTCGCCGTCCTGCTGCTCGCGTCGTCGGTCAAGGTCTGGCACCACCAGTAGCGCGCTCGCTCGGGCCCTCACCGGACAGGGTGTGTCCATCGGTTTAGGTGGTCAGCGGATCGATTCGGCACCATGGGGCCGTGACCATGACCGGTGTGTTCGCGTATCTGTCCACCAGCCCGGAGTTGCTGCTGTTCCTCGTGGTGGGAGTCGGCGCCCTGCTGGGCCACTTCTCCATCAGGGGCGTGTCGCTCGGGCCGGCGGCCGTGCTCTTCGTCGGGATCGGCCTCGCCGCCTGGGCGACATCCATGAACCAGCCGTTGGAGATCCCCGCCGTCATCGGCCACGTCGGCCTGGCGCTCTTCACCTTCAGCGTGGGCGTCTCCTCGGGGGCCAACTTCTTCCACACGATGCGGAACTCGGCGAAAGCCGTGGTGCCGGTCATCGTCGCGATCGTGGCCGCCGCGGGGGTCGCCTTTGCTCTGGGGCCGGTGTTCGGCCTCAACTCCGCGGAAGTGGCAGGCACCTTCGCGGGGGCGGTCACGAACACCCCGGCGCTGGCGGCCGCCGGAAACTCCGCGGAAGCCGGGGTCGGCTACTCGGTCGCCTATCTCTTCGGCGTCGTCGGCATGCTGGGCATGACGATGTTCGCCCTCTACAAAGGGCGCGACGATCTGGACGCGCCCTCGCCGCTCACCCAGGCTGACATCCGGATCGTGAAGCTGCCGTTGACCACCGTGCACGACTTCGAGAGTGACTACGACAACCAGATCCACGTCACGCGGGTGCGCAGGACCGAGGATGGTCCCGTCGAACTCGCCACCGCACGCCTCCTGCTGGAGCCCGGCCAGGTGATCACAGTGGTCGGCGTCTCGGAGCTGATCGATCGGGTCAGCGACGACGTCGGGCACAGGTCGTCACATCACCTGACCGAGAACCGGCGGGACCTGGACAGCCGCCGCATCACGGTCTCTTCCGGCGAACTCGTCGGGCGCCCGTTGCGAGACCTCGAGCTGGAGGAGCGGTTCCAGGCCACCATCTCGCGGGTCCGCCGGGCGGACGTGGATCTCGTGGCCCAGCCGGGCATGCTGCTCCAGTTGGGCGATCGCGTGCGTGTCGTCGCCCCGGCGCCGTTGATCCCGAAGATCAGCGAGTACTTCGGCGATTCGAGCCGAGGGCTGACGGCCGTCAACCCGATTGCCTTGGGCCTGGGCATGGCGGTGGGGATCCTGCTGGGATCGGTGCCGCTGCCGCTACCCGGCGGCGCCACCTTCGTCCTGGGCATGGCCTTGGGCGCTTTGCTGGTCGGGCTCATCATGGGGCGGCTGGTGCGCGTCGGCTCCATGAGCATCTCGCTGCCGTTCACGACCACCACGGTGATCGCGGAGGTGGGACTGCTGCTGTTCCTCGCCCAGGCCGGGGTCCGCTCGGGCGGGATGATCCTGACCGCGTTCTCGTCGGGCCAGTGGCTCGGCATGCTGGCCCTGGGCGTCTCCATCACCGTGACCATCGGCGGAGTCGTCTTCGCCATCGAACGGTACGTCATGTCGATGGGGGGTACGCGGCTCGCGGGGGTCGTCGCCGGTACGCAGACGCAGCCGGCGCTGCTCGCGTACGCCAACCAAGTGACCAACCACGACTTCCGCGTCAACGAGGGCTACAGCATGGCGTACCCCTTCGCCATGATCACCAAGATCGTCGCGGCAAGCGTGCTAGCCATCCTCGTGTAGCGCTGTCCCGAGCTGCCTCGGGGCGCCTTCTCCGCTTAGGTTCTCCACTCAGGCCATGACCCTTACCCCACGACCCGTGATCTCCCGCAGTTCGTTGCCGTAGGAGCGCCGAGTGGCGACGGAGCCTGTGTGCCGTCTACAGATCCAATAGCAGCGCGAGCGTTTCGCGAACCTCGCCGAGCACCTCCGTGCCGACGTTGCCGGTGCGCCGCTGGATCCGGGTCGTGGCCACGGACCGCACGTGTTGGCACTGCGCCGATGATCGTGCCTCTAGGCCATTGAACTCATCGGGGTCGATGACCACTTCGGTGCCGCTCTGGCGGATCGTCCGGGTCAGCGGAACGACCTGAACGACATTCGGCCCACCCCTGAGGACGCGCGCTGCCGTCACCACGACGGCGGGACGACGCAGGCCGGCCTCGCTGCCGGTAGGAGCTCCGAGGTCGAGTTCGACGACGTCACCCGGCGTCTGCATCGAGCCATGCCGTCTCTTCCTCGGTGAGCTCCGCCGCCAGGTCCCGCGCCATGCCGTCCTGACGAAGCGCCCGGATCGCCCGGCTCACCGTCTCATCGATCGTTTCGTGGCGTTCTGCCGCCAGTCGGGTCACCCTCGCGTGGGTGTCTCGGCTGATGCGGATCGTCGTCGTGTCGGCCATGCCGCCCATCGTACGCTTGTAGATCGTTTCGTCTACACGTGCGTCTCGGGCCCCGACCATCGCTGCGGCACCGCCCGTCTTGCCCGCCCAGGCCGCATCCGCCCCGTGGCCCAGAGGCTGACCGGCCCGTCTCACTGTCGTCGTCGCGAGCGTGGTCGCAATAGCAACACCGCTACTACCCAAGTAGCATCAGAAGTATGAAAGTGAGCGTGAGCCTCAGTGAGGAGGACCTTTCCCTCCTCGACCGGTATGTCGAGCAGGCCGGACTTCGGTCCCGGTCGGCCGGCGTGCAACACGCCATCCGCCGGCTTCGCGACCGCGAGCTCGAGTCTGCGTACGCATCCGCATGGCAGGAGTGGGCCGCATCCGGCGACGAGGAGGCCTGGGCCTCGACCTCCGCGGACGGGCTGAGCTGATGCTCCGCGGTGAGATCCGGTTGGTCGATCTCGACCCCGCACGCGGCAGCGAGGCCACCAAGCTGCGGCCCGCTGTGCTGGTCAGCAACGATCGAGCGAACGCCGCGGCCGACCGGCTCGGGCGTGGCGTGGTGACGGTGGTCCCGGTGACCAGCAACGTGGCTCGTGTCTTCCCGTTCCAGGTGCTCCTGCGTGCCGAGGATTCCGGCCTGAGGGTCGACTCCAAGGTCCAGGCCGAGCAGGTGCGCGCGGTGGCCATCGAACGAGTCGGCTCGGCCGTCGGCCGGGTCCCGACACAGCTCATGGTTGCCGTGGACGACGCCCTGCGCCTTCATCTCCAGCTCTAGGCACAGGTCAGCGATCCTGGTGGCTGCTCGTCAGATGTGGGGTGTGCCGTTGCCCGTCGGTGGCGCCGCGTCCGGTCAGATCGTCGTCGGGCCTTCTTCCGTCGCGGCCAAGACGTGCTCCAGGGCACCGCTCAGCGCCGGGTAGCGGAACGCGAACCCCACCTGCTGCAGCCGCGCAGGCAGCATCCGCTGGCCGGCCAGCGCAAACTCCCGGGCCCCCGCCTCGCCGAGCAACAGGGCGGGCGCCTGCCGGGGGACTCTCAGGGCCGCCGGCCGTCCCAGCACGGAGGCCAGCGTTCGGGCGTACTCCTCGCCCCGGACCGGCTCCGGCGCGCTCACGTTGAACGGCCCCTCGAGGTCGGACAGGGCGAGGAAGGCGTACGCGCAGACCAGGTCGTCGATCCCCACCCAGGGCATCCACGCCCGACCCGACCCCAGCGGGCCGCCGAGGCCCCACGTGAACAGCGGCAACTGCAGGCCCAACTGGCCGCCCGCGGGCGACTGCACGATCCCGGTCCGCACCACCGCCACCCGCACTCCGGCCTCCGAGGCGGGGCGCGTCGCCTCCTCCCACGCGGCCACGATGGCCGCGAGCTCGCCGTCACCGGCGGGGGCGTCCTCGGTCAGGGGTTCGTCCTCGCGGTCCGGCCCGTAGTAGCCGCTGGCGGACGCGTTGATCAGCGCCCGGGGACGGCCGTCCCCGGCACGACTCGCCAGGCCCGTCGCGAGGAGCCTGGTCGCGTCGACCCGGCTTTCGCGGACCAGGCGCAGGTGCGCGGGGGTGAACCGACCGGCGATCGGGTGCCCCGCCAGGTTGATCACGACGTCGACGTCGCCCAGCGCCGCCGGGTCGAACGAGGCGGTCGCGGGATCCCAACGGACCTCCCCGCGGGCCGCGTCGGCTGTGTGGCGTACGAGCCGACGCACCTCGTGGCCTCCGCCCGAAAGAAGCGCCGCGAGCTGGGTGCCGACGAGCCCCGAAGCGCCCGCGAGCAGAATCGTCCGACGTTCCGAGGGGTTCGCGGCGTGGAAGTCCAGATCGGCCGCAAGGGTCCTTCCGCGGTACGCGAGCAGCCTGCGGAGCCGCCGGTCGACCTCGTCGGCGCCAACGCGGCCCAGGAGTGGGAGGTGCGTCGCCCGAGGCAGTTCGTACGTGATCCGCTCGGTGAACCGCGTCCCGCCACGCTCCGGCACCAGCTCCCGCTCGTGCCGCCAGCTGCGCAGCGGACCCGACTCCATCTCGTCGGCGAAGCCGCGCGGCGGATCGTACGCGCTGTGCCGGGACACCCAGCGAAGCCCGACCGGCCGCAGCCCCGGCAACCGCGCGCCGGGCACAGCGACCCGCAGCACGGTCCGGGACCCGACCCGGAGCCCGTCCGACGGGCCGGACTCGACCCGACCCACGCCCGGCGGGGTCAGGCGGACGACCGCCCCGGGGCGCTCGTGCCAGGCGAAGACGTCGACGGGATCCTGCTCCAGCGGCGTGCTGGCCGCGAGTAACACCATGCCGCGAGCGTAGGCGTCGTCACGTTCCCGCGCGCGTCAGCGCCGGGCCAGGAACTCCTCGATCCGGGGTAGCAGAACCTCCGGCTTGACGAGCAGATCCACATGGCCGCCCGGATAGACATGCAGCTCCCCGTGGCGGGCCAACGTGGAAACGACCCGGCCGTAGAACGCCGGGACCACCGGATCCTCGGCGCCCGCCAGGACCAAGGTGCGCTGGCGGAGCAGCGGCAGGTACCAGGCGCTGGTCCACCCCAGGCCCGCGAACATCTGGCAGGACCAGCCGATCGGGCGGACGGAGAGCATCTGGACGGCCAGCACGTGACCGGCCGCGCGGGGGCTGCAGCGCGCCTGCCCCCCGTACATCTGTCCCGCCATCATGCCCAGCACGCTCTTGCGGCGACGACGCTGCACGCGGCGACGCCCGAGGGCGCGCCGCTGCGGCGCACGGCCCCGCAGGCGCGCGCGACCCGCCCGCGCGCGCCGCTTCGCCGTCCGGCGACGTCGCCGCGTGCTCCGCGACGCACCGTCGGTCCACTGCGACACGCCCGCCGGCGAGACCGGCGAGAGGGGGTAGCCCGCCCCGCTGCTCACGACCACCACGCGGCGGCAGCGGCGGCCCGCGACCCGGGCGAACTCCTGCGCCAGGCCGCCGCCCCACGAGATGCCGAGCACGTCGACCTCGTCGTATCCCAGGTCGTCCAGCGCCCGGCACAGCATCTTTGCCAAGGTCCCGAACCGGTAGGGCCCGCGGGCGCCCGGCGAACGGCCGATCCCCGGTGGGTCGACGCGGATCACTTCGATGCGAGGATCCAGGCGGTCCACGAAGGGCTGGAACAGTTGCAGCGGCGCCCCGATCCCGTTGAGCAGGAGCAGCGGCGTCCGGGTCCCGTCGCCGGGAGAGATCTCGAAGAACAGCCCGCGGCGCCCCACCCGGTGCACGAAGGTGCGGCTCGCGCGCCGGCGACGAGCCCGGGGGGTGCGTGGCGCGTCCCCACGCCGGGCGTCCCGCAGCGTGCGCGCGGCACCCCGCGCACGCACTGTCACCCGGCCTGACCGCGCCTTCCTCGTCCGCCGCCGAAGGCTGGTCGTCGTCATGGGCCCCTCGCCTCTCCTCAGTTATCTGGCTCGCGTATCTGGCTCGCGCCAGCGCCGCCTTGTCCGGCTCGTGCCACCGCGTTGTCCCGCTCGCCACCGCCGCGTTGTCCGGCACGCGCCGACGTCGCCCCGATGGTCGAATCGCCGGAGTCGCGCCGATTGCCTGCAACGCGCAGAATCGTCGGTGTCGCGCTTCGCCGCGAGTGTGCCAGAGCCGACCGACAACCGCCTCGTCGCGGGCCTCCACGAGGGCGCCGGCGAGGCACCTTCGCGGCGATCGTCCAGGCCTCCGGCAGCTTTCCCGGTCCGTGTCCTGGGTGAGCAGACGCACACCACATGCCCGATTCCGGACACGAGCGCCGCTTCGACGGTTATCGTTGCGCAAACGCCAGGGGGTGACGTTCATGGGATCCACGTCCGGACTGAACCCTGCCCTCACGGCCCCCCTGACCCGACGCCAAGCGCTCAAGCTCGGGGCCGCAGTCACGCTGGGAGGCGCCGCGCTGGGGCTGGGGGCCTGTGGCGCAGCGCCGGATTCGATCAACACGCAGCTCGTTCACGGAGCCACCGGCGGAGGCCTGAAAGACACCCTCGACCCGCACTTCCCGGTCACGATGCCGGACATCGCGCGGGTCCGCAGCCTCTACGAACCGCTGCTGAGGTTCACCCCCGACTACCGGGTCGAGCCGTGCCTCGCCGAGGAAACGTCTCACAACGCGGACGCCACCGAGTGGACCTTCCGGCTGCGCCGGGGGGTGACCTTCCACGACGGGCGGGACTTCACCGCCGAGCACGTGAAGGCGTCGGTCGAGCGGTTCGCCAACCCCGACAAGCCCGCCCCCTACGGCGTAGACCTCGCCCCCGTCATCGACTTCGCTTCCTGCCGGGCCCTGGACCCGCACACGTACCGGATGGTGCTCAAGGAGCCGTACGGGATCATGGACGAGGCGCTCGCCCAGTACTCCCTCGGCATGGTGCCCGCCGACTTCGACGTGAACCACCCCGTCGGCACCGGCCCGTTCACGTACGACCGATTCGTCCCCGGCCAGCGCAGCCGGTTCCTCCGACACGGCGACTACTGGGACGGCCCCGCGTCCGTGGATTCGCTGGTCATCATCGACTTCAGCGACGACGCCGCGAAGGTCAACGCGCTCCTCGCCGGCCAGGTCCAGACGATCGACAACCTGCCCGCTTACCTCGCGGGGACCATCGAGCAGCAGGGCGCCCGCACCCTCGTCTCCGAGACCGGCGGGTGGGTCCCGTTCACGATGCGGGTGGACGCTGCGCCGTTCTCGGACGTACGGGTCCGCCAGGCCATGCGGCTGATCGTGGACCGCCAGCAGATGATCGACCAGGCGCTCAGCGGTTTCGGACGGGTCGGCAACGATCTCTACGGCCCCTTCGACCCCGACTACCTCGGCGACGAGCTGCCGCAGCGGCACCAAGACATCGACCAGGCGCGCTCGCTGCTGCGGGCGGCCGGATACGCCGACAACCTGCAGGTCGAGCTCACCACCTCGACCGCGGTCGGCACCGGCGGGGTCGAGTCGGCCAACCTGTTCGTGCAGCAGGCCGCGCAGGCGGGCGTGCAGGTGCGGGTCAACAAGGTCGACTCGTCCGTGTTCTACGGCTCCCAGTACCTGTCCTGGGTTTTCGCCCAGGACTTCTGGTCCACCCGGCTCTACCTGCCGCAGGCCATCGCCTGCTCGCTGCCCACGTCCCCGTACAACGAGACCCACTTCGCCGACCCGCGGTTCGCCGAGCTCATCGCCGCCGCCAAGCGCACCACCGATCGCGACCGGCGCCGGACGCTGCTGCAGGACGCGCAGCGGATCGAGTACGAGACCGGCGGGTTCATCATCTGGGCGTTCGCCAACCAAGTCGACGGCTACAGCCCGTCCGTCCACGGCCTGGAGCCCGCCCGGGAGCAGCCGCTCTCGGCCTACCGTTTCCACACCGTCACCCTGGGGACGACGTGATGACCACACCCACCGCCACCGATCGCACCCCGACCGCCCCGCCGACACCGCGCTCGCCCGACCAGGACCGCACTCGCTCCGCTGGCCGCGCGTGGGGCCGTTGGCTCGTGCGCCGGCTGATCATGGCCGTCGTCACGCTGTGGGCGGTGTCGGTGATCATCTTCCTGGCCACCGTCGCCCTCGGCGATCCCGTCCGCGCGATCCTCGGGCGCGACTTCGCGGTGAGCCCCGAGCGGGTCGCCCAGATCGAGCAAACCCTCAACCTCGACCAACCGTTGCTGGTTCGGTACGGCATGTGGCTGGGTGACCTCCTGCGCGGCGACTTCGGGACCTCGATCGCCAACGACCTGCCGGTCACGGAGCTGATCGGCGAGCAGGTGGTCAACTCGCTGTTCCTGGTGTTCCTCGTGGCGATCGTGATGATCCCGCTGTCGGTGGGGCTGGCCGTGCTCGCCGCTCGGTTCCGCGGCCGCGCCGTCGACAACGCCATCCAGGTGACCACGCTCACCCTGGCGGGCGTACCCGAGTTCGTGACCGGCATCCTCCTCGTCGCGCTCTTCTCGACCAGCGTCTTCCAGTTGCTGCCCGCGGTCACCGCCCTGCCGTTCGGGGCGTCCGTCTTCACCGAGCCCCGCTCCCTCGTGTTGCCGGTGGCCACCTTGGTGATCGCGATCGTGCCGTACATGACCCGCATCCTGCGGGCCAACCTGGTGGAGACGATGGACTCCGATTACGTCGAGCTGGCGCGCCTCAAGGGGATCCCGGAAACGAAGGTGCTCCTGCGGCACGCCCTGCCCAACACCCTGGTGCCCACCGTGCAGGTGACCGCGCTGCAGCTGGCCTGGCTGGTCGGGGGCGTGGTGCTCGTGGAGTACCTCTTCAACTACCCCGGTATCGGCGCCCTGCTCGTGGACTCGGTCCGCAACTCCGACTTCCCGATGGTGCAAGCTTTGGCGATGCTGATCGCCGCCGCGTACGTGCTGGTCAACCTCGTCGCCGACGCCCTGTCGATCCTGCTGACGCCGCGAGCCCGAACGGCGATGGTCTCATGAGCGGCGAGGAAGAGCGCGTACGCACGTCCACCCACGCACGCCCCCGCACCGCGGAGCTCGACGAGCGCGAAGGAACGACATGAGCACCGCGTTGCGCCTGGTGCGCACCCCGAGGATCGCCATCGGACTGGCGGTCACGCTGGTCATCGTCGCGATCACACTGCTGGGGCCGGTGCTCGCGCCGCACGGGCAGTACGACATCGTCGGCCGGCCGTTCACCGCCGAGGGCTCCTTCCTCGGCACCGACTACTTGGGCCAGGACGTGCTGAGCCGGGTCCTGCACGGTGGCCAGTCCGTCCTGGTGGCCGCACTGCTGGCCACGCTCCTCGGGGTCGTCGTCGGAGTCGGCATCGGCGTGGTCTCGGCGTACGTCGGCGGCTGGTTCGACGAGATCGTCATGCGGGTCAACGACGTTTTCCTCGCGTTCCCGCAGATCCTCGTCGCGCTGCTCGTCCTCTCCGCGGTCAAGACGCCCTCGTGGTGGGTCATCATCGCGTTCGTCGGCCTCTCTCACGCGCCGCGCATCGCCCGGGTCGCTCGAGGCGTGGCCCTGTCCTGGGTCACCCGCGACTTCATCGCCGCCGCCGAGGCGATCGGCGAGAAGAAGTGGCGGATCGTCACCACCGAGCTCGGCCCGAACCTGGCGATGCCGCTGCTCGCCGAGGCTGGGCTGCGGCTGACCTACTCGATCGGGATGATCGCCGCGATCGGCTTCCTCGGGTTCGCCGCGGACCCGGGCGCAGCCGACTGGGGGCAGATGACCAACGAAAACCGTCTGGGCCTCCTCGTCCAGCCGTGGGGGGTGCTCGCACCCGTCCTGCTCATCGCGCTGTTCACCGTCGGCACGAACATGGTCGCCGACGGGCTGGGCGCCTACACCGCGAGGCGAGAGTCATGACGGCACCGCACGCAGACGGCGCAGACCGCGCAGACCGCGCGGACGAAGCAGACGGCACGCCCGCCACGCCTTCGGCCGGACCGACCTGCGTCGTCCGGGGCCTGCGCATCGGACTGACCGGACGCGACATCGACGTGGTCGACGACCTGGACCTCACCCTCACGGCGGGGGAGATCGTCGGCCTCGTCGGCGAGTCCGGCTCCGGGAAGACCACGACCGGCACCGCGCTGCTCGGCTACGCCCGCGCGGGAGCGCACATCGAGCGGGGCGACATCCACGTCGCGGGTCACGACCTGCAGACCATGACGCCCGACGAGATCCGCGCGATTCGGGGGGTCGACGTCGGCTACGTGCCCCAGGACCCCAGCTCGGCCCTCAACCCGGCGATCCGGATCGGCAAGCAGCTGCGCGAGCTGCTCGACATGCACCGCCTCGGCACGCCCGCGGAGCGGGACGCGCGGATCCGCGAGATCCTCCCAGAGGTCGGGCTCCCGGCCGACGACGAGTTCCTCGCTCGCTACCCCCACCAGCTGTCCGGCGGGCAGGTGCAGCGGGTGGCGCTCGCGATGGTGTTCCTCCCGCGGCCCTCGGTCCTTGTCCTGGACGAGCCGACCACCGGCCTCGACGTGACCACCCAGGGCATGGTGCTGGACACGCTGGCGCAGCTGTGCGACCGGTTCGATGTGGCCGCCCTCTACGTCACCCACGACCTCGCCGTGGTCGCCACCATCGCCGACCGGGTCGCCGTCCTTTACGCCGGGCAGCTCGTGGAGGAGGGCCCCACCCGTGAGGTGTTCGTCTCGCCGCAGCACCCGTACACGCGGGCCCTTCTGCGCGCGATCCCCCACCTCACGCGCCCCTTCACGCTGTCGGGCATCCCCGGGCGCGCGCCCTCCCCCGGGAACCGACCGAGCGGGTGCCGCTTCCACGACCGGTGCGAGTACGCGATCCCCGAGTGCGCCCGCGTCGAGCCCGAACTCATCGAGACGGCCCCAGCCCACGTCGCCCGCTGCATTCGGCTCGCCGACCTGCCGCCCTGGGACACCGAGGACCGGGTCGTCGCCGACACCGACCCGCAGCGGGATCGCACGATCATCCTCACGGTGCAGGACCTCAACGTCCGCTACGGCCGAGCCCACGTCGTGCACGACGTGTCGTTCGACCTCGCCGAGCGCGAGATCGTCGCCCTCGTCGGGGAATCCGGGTCAGGCAAGACCACGATCTCCCGGTGTGTCGGCGGTCTGCACGGCGACTGGACCGGCACGGTGTCCCTGGCCGGGCAGGTGCTGGCGCCGACCGCCCGCAAGCGCTCGCCGAAGGAACGCAAGCGGGTGCAGTACATCTTCCAGAACCCCTACCTGTCACTGAATCCGCGACGCACCGTCGAGCAGATCCTCCGCCGGCCGCTGGCGCTGTTCGGCGTGGCCACCGGGCGGGCCGCCCGCGAGCGGGCCGCGGAGCTGCTGGACTCGGTCCAGCTCGGGGAGAGCATCCTGTCGATGCGCTCGGGAAGCCTGTCGGGCGGCGAGCGCCAGCGGGTGGCGATCGCCCGCGCGCTGGCCGCCGAACCCGACGTGCTGGTCTGCGACGAGATCACCTCGGCGCTCGACGTCTCGATCCAGGGGTCGATCGCCGCGCTGCTGACCCAGATCAAAAACGATCGCGGGATCTCGATGCTCTTCGTCACCCACGACCTGGCGCTGGTGCGCACCCTCGCCGACCGGGTGATCGTGTTGCGGGACGGCCGAGTGGTCGAGTCCGGCCTGACCGCGCAGGTGTTCGACCACCCGGAGCAGGACTACACGCAGCGGCTACTCGCGCACACCCCGACCCTGGACGCGATCGGCGCCTGACCTCGACGCCGGCGCAGCTCAGCGAGGACCGGCGCAGCTCAACGAAGGTCGTGCAGCTCAACGAGGGCCGTGCAGCTCAGCGAGGGTCGAGGGCCGTCGTGATGTCCAGGGACGCCCGCTCCAGCAGGTCCCACAGGGCGCGGACGCCCTCGCTCAACGCGTCACCGAACTCGTCCACCAGCTCGGCCTCGTCCTCCACGTAGTTCAGGCAGAACTCGTAGACCCCCTCCAGCGGCGTGTAGTTGACCCCGATGCCGCCCTCGCTCGTCGGCGCGAACGCCGCACGCACGATCTTCGTCGGCTCCCCGAGGGAGGTCGTGGACAGGAAGTCGGTGGTCAACATCGCGTACGCGGGGTCGTCCAGGATCGGCATCGACAGGCCCTCGCGAGCCGCCATGAGGGCCAGCCCGAACAGGTGCCGGTCGATCGACTGGCCGTACTTGCTGACCTTCACCAGCTCCCGGTGCGCGTCCAGCGCGGCGCGCAGCAGCTCGACGGTCCCCTCCCCGCGCACCATCGCCTCGGCGCACGCCACGGCCGCCGCGGTGTTCGGTCGCAGGCACTCGGTGCGCCCCGCCTCGTACTCGCGCATGTCCACGGACTCGTACGTGCTCCGCAGGCGCCCGTACGTCGCGAGCTGGGCATAGATCAGGACCAGCTGCATGCCGGCGTCGTGGCTCAGCTTGAACGGCAGGGGTGGGACCGGCCCGGTGGGGAGGTCGAGGATCCGGAAGCGGTAGTCGGCGGCGCGCTCGTCGAAGGCGGCGAGTCCGTCCGCCAGGCGTCGCTCCTGGCGGGCGGAAAGCACCCACTCCAAGGGAGCCGCGTCGGCGACCTCGCCCCCGCGGCCCTCGAGCGGGGCGACGGCGCGCGCCCGACCTACCGTCGCCTGGAGCGTGGCCCCGTCGACGATGCTGTGCTCCATCGAGATCCCCACGAACCGGTCAGGGGAGAGGCTGACCTGCAGCGAGACGGTCTTGAAGGGCCAACCCTGGCAGCCGCCGAACGCCAGCCGCTCGAGGTGCTCTTCATCCACCAGCGTCTCGCCGGTGAGCTGGAGCACGAAGAGGGCGTCGCGTAGCTCGTCGTAGACGGCGGCGTTGTGCGGGTCCCGGCGCAACTCGGACAGGATCGCGGCCGCCTCCTCGGTGTCCAGGTAGGCCGGCGCGGCGAACGGTACGCCGTCAGCGGGGGGCTGGCCGCGCAGCTCCTGCAACGCCGCGCAGAGGGCCCCAGCACCGAGGGGGAGGCCCTCCTCGTCGCTGACCGCCAGGGTCCACGCCCGGCCGCGGTCGAGCACGATGATCCGGCGGCGGGCGGCCGACGCGGGACCCGGGAGGTACTCGTCGCGCGTCGGGCGGGGGTCCCGTACTCCCCCGGCGAGGAACAGCCGCTGCTGCTCGCAGACGGCCTCGCCGCGCGAGTTCACCTCGGGCGCCTCCTCGCCGCGCAGGTACCGCAGGCACACGGCGGCGAAGCGGTGCGCGACGTCGGCGGCGAGCGCCAGCCCTTCCGCGGCAGGGTCCCAGTTCAGCTGGAACGCCACGTTGCTCGTGAGGGGAAGGGCGGTACGGGTGTCGAAGTAGCCCGCCAGCCAGGCCACCGACATCCAGTTGCGGCCGAGCGCCGCCTCCTCGTCCGCGAAGCGCAGCAACGCGGCCTGGCAGGCCGGTCCGTCTCCCGCTTCGAACGCGTCGACCGCCGCGCGCGTGGCCGCCAGCTGCTGGTCGTCCAGGAGCGGCGCGACGGTGGCCAGGTAGCGCTGCATCGTCTGCGGCAACGGCGGGACGGGCAAGCGCTTCATGACGAGCCTTTCGAGAGTTGCGGGCTGCTGGGCCCGAGTCGAGAGTCGCGGGCTGCTGGGCCCGAGCATGCTTCACCGGGACCGAGGCGGCAAGAATCCAGGTCACGCGGGGGATCCGACGCCGCGCGCCCAGGGTGGGAGGGATCAGCCCTTCGTGCGGACCACCATGACAGGGCACGCCGCGTGCAGGAGGACGGATCGGCTCACCGAGCCCAACAGCAGCCCGGTCAGGCCGCCGTGGCCGTGGCTGCCGACCACCACCAGGGACGCGCGACGGGAGGCGGTCGCCAGCACCGGGCCCGCGCGGCCCATCTCCACGACCCGATCGACCGCGAGCCCCTCGGGCGCGTCCGCGGTCAGGCGCTCCAGCATCGCGTGGCCTTCCGCGATGATCTGGCTCTCGTCCCGCAGCATCACCTCGATGGCGGCACCGCCCAGCGCCGGGTCGATGTCCCAGGCGTAGAAGGCCCGCAGCGAGCGCCCGGAGCTCATGGCTTCGTCGATGGCGGCCCGTACGACCGCCTCGGACGCATCCGAGTCGTCGAGCCCGACGACCACCGGATCGGAGGGGAGCCAGTCTCCCTCCGGGATGATCACGACCGACCCGCGGGCCTCGTGCACGACCGCGGTCGCGGTCCCGCCGAGCAGCGCCCCCCGCATCCGCGAGGCACCCGTCGCGCCGAGCACGACGCAGCGGGCGTCCGCGCTCATCGCGCCGAGGATGCCGGCGGCGTTGCCCTCGATCATCTCGGCCCGGACGTCCAGGTCGGGGCACTGCGAGCGGGCGAGGTCGGTCGCCGCGTCCAGTCCGGACCGCAGGGACTCCTCGACCGCCTTCAGGTAGTCGGTGCCCTTCGTCAGCAGCGCGTACACGCCCAACCGCTTCGGTACGGGGACGTGCGGCGCCACCCGGACGACCGTGAGGCCCACGCCGCGCCGGGCGGCGTACGCGGCGGCCCAGCTCACCGCTCGCAACGCGTGCTCCGAGCCGTCGACGCCGACGACCACGCGTCCCGCTACGTCCGGCAGAGCCATGTCCGACATAACCACCTCCAGTGCGCCTCCGCCCGACCGGCCGTGGTCAGGGGGTCACCCCACGGTAGCCCCCGCCGGCGTGCGGTGCCCCACCTGCGGAGCAACACCGCGATCGGGGCTTCTAGCTGATTCTTGCTAATTCTCAAGAGCTAGAGATACTCCGCAAGCTCAAGTGGCGTCGCTGGTGCGGCGTCGCTGGTGAGTGCGGCGAGCGCGGCGAGCGCGGCGCGACTCGCCCGCGGGAGCAGTCAGTCGTCGGCCAGGACCTGACGCAGGACGAGCAGCGCCTCCATCATGGTTGGGAACCCGCTGGACGGCGCCGTCAGCAGGATCGCGTGCTCGATCTCCTCGTGGCTGCACCCGTTACGTAGCGCCTTGCGGATGTGAGTGCCGAGCGCGTCGGGGTTCTGCCCGGCGGTCGTCACCGCAACTTTGACCAGCCAGCGTGTCTTCTCGTCGAGGGGACCGCCGCGCTCGTGGACGAGTCGCCCGTACTCCTCGTACGCGTCGTAGATGTCCCCGTGCCGGGACCTCAGGTACTGGAGGTTCTCGCGGCGTGCCTCGGCGCTGATCTCACCCATCTCGTCCTCCTGTCGCGTGGTGCGTCCCTCGTAGCGTGTCACGCGCCGAACGATCCGGACAGTCGAACCCCGCTCTCGGCGACAGCGCGATCAGTCCTTATATCCATCTATTGTTGTTCATCTAGAGATGTGAATACTTCGCGATCCAGCCCACGTGGCGCCACGGCCGCACACTATGCGACCTCTCGATACAGCTGCCTGTGACTCGATCAATATCGTTCGATAGACGGCTCTAGAACGTCCGTTAGACGGCTCTCGAAAGAGCGCGTCCCGGCGGCTGGCACCCCGCCTTCGTGCCGCCGACGGTCAGCTCACGAGCGTCGGCACGTTCATCGCCAACACGTAGGCCGCCACCGCGACCAACAGGATCGTGAAGGCGAGGCTGAGGTGGCGGGAATCAACGCGCGCCGCCACCCGGGCGCCCAGCAGGCTGCCCAGCGCCCCGAAGACGCTGAACAGCAGGATGAGCGGCCAGTCGATGTCGACGCCGCCCACCACGCGCGCGCCCAGCGCGGTGGCGCTGTTGACGACGATCACGATCAGCGAGGTGCCGACGGCCACGGGCATCGCGTAGCCGAGCGCGAGCACCAGGGCGGGCACCACGGCGAAGCCGCCTCCCACACCGAAAACCCCCGTCAAGAAGCCCACCCCGCTGGCCGTGACCAACAGCACGGGCAGGCCGCGTCGGCGCCCTCGTCCGCTCGCCAGGTGCCCGGTCCGCCACTGGTGAACCATCAGCACCGCGACCGACAGCATCAGCACCCCGAAGGCCGTCATGAGCACGTGCGGGGGAAGCCCGACAGAGAGCCTCGATCCGGCGAGCGATCCGAGCGTCCCGATCGCGCCGAAGATGAGGCCGTCGCGGAAACGGACGTTGCCCGCCGGATGATGGCTCACCACGCCTGCGAGCGCGGTCAGGCCCACCACGATGAGCGAGCCGGCTGTCGCCGCCGACGGTTCCTGACCCACCAGGTAGACAAGGATGGGCACGGTGAGGATGGCCCCGCCCCCGCCCAGGGCGCCGAGCACCAGACCCACCGCGAGCCCGAGCGGGACGATCCACACCATGCCCATCACTGATCACTCCCTCAGCGCGTCAAGTCCGTGAGAACGTCCGCCAGGTCGGGCTCGAGGTCGCGGTTGTACGGGAGCTTGGCCAGCATCATGCCCATCAGGCAGGAGTCGGTGGCCGCCGCTGTGACTAGCCCCGCGCCGATCCCGCCGGCCACCCATTTCGCCCGAGGCACCACGAGGCTCGCGAGCAGGCTCGACACCACGACGCCGCCCGCTACGAACCGGACCTGCCGCTCCAGGTCCCACCGGTCCTCGCCGCAGGTCACCGAACAGTCGGCCTGCTGCCATGCGGTCATCCCTCCGGACAGCACGTGCAGCCGTGAAAGACCGGCTGCCGCCAGGATTTCCTCGGCCTGCGAGGCCCGACGGTCGGTGCGGCAGATGACCACGATCTGCTCGTTGAGCGGCTCGGCGAACTCCTCGCGGTGCTCCCGGAGCAGCGGGAGCGGCACGTTGTAGGCGCTCGGGATGTGCGCCGCGCGGAACTCCGCGGCAGAACGCACGTCGATGAGCCGGGGCCGGTCGGGCTGGGCGAGCCAATCCCGCAGCTGCGCGACGCTGACTCTCGCAGGCATCTGGCGCACGGTGGACGGATCGGCGTGCGGGTGGATCTCGGCGGTCTCCATGACGGACATGGCGGGGGGACTCCTCGGAAAAGAAGGTGCGGTGGCAGATCCCCCGATGCCGTGACGCCCTACCCGGCTGGGTATACGTCCCGAGGCGCCAGGTCACCGCCGGCAGTTCGGGGGGTTGCGTCGACTATACCCCTGGGGGTATCGTCACGGCAACAGTTCCCCGCCACCAGCAGACGAGGAGAGACCGATGATCTTCACTCAGTACTACCTGGACTGCCTCTCTCAGGCCTCCTACCTGGTCGCCGACGAGACCACCCGGCAGGCCGTGGTGATCGACCCGCGGCGCGACATCGAGGAGTACCTCGACGACGCCGCGTCCCAGGGGCTTCGCATCGTCGGCATCATCAACACGCACTTCCACGCGGACTTCGTCTCCGGGCACCTGGAGCTCGCCGAGGCCACCGGCGCCTGGATCGGCTACGGCGACGCCGCCGAGCCGGCGTTCGAGATCCGCCCGCTGCGCGACCGGGAGCGCATCAGCCTGGGCGAGGTCGAGCTGGAGATCCTGCACACCCCCGGTCACACTCCTGAGTCCGTCAGCGTGGTCGTGTACGAGCACGCCAGCGACGAGATCCCGTACGGGGTTCTCACGGGCGACGCATTGTTCATCGGTGACGTCGGCCGGCCCGACCTTCTGGCCTCCGTGGGGACCACGGCGGAGGAGCTGGGCAAGCAGCTCTACGACTCCGTGCAGCGCAAGCTCATGTCGCTGCCCGACGAGGTCCGCGTCTTCCCCGCCCACGGCGCGGGATCGGCGTGTGGCAAGAACCTGTCGACCGAGCGCCAGTCCACGATCGGCGAGCAGCGACGCACCAACTACGCGTGCCGGCCCATGACCGAGGAGGAGTTCGTCGACGTCGTGACGGAGGGTCAGCCGGCGGCCCCCGGGTATTTCCTGTTCAACGCCTCGCTCAACAAGCAGGAGCGCGACCTGCGCCCCATCGGCGCGCAGGTCCCGGCCCTCACCGATGAAGAGGTCGCCGCCCTGCTGTCGTCCGGCGCGATCGTGCACGACTCGCGGGGCGCGGACGAGTTCTCGGCAGGGCACCTGGCCGGCTCGGTCAGCGTCCCCGCGGACGGCCGCATGGCCGAGACCGCAGGGATGGTGTTCCGCCCGCAGGACCGGATCGTCGTGCTGGCGCCCGCCGGCCTGGAGCAGGACGTCGCGATGCGGTTGAGCCGCATCGGGTACGACCACGTGCTGGGGTTCATCCCCGAGCCGGAGGACTACCTGGTCCGGCACCGGGACGCGGTCCGGCACAGCAGCCGCCGGGAGGCGGGGACGCTGGACGGCTTGGACGCCTCGACGCAGATCGTCGACATCCGCAATCCTGGCGAAGTGGCCGCCGGCGCGATCCCCGGGGCCGTGCACATCCCTTTGCCGCAGCTGCCCGACCGCTTCGGGGAGCTGGACGCCGGGCGTCCGGTCGTCCTCTACTGCGCGGGCGGGTGGCGTTCCAGCGTCGGCGCGAGCTTCCTGCGCCAACGCGGATTCGGCGATGTCTCAGACGTGCTCGGCGGCTTCAACGCGTGGCGTGAGGCGCACCCAGCGGTCGCCTGAGGGTTGTCCTCACACCTTCTTCATGGTTTCCCTGTTGACCGCTGACGTCGGGATCGCTCACTGGAGGTGAGCCGGAGAGGCCGGCTCACCAGATGAGAGAGGTCACCATGAAAACCATCGCAGCCGCCGCGGCTCTCGGGCTCGCACTCCTCGGGGGCGGCTCGGCGTACGCGTCCACCGCATCCGACCCCGCACCGGCTGCCCCGGCCGCCACCGCCCTCTCCGCGGGCCTCTCCGAGGAGGCCGCCAAGAACCTGGCTTACTCGCGCGACGAGGAGCGGATGGCGCGGGATCTCTACCGGCTGATCGCCGACCACTACGACGGCGCGCGCCCGTTCGCCAATATCACGCAGTCCGAGCAACGTCACTTCGACGCGGTCGGGCGGATGCTGACGCGGTACGGGATCGACGATCCCGCCCAGGACAAGCCCGCCGGGACGTACGCCAGCGCCGAGATCCAGCGGCTCTACGACGGCTGGAAGGACCTCGCGCTCACGAGCCGCGCCGAGGCCCACAAGGTGGGCGTGGAGCTCGAGACTCGCGACATCGCCGACCTCAAGAGGTTGGCGGCCGACCCGAGCCTGCCGGACGACCTGTCCACGGTCTACGGCAACCTCCTGGCCGGCAGCGAAAACCACCTGAAGGCCTTCACCGCGGCGGTCGACGGCAAGACCGGCATGGGCAGCGGTCAGGGCCAGGGGATGCGAAACGGCCAGGGCCAAGGGATGCGGACCGGCCAGGGTCCGGGCCAAGGCAGCGGGCAGTGCCAGACCACGGGCGCCTGCCAGGCTCCGGGCCAGGGGATGCGAAACGGCCAGGGCCAGGGCATGCAGCAGGGACAGAGCAAGGGCCTGAAGCGGGACGGCTCCGGCGGCGGCTACGGTCGCACGGGCGAGCGTCCGGCCAACTGCCCGCTCGCGAGCTGACGTCCCTGACCCGGAAGGGACCTGCCGGCGCATCGTCACCGGCAGGAAATGTTCCGAGCGACCTACTCGATCGCCGATCTCATCATTCGAGATCTCGTTGACCTGCGACGTTGTCATCGTCAACACGGCCTCACCACGATCGAGTAGGTCGCTCGGAACACGTCTCGCCATCCGGACAGCGCGGCGGGTCCACGCGCCGCACGCGACACCCCACATCGCAGATCGCGCGGCGTGCCCCGTCAGACGGCGGGGACGGCGTGCAGTTGTTCGCGGGCCAGCGCCCGGCCGGTCTCGAACCCGGTCAGGTTCGCGGGTCCGGTCCCGGCAGGGCAGTGCCGTTCGATCGCCCCGGCGTAATGCTCCACATCCAGGGGCGCGAGCACCGAGACCGCGCCCAGCAGCGCCGTGTTCAACACCTTCGGCGAGATGAGCCGGCGCAACGCCCGAGCCTCGAAGCGGACGACCCGCGCGAAGAGGCGGCCGATCTCCTCGTCCACGCCCTGCGGGTACTCGCTGACCCCGAGCGGCATGATGTCGTGGTCCACGTAGACAGCCACCGCGTCGGGTCGGGCCCACGCCGCCCAGCGCAGCAGCTCCATCCGTTCCAGCGCGTAGATCACGTGCGCCTCGCCCTGCGGGATCGTCGGCGAGTGCACCGGCGAGGGTCCGAACCGGACGTGGCTGAACACCGGCCCGCCCCGCTGGGACATGCCGTGGATCTCACTCTTCTTCGCGTCGAGCCCGGCCGCCACCGCGGCGTCGCCGAGGATGTCGCTGGCCAGGACGATGCCCTGTCCGCCGACCCCGACCATCAACACGTTGAAGATCTGCTCGGGCTGTGCGCCGACGGACTGTTCGAGCGTCACGCCGACGATCTGTTCGGGCTGTGCGTCAGACACGGGCAGCCACCCCCGGCCTGGTCGTCAACGGCAGGTGGACCGTACGGGCTTCCTTGCGCTCCTCCAGCATGCCGAGCCCGCGTAGCTCCTTGGCCTCGATGACGCACATGCCGATGACCGCGAGCAGGCGGATCCCCGGCTGCTCGGCCAATTCGGTGATGGCGGCGTCGACGGCCGCGCGGTCGTGCGCGTCGACAGCCCGCACGTTCTCCGCCGGCAGGCCGAACGCTCTCGCCAGCAGCACGTAGTCCACCGCCGGGGACTCCTCATGGCCGATCCGCAGGCCGCTCATGGGGTTCGGCTGCATGCCGGTCATTGCCGTGGTGCCGTTGTCCAGCACGATGTAGAGCCCGCCGCGCTTGTTCCAGATCGCGTTGAGCAGGCCGGTCAGCCCGGAGTGCGCAAACGTCGAGTCGCCGATCACCGCCGCGATCTTCGGGCGGTCCGGGACGTCCCGCAGCGCGGCGTCCATACCGTGGGCCATCGTGAGGCTCGCGCCCATGTCGACGAGGGTGTCGAGGGCGTTGTACGGGGGTAGCACGCCGAGGCTGTAGCAGCCGATGTCCCCGGACACGACCATCCCCGCGTCGCGCAGCGCGTCATAGACCGGGGAGTGCGGGCATCCGGGGCACAGGCCCGGCGGACGGGGCGGCACCGGTACCGCCGAGACCGGCGGAGGAGCCGCGGGCTCCAGGCCGAGCGCGGCTCGCAGCACGTCGGCGCTGAACTCGCCGATCGCGGGGAACACCTCCTTGCCGATGACGTCGATCCCCCAGGAGCGCAGTTGGGTCTCGATAACGGGATCGAGCTCCTCGACGACGTATACCGTCTTGTGCCGGGCCGCGAAGTCCTCGATGAGCCGCCGCGGGAGCGGATGGACGATGCCGAGCCGCAGGACGGAGGCCTCCGGGAGGACTTCCTTCACATAGGTGTACGGCACCCCGGCCGTGATGATCCCGACGTCGCCGCGGCCTTCTTCCACTTGGTTCGCCGGGTGGGTCTCGACCAACTCGCTCAGCCGCTGCATCCGCTGCTCGAGCGCGACGCGGCGGCCGCGGGCGTTGCCGGGGATCATCACGTACTTGGCGGGGTTTTTCGTGAAACCGGCGGGCGCGGGCCGCTGCTCGCGGCCGGCGCCGGGCTCGTCGGGCACCTCGACGACGGACTTGCTGTGCGACAGGCGTGTGGTGGTGCGCAGGAACACCGGCGTGTCGAAGTCCTCGGAGAGCTCGAACGCCGCCTTCGCGAACTCGCGTGCCTCGGCGGCGTCGGCGGGCTCGAACATGGGGATCTTCGCCGCGATCGCGTAGTGCCGGTTGTCCTGCTCGTTCTGCGAGGAGTGCATCGACGGGTCGTCCGCCGTGATGATCACGAGTCCCGCCTCGACGCCCGTGTAGGCGGCGGTGAAGAGCGGGTCGGCCGCGACGTTGACCCCGACGTGCTTCATCGTGACCAGGGCCCGCGCGCCCGCGAGCGACGCGCCGAGACCGACCTCGAGGGCGACCTTCTCGTTGACGCTCCACTCGCAGTAGACGTCGTCGTACGTGAACAGAGCCTCGAGAATCTCGGTGGACGGCGTCCCGGGGTAGCCGCACCCGACGCTCACCCCGGCCTCCCACGCGCCCCGCGCGATGGCCTCGTTCCCGGACAACAGCCTCTTGGTCGCCACGACACCTCCCCTGCCACGGGGCGGGCCGGATCACGCATGTCTTGCCGGCCGCCGGGCCGGGGATCGCTGTCTCGGTCGGTGAGACGATTGGTCCCACCCTCACTTCCAGTGAGAGTACCCCTCTCGCTCGGCACGGCCCGCGCGGCCTCGCCACGGTGTGACCCACCACATGCGCGGATTCTCGCCCTGGCGACGCCGGAGTCGGCGTGGGACATCGCCGCAGGCGGCATCAGATCCCGGCGCCATCAGATCCCGCAGTGCGTAGTTCCTGTAGGGCGTCAGGTCCCGCAGTACGTGATGTGCGGCGGGCCGCCTGCGGGCGCCGGGCCGGCCAGGTCCGCCCACTCCGCCCGCTCGTCGAACGGGTGCCTCACCGCCTCCAGCAGCCGCTCGAACGGGCCCAGGTCGCCCTCGTTCGCCGCGTCCAGCGCCTCCTCGACCCGGTCGTTGCGCGGGATGTAGAGGGGGTTGATCCGGTTCATGGCGGCGGCGAGGGCCGCGCGCTCGCCGGCGTCCGCCGGAAGCGCGGCGTCGCGTCGGGCAGCCCAGGCGTCAAACGCCTCGGGCGCCGTGAACAGCTCCCGCGCGGCGCCCCCGGCCAGGGCGCGGAAGAACGTCGTGAAGTCCACGCGCCCCTCCTCCAGCAGGACGGTCAGGACGCCGACGAGCGCCGGGTCGGGCGCCGGCAGGCCGAGCTTCGCGGAAAACACGCGCGCCGCGGCCTGCTCGTACCGGTCCGGGAACGTGAGCAGCACCGCCGTGGCCGCCTCGACCGCGGCCTCCGTGCGGTCGTCGAGCAGCGGCAGCAGCGTCTCGCCGAAGCGGGCCAGGTTCCATTGCGCGATGCCGGGCTGGTTGCCGTACGCGTACCGTCCCGCGTGGTCGATCGAGCTGAACACCGTGGACGGGTCGTAGGCGTCCATGAACGCGCACGGTCCGTAGTCGATGGTCTGGCCCGAGATCGCCATGTTGTCCGTGTTCATCACCCCGTGGATGAAGCCGACGGCCATCCACCCGGCGATCAGCTCCGCCTGGGCGGCCACCACGGACTCGTACAAAGAGAGGTACGGGTTCTCCGCGTCGGCCGCGTGCGGGTAGTGCCGCTCGATCGCGTAGTCGGCGAGGCTTCGCAGCACCTGCGGTTCGCCGAGGGCGGCCGCGTACTGGAACGTCCCCACCCGCAGGTGGCTCGCCGCGACCCGGCAGAGGACGGCCCCCGGCATGGGCCGCTCCCGGAACACCTGCTCGCCGGTCGCGACGACCGACAGCGACCGGGTCGAGGGGACGCCCAGGGCGTGCATGGCCTCGCTGACCAGGTACTCGCGCAGCATCGGCCCGACGACCGCCTTGCCGTCACCGCGGCGCGCGAACGGGGTGGGCCCGGAGCCCTTCAGGTGCAGATCCCGGCGCACGCCGCCGGCGTCGATCACCTCGCCGACGAGCAGCGCGCGACCGTCGCCGAGCTGGGGCACGTAGTTGCCGAACTGGTGCCCGGCGTAGACCTGCGCCACCGGCGGTACGCCGCCCGGCACCCGGCCCAGCAGGAACGCGACGCCCTCCTCGGACCGCAACCACGCGGGGTCGAACCCCAGCTGGGCGGCCAGCTCCTCTTGGAGCACCAGGAGTCTCGGGGCCGGGGCGTCGGACGCCTGCCAGGCGACGGACAGCCGAGGGACGGCTCGGGCGTAGGAGTCCTCGAGCCGCACCGGGGCGCGCGCTGGGGTGGCGGTCATGACGACCAGGCTACGGAAGGTTGTTCATCGCCGCCGAGGCGTGCCCGGCGGCCACCCGCTCCTCGTGGGCCACCTTGGCCCGTTCCAGCAGCTCGACCAGGCCGGGCTCGTCCCGGATCAGGCCGCGGTGCTTGGCGGGGAGCATCTTGAGTTGGGCCGACTCCTTCTCAAGGCGGGCGTACGTCTGTTCGCGGAGCTCCTGGTCGGTCTCGTAATCCATGTCGAGGTAGCGCTGCGCGTGCGTGCGCGCGTTGTTGATCGTGGTGCGCGCCTTGCCGGTGGGGCTCAGCAGCGAGGCGATCACAGTCGCCGTGAGCACCCCGATGATCACGACCAGGGACAGGTTGGTGCTGATCTCGACGACGTGGACCGGCTCGCCGTCGTTGATGAACGGCAGGTTGTTTTCGTGCAGGGCGTGCAGCATCAGCTTGATTCCGATGAAACCGAGGATGGCCGCGAGCCCGTAGCTCAGGTAAATCAGGCGATCGAGCAACCCGTCGAGCAGGAAGTAGAGCTGCCGCAGGCCCATCAGCGAGAAGGCCGTGGCGGTGAACACGATGAAGACGTTGGTGGTCAGCCCGAAGATCGCGGGGATCGAGTCGAGCGCAAAGAGGATATCCGTGCCGCCGATCGCGACCATCACCATCAGCATCGGCGTCATCGCGCGACGCCCCTCGTGGATGGTGAACAGCTTGTCGCCGTCGTACGTGTTCGTGGTGTGGAAGACCTTCCGGGCGAGCCGAATCACGATGTTGTCGGCGTGGCCGTCCGAGCCCTCCGGCTTCAGCATGTTGCCCGCGGTCACGAGCAAGATGAGGCCGAAGAGGTAGAAGACCCAGGCGAACTGGTTGATCAGTGCGGCCCCGACGAAGATCAGCCCGGTGCGGGCGATCAGCGCAAACACGATCCCGAACAGCAGCACCTTCTGCTGGTCGGGCCCGGGGACCCGGAAGCTGCTCATGATGAGCAGGAAGACGAACAGGTTGTCGACCGACAACGCCTTCTCGGTGATGTAGCCAGCGAAGTACTCCGAGCCCATCTGCGGGCCCCCGAAGTAGAACACCCCCACCCCGAAGAGGATCGCGATGCCGACGTAAATCGCCGACCAGGTCGCTGCCTCACGCAACGTCGGCGTGTGCGCCGTGCGGACGTGAAAGAAGAAGTCGAAGAGGAGCAACGCGACGATGAACGCGACCGTCGCGATCCATACGGACGTCGGGACCACAGATTCCATCCTTTGCTGGGATTCTGAGGTCTCCTTCGCTCACCCTCAGCGGGTGGCGCGCTCCCCGAGGCGCCGGCGGCGGCGCCGTCATGACCGGGTGCGAACTTGAGAAGTACTCCCCTCAGCGGGTGACGCTATCAGCCGATCCGCAACGGCGTATGCGACGGATCGACCACCTCGGCGGCGGGCGGCGGGGGTGGCGGGGTGCCTCCCTCGCCCCAGGTGTTGGTCTCCAGGCGGTCGCGGTCGTGCGGCTCCAGCCACCCGTCCAGGCGAGGACCGGCGGGCACGATGCCGGTCGGGTTGATGTCGGTGTGCACCTCGTAGTAGTGCGACTTGATCTGGACGAAGTCGTTGGTGTCGCCGAATCCGGGCGTGCTGAACAGGTCCCGCGCGTATCCCCACAGGTTCGGCATCGTGTCCAGCGGCTGGCGGTTGCACTTGAAGTGCCCGAAGTAGACCGGGTCGAAGCGGACCAACGTCGGATAGAGCCGCACGTCCGCCTCGGTGATCGAGGGGCCCATGAGGTAGCGGCGCGTGGCCAAGCGCTCCTCCAGGACGTCGAGCGCGGACCACAGGCGCTCGTACGCGCGGTCGTAGCTGCCCTGGGAGCCGGCGAACCCGCACCGGTACACCCCGTTGTTGACGTCGCGGAAGATGAACTCCATCAGCTCGTCCATCTCGCCGCGCGAAGCCTCCGGGTAGAGGTCGGGCGCGCCGGGGCGGTGGAACTGCCGCCACTGCGAGCCGAAGTCCAGCGTCATCTGCGCGTAGTCGTTCGTGGCGACCGCACCGGTGGTCGTGTCGACGAGTGCGGGGACGGTGATGCCCCGCGGGTAGTCGGGCTGTCGCTTCTCGTACGCGTCCTTCAGGAAGTGGATGCCCAAGACGGGGTCCACTTCGCCGGGGTCGAGATCGAAGGTCCAACTGCGAGCGTCATGGGTGGGGCCTGCCATGCCCATCGAGATGACGTCCTCGAGGCCATACACACGTCGAGCGATCATCGCCCGGTTGGCCCACGGGCACGCGCGGGCCACGACCAGCCGGTAGCGGCCGGGCTCGACGGGGAATCCCTCCGCCCCGTCCGCGGTGACCCGCGTGGAGATGTAGTTCGTGTCCCGCGTGAACTCCTCCCCGTTGTGCACGTACGCGCCCTTCTGATCGTGCTCCGCCACTGCTCCTCCTTCGGAACGTCCCCGCCTTACGCGACGGCCCTCACGGGCAGGGCTGGTTCAGGCCAGCTTCCCGGCAACCGTCAGGACGCGCTCGGTCATGTGCTTCAGCGCGGTCTTCGTGGTGTCGCTCAGCTCGTTCTGGTTGTCCGGGCCCGTGACGTGCCCGACGCCGTACGGGTTCCCGTCGACGAACTTGCTGCCGTCGGTGTATCCCGGCGCGACGATGATTCCACCGAAGTGCATCACCACCTGGTGGATCTTCTGCAGCGTGGTCTCCTGGCCGCCGTGGAGGGTCTGGCTGGAGGTGAAGGCCGCGTACACCTTGTCCGCGAGCTTGCCCTGCGCCCAGGCCCCGCCGAGGGAGTCGAGGAACGCCTGGAAGGGCGCGGCGACGTTGCTGAACCGGGTGGGTGAGCCGAAGATCACCGCGTCGGCCCACTCGATGTCCTCGGCGCTCGCGGTTGGAAGGTCCTTGGTGGCCTCGTAGTTCGCGCTCCAGGCCGGGTTGTTCTCGAACCGCGACACGTCGGCGGTCTCGGCGATGTGGCGCAGCCGCACCTCGGCTCCCGCCGCCTGGGCGACCTTCTCGATCTCGTGGGCCATGGCCGTGCCGTGCCCAGTGGCGGAGTAGTAGATGATCGCGAGCTTGGTCATGACCAGCCCTTCGTCTCGTGATGGCTCACTTACCTACCTCCATGATAGGTGATGCATCACCTAAGCGCCAGTGCGGGGCTCAGCTCACGGATGGGGAAGGCCGCCACTCAAGGCTATTCAGGCTCCAGGGCGATCCAGGCTCCCAGGCGATTCAGGACCGAGTGGGGGCATCCTGCTCCACGCGCAGGCGCTCGGCGACCCCCTCCCAGACCGGTGCGTTCGTAATGCCGACATCGGCCGCCACGAAGACCGGGTCCTTGCCCTGCTTGCGCTGTCGCTCGTAGTCCTTGAAGACCCGGACCGCGACGGGGGCCAAGAAGACGAGCGCGACGAGGTTGACCCAGGTGTAGAGGCCCACGCCGATGTCTGCCAGGTTCCACGCGAACATCGACGTCCGGAAGGAGCCGACGATGATCGATGCCGCCAGCACGAGCTGGAACACGATGATCACGGGGCGCTCGACGCGACTCCGGCGCAGCAAGTAGGACAGGTTGGTGTCGGCGTAGAAGCCGAAGGACAGGAGCGTGGTGAACGCGAAGAAGAACATCGCGACGGCCACGAACGCCGCGCCGAAGCCCGGGAAGGTGCTCTCGATCGCCGCCTGCGTGTACGCGGGTCCGGCGGTCAGACCGGGTACGTGCTCGATGACCATCGAGCCGTCCTCGCGCGCCACGTTGTAGTTGTTGGTCGACAGGATCATCAGCGCGGTCATCGTGCAGACGAACAGCGTGTCGACATAGACCGAGAACCCCTGCGCGAGGCCCTGCTTGACCGGGTGGCTGACCTCGGCGGCCGCCGAGGCCTGGGCGCCGGAGCCCGTGCCGGCCTCGGAGGAGTAGATGGCGCGCTTGACGCCCCACATGATGATCGCGCCGAGCATTCCGCCGAACATGGCCTCCCCGCCGAACGCGCTGCGGAAGATGAGCGCGAACATCTCCGGCACCCGTGCGGCGTTCATCGCGACGACAACCAGGCCGAGGACGACGTAGGCGAGCGCCATGAACGGCACGACCAGCCCGCTTACCTTGCCGATCCGCTTCATCCCGCCCAGAACCACCGCGCAGAACAGCACCGCGACCAGGATCCCGGTGATCGCCCGGTGGCGGAGAACAGCGTGCCGAGTGAGTGTGGATGTATGACTGATTTGTACGAAGTAAGCAGGCGCGCAGAGGCGCTCGTGGCGACCGACGACGGCGGTTTCGAGGCCCAGGAGCAGCCGCCACCCGGCCTGACGACCCAGATGGACCCCGTGCCGGACCACGGCGAAGAGACATACGAGGGGCACGGCATGCTGGCCGGCCTCAAGGCTCTGATCACGGGCGGCGACTCGGGCATCGGCCGCGCGGTGGCCATCGCCTACGCGCGCGAGGGCGCCGACGTCGCGCTCTCATACCTCCCCGAGGAGCAGAGCGACGCGGAGGACACCGCGCGCTGGGTGGAGAAGGCGGGGCGCGTCTGCGCACTCCTGCCGGGTGACCTGTGCGAAGAGGCGGTGGCGCGCCAGGTCGTCAACGACGCCGCCGACCAGTTGGGGGGCCTGGACATCGTCGTGAACAACGCGGGGTTCCAATGGGGGCGCCGCGAGACCGGGCTCGCCTCGCTGGAGACCCAGGAGCTGGACCGGGTCTATCGGACCAACATCTTCGCGATGTTCTGGGTGACGCAGGAGGCGCTCAAGTATCTGACGAAGGGCGCCTCGATCATCAACGTCAGCTCGATCCAGGCGTACGACCCCTCGGTCAACCTCATCGACTACGCCTCGACGAAGGCGGCCATCAACAACTTCACGGTCAACCTGGCCGCGGAACTCGGCGAGAAGGGTATCCGCGTCAACGCGGTCGCCCCCGGCCCGATCTGGACCCCGCTGCAGCCGGCCACCAAGGCGGGCGAGGCTCTCCCGAAGTTCGGCGGGGACACGCCCCTGGGCAGGGCCGGGCAGCCGTCGGAGCTGGCACCCGCGTTCGTGTTCCTCGCCTCGCCGCGGCTGTCGAGCTACGTCTCGGCGGCGGTGCTGGGCGTCACGGGCGGAAAGCCGGTCTTCTAACGCCTTCGGGCCCGCACGCCCGACCTCGTACGACTGTCGCGACCTACAGGCCGCCGCGCGGCCTACAGGCTGTCGCGCGGGGCGCTGAGCCGGCGGGCGTACAGGTCGTAGCGCGGCTCCGCCTGCTGGACGAAGGCCAGCGCGCCGACGACGGCGATCTCCCGGGGGTCGGCCAGGACGTCGACCGCGAGGCGGTTCAGCTCCGGGTGGTTCTGCGTGAGGGCGGCAACGCGTTCGATGGCGCTCTCAAGCCCGGCCAGGTCCACCTGCGGGAGGTCCCCGGTCCCGAGCAGCAGCGGCGCTAGCTGTAGTTCGTTGATCATCGCGGAGACGTCGGCACGGGTCAGGGGCGGCAACCGGTAGGTGACGTCGTTGATGACCCGCGCGGTCACATCCGCGATGCGCAGCGAGACGACCGGCCCGAGGCGGCGATCCTGCCAGGCGGAGATCGTGAGCCGACGGCCCGGCGACGCCCCCTGCTGCACGACGACGCCGAGACCGGCGGGATCGCCGAGCGACTCGACGAGTTGCCGCCACGCGACGCCCATCTCGTTGGCGTCCCGGATGTGGCTCCAGACCCGGCGCGCCGATGGATCGTCCACCGAAGCGGAGGTGGCCTTGAGAACGGCGTTCCAGCCCAGTTGCTCCGCCGTCTCGACGGCCGTGTCGAGGTCGGAGACCCGGCGGAAGGGGAGCACCATCAGGCCGTAGCAGCCCAGCAGCGCCGTGAGCTCGTCGTCGGTCAGCTCCCGCCCCTCTTCCGGGGCGCCCTCGAGGATCGGGTCCAGGAGGGAGTCGGCCTCGTCGGGATCCACGTCGTGCAGGATGGGCACGGTCGTCTCCGCCTCGGTGCGCCACCGCGCGTAGCCCCACGTCTTCTGGAGGGCCAGCACCGCCCGTTCGGGGGAGCGATAGATCGGCACGACGTTGCCCGTGGACTCAGCCTGCGTCGCCTCCTCGGGAGTCGCGGAGGGCGACGCGGCGGGGAGCCCCGGGGTGCACTCTCCACCGGGGATCACCGCGAGCAGGGGTTTGCGCCGGAGGTTGCCGACCGCGGCGATCCCGGCGCGGACCACGTCCAGCTGCACCTGCGTGTCCGCGGGCGCCGGCACGAACACCGCGATCACCGCGTCGATCTCGTCGTCCTCCAGGGCGAGCCGCAAGGCCTCTTCGTAGGCCTCTACCGACAGGGCCGCGAGACCCAGCCACGTCGCCCGGGTCTCGAATCCGGCCTTCGTCGCGAGGTCGGACGTGATCACGGTGAGCTCCGGGGAATCGCCGACCACCGCCACCCGGCTTCCGCGCGGAAGCGGCTGCATCGTCAGCAGCTGCGCCACGTCGAAGAGGTGCTCCACGTAGTCGACGCGGATCACGCCGGCCTGGCGGAACATCGCGTTGACAACCGTGGGCGAGGGCGCCCGGCCAACGGGGTGCGAGATGAGCGGCGGGGCGAGGCTGCCGCTGCCCGCGGTCATGGCCACGACCGGCTTCTTCGTGCTGACCCTGCGGGCCAGGCGGGAGAACTTATGCACGTTGCCGAGCGACTCCAGGTAGCACAGGATGACGTCGGTCCGCTCGTCCTGCTCCCAGTATTGGAGGAGGTCGTTGCCGGACACGTCCGCGCGATTGCCGGCCGAGACGAAGCTGGACACGCCCAGTCCACGGTCCACGAGCGCGCGCAGGGACGTGAGGCTGAGCGGTCCCGACTGGCAGAAGAACCCGATCCTCCCCGGCTTGGGCTGGACGTCGCACATGGAGGCGTTCATGGAGTTGCACACGGCGTTGACCACGCCGAGCGCGCAGGGGCCGATGAGACGGATCCGGGCCGCCCTGCACTGCGCGACGAGCTCCGCCTGGCGGACGCGACCTTCCGCCCCGGCTTCCGCGAAGCCGATCGACACCACGATCACCGCGTGCACGTCCTTGGCGGCGCAGTCCTCGATGACGGCCGACACCTGCGCGGCAGGAACCGCGATGACCGCCAGGTCGACCGGGTCCGGGATGTCGCGGAGAGAGGCGTACGCGGGCATCCCGAAGGCGGAGTCGATCCCGGGGTTGACGACGTAGAGCCGGCCACGGAACTCACCCGCGATCACGTTGCGCAGCAGCCGCCGCCCGGTGCTGGCCGGCCGGGCACTGCCGCCGACGATCGCGACCGAGCGGGCCTCGAAGACCCGCCGCATGGAGTTCGCCTCGGCCCGGTGCTCGCGCGCCGCCATGACCGCCTGCGAGTCCTTCGTGGGCTCCACGAGGAAGTCGAAGTGCAGCACGCCCTCGGAGATGCTCGCGCGGAGCGCATACCCGGCCGCCCGCAGGGACGTGAGCATCTTCTGGTTCTCTGCGAGCACGTCGGCGGTCAGCTGGGTGATCCCCAGCTCGCGCGCGATCTGGGCGAGGTGTTCCAGCAGCAGGCCGCCGATGCCGTGGCCGTGGAAGGGGTCCTCGACGACGAAGGCCAGGTCCGCGACGGTGGGTTCCGTACGGGTGAACTCGCCGATGGCAATGAGGTTCTTGCTGAGGAACACGCCGAGCACCACCCGGTCGTGCTGGTCGGCGTGGAGGAAGCGCTGCTTGTCCTCGTCGGTGAGCCGGCG
>JBDIAS010000014.1:0-38107 GCA_039812465.1 Austwickia sp. | reverse complement strand
GCGACCTCGCGCCGATGCGAGGCCTGTCGGTGCCTGCCCCTAAGATGACCGCCCGGTGGGGAAAAGAGGCGCGGGCGATGCCACGTACGAGGGACGAGACGGGAGGGGCGAGGGTGAGCAGGAAGACGTTCGAGGCGCGTCGCGACAACGACGCGTACGTGCCGGGACACGGCGACACCTCGCTGCGCGTGCTCTCCTACGACCTCCACCTCGACGTCAAGCTGGCCGGCAACCACGTCGAGGGCGAGGCGCTCCTCCAGGTGGAACCGATCGCCGGCCCGCTGGAGCGGTTCACCCTCAACCTGCACCGCCTCAAGGCCATGAAGGTCACCGTCGACGGAGGGCCCGCCAAGGTGACCCACCGCGGCGTCCACCTCGTGATCGCCCCGCGCCGGCCGCTGCCCGCCGGACGGACGTCGACGGTGCGGATCCGCTACGCGGGCAACCCCACCCCCGTCCATGGCATTGACGGGCTGGCCGGCTGGGAGGAGCTGGAGGACGGCGTTATCGTCGCCAGCCAGCCGCACGGCTCCCCCTCCTGGTACCCCTGCAACGACCGTCCCGGGGACAAGGCCAGCTATCGGTTCGCGATCACCGCGGACAACGACTACGACGTGGTCGCCAACGGCTCGCTCGTCGCCACGCGACGCCGCTCCAGCCGGACGACGTGGGTCTACGAACAACCCGAGCCCATGGCGTCCTACCTGGCCACGCTGCAGATCGGCCGGTACGCCACGACCGACGTGCCGGGCAGCGCCACCCCGGTGCGCCTGCACTTCCCGCCGCTGCTGCGGGCACGGGTCGAATCGGGGCCCATGATGCGTCACGGCGCGATGATCGAGACGTTCACCGAGTTGTTCGGGCCGTACCCGTTCGCGCGCTACGACGTCGTGATCACCGAAGACCCGCTCGAGATCCCGTTGGAAGCGCAGACGCTGTCGATCTTCGGGAGCAACTTCGTGGCGCCGGGGTGGGAGCGCGAGCGGCTGGTCGCGCACGAGCTGGCGCACCAGTGGTTCGGCAACTCGGTGACGCTGGAGCACTGGCGGGACATCTGGTTGCACGAGGGGTTCGCCTGCTACAGCGAGTGGCTGTGGTCGGAGCGCTCCGGCGGTCCGTCGGCGACCGCGCACGCGCAGATGGCCTACCGCGGCCTGGCGCGCAAGGCCAAGGACCTGGTCCTGGCGGACCCGAGCCCCCAGAAGATGTTCGACGACCGGGTCTACAAGCGGGGGGCGTGCCTGCTGCACGCGCTGCGGGAGGGTGCCGGGGACGAACGGTTCTTCGCGCTGCTGCGCTCGTGGTGCGCGCGGCACCGGTACGGGAGCGTCACGACCGCGATGTTCGTCGCGGAGGCCAGCGCCGCGACCGGGGTCACGCCGAGCTGGTTCGACCCCTGGCTGTACGAGACCCGCTTGCCCTGAGGCGCATGGCGACCCGCGGCCCGTACCCGTGCCCGTTCCACCCGCACCACGAACGTGCGACGATCTCGGCACGAGATCACGGGTACGTCACTACGAGACGGGATCACCGGACGACATCGTGTGACGAGATCACGGGACGAGGTCACGCGATCAGATCAGCTCGGGATCAGATCAGCTACTGAGGTCATGGCGGCCACGGGGCGCGGGCGGAGGGAACAGACATGGGAATGCTGGACGGGAGAACCGCCGTCGTCACGGGCGGGGCTCAAGGGATCGGCCTGGCCATCGCCTCCGCGTTCGTCCACGAAGGGGCCCGGGTCGTGCTCGGCGACCTGGACCTGGACGCCGCGCAGGACGCCGCCCGCGACCTGGGCGGCGACGACGTGGCGCTGGCCTCCCGGTGCGACGTCGTGCGGGCCGGGGATGTCCAGGAGCTCCTCGATGTGGCGGTGGCCAGGTTCGGCGCCGTGGACGTCATGGTCAACAACGCGGGCATCACCCGCGACGCGACGATGCGGACGATGACCGAGGAGCAGTTTGATCAGGTGATCGCCGTCCACCTCAAGGGTTGCTGGAACGGGACCCGGTTCGCCGGCGCCCACATGCGGGAACGCGGCAGCGGCTCGATCGTCAACCTGTCCTCCATCTCCGGCAAGGTGGGCCTGGTCGGGCAGACCAACTACTCCGCCGCGAAGGCGGGCATCGTTGGGCTGACCAAGGCCGCCGCCAAAGAACTCGCCCACCACGGCGTGCGCGTGAACGCCCTCCAGCCGGGCCTCATCCGCACGGCGATGACCGAGGCGATGCCCGGCGCCGCCTGGGAGGAGAAGATGGGCGGCATCCCGCTGGGCCGCGCCGGTGAGCCCGCAGAGGTGGCGTCCGTGGCGCTCTTCCTCGCCAGCGACATGTCCTCCTACATGACCGGCGCGGTGCTGGAGGTGACCGGCGGCCGCTTCATGTGAGCGGCGCGCCGAGCCTCCCAGACCCGCCCCCGCGGCGTTCCGTGCCTCGGGTGTCGACCGCGAGGCCAGGTGCCCGCCGCGAGGTCAGCTGTCCCTTGCGGGATCAGACAGCGACCCCGTGCCGGGCCGCGTTGGCCACGATCGCGTCGTGGAGGTAGCGGGCCATGCCGGGCCGGACAGCGTCGTACGTCGCGGTGAACCGTGGGTCGCAGACGTACATCTGCGCCAGGGAGACGTGGAACTCGTACGAGCAGTCGTAGAACCGCTCGATCGAGGCCCGGTGCTGTTCGGCGGCGACCGCGGCCTGCTCGCCGTCCGCCGGGGCGCCCTGGTCCATGCAGGCCGCGATGGCGGCGTTGACGGCGTCCGTCTCGGCCTTGACCTGCTCCCAGTCGGTCCGCCCGTAGTGCTTGGTGCGCTCCTGGGACTGGCGCCAGGCGTCCGTGTCGCCCCACCGCTGCTCGGCCTCAGCGGCGTAGCTCTCCTCGAACGTGTCGCCGAACAGTTCCTTCATCTGGGCGGGGGTCATCTGCTGGTCGCTCATCGCTTGCTCCAATGCGTCGTCGATGGCCTGGACGAGCCGGTGCAACTCGTCCAGTCGGGTCGCGACCGCCTCCCGCTGGCGGCGCAGGTGCGCGGCCAGGCTGGTTGAGCCTTCCGTCGTCTCCAGTCCGTCCAGGAGCGAGGCGATCTCGTCCAGTGCGAACTCCAGACGCCGATAGACCACGACGTGCTGCAGTCTCGTCAGATCCTCATGGGTGTAGAGGCGGTAACCCGCGTGGCTGCGCTCGCTGGGCACGACGAGACCAATATCGTCATAGTGGTGCAGCGTGCGGCGGGTGATGCCGAACTGCTCGGCCACCTGCCCCACGGTCAGCGTCACGGTCGGCGTCTCGGTCGGGTCGGTCACGGTCCCACCATCAGGCGTCACGTCGCGTGAGGGTCAAGCCCGGGCGTCGGCGATGTGCTGGAGGCGCTCGACGTACGCGACCCATCGGGCCGCATCCCATGTGGGCAGGTTGTTGCCGCGACCGTGGCAGCCGGTCGAACCGTCCAGCTGCTCCCGCAGGATGTCGGCGTGGCCGGCGTGTCGGGCTTCGTCGAGGGCCACGTGCACGAGCACCTGTCCCAGCGTCACCGCGCGACGCCCCGGCGGCCACCACGGCACGGAACCGGGGGCGTCCAGGGCCAGGGCCTTGATCGTGCTGTCGGCGAACTCGAAACAGGTCCGCGCGTCCGCCAGGACGTCGTCCATCGACTCGTCCTCCGTGGCGAACATGTCGAGGTTGTCCTCCGGCGTGGCGCCGGGAGCCTCCCAGGGGAACGGAAGGGGCGCGGGGCGGCCGAACACGGGGCCGAAGTAGCCGAGTTCGACGACCGCGCAATGCTTCACCAGACCCAAGAGGTTCGTTCCGGTCGGCGTGCGAGGGGCGCGGGCCTCGCGCTCGCTCACCCCCTCCAGCTTGGTCAGCAAGGCCGCGCGCTGACGTCGCAGCTGCTCGTGCAGCGTGTCCTTCAGGTCGCTCACCCGTGACTCCCTTCTGACGATTCCGACCGCCCCTCCGCCGGGCGCGGCTCCTTCTGGCTGTGCTGGCTGTGCTGGCTGCGCTGGCCGTGCCGACCGCGCTGGCCGCGCTGGGCGTGCCAGCTGTGCTGCCGCGTACCCGCCGGATGCGCGATGCTGGTCTGGTGCACACGACCAACTACATCGACACGCTCATCACGGTGGCGCCCGGCACGCGGGCCACGGAGGCGACGTCGCCGCCCAGCGGCAAGGGCACGGTGGCCGAGCGTCAGTTCGCGCTCTTGCACGGTCATGACTACGAACTCACCAGCGACGACGTGATCTTCACCGTGCACTGCGACCGCCAGGGCGTCCCTCCACAAGCCCGTGACGCGGAGCGGGAGCGCTTCTTTGGCAAGGGGCAGCCGTGTCTGCGGACGTCTCCGCTGGCCAAGACGTACGGCTGGGGCATCCACTCCGACGCCCGTGGCCGCATCGCCCTCGTCGCGGTCGGGTCTCCCCGGTATGCCGAGCTGCTCGCTGACGCCTCCACGACCATCAGGCCGGCGATGAGATCGCGCTGACGTCACTGCGGGGCACCTGACTGTGAGCACTGCGACACCCCGCCGTCGACACCCCGCCGTCGACACCCCACCGTCGGCACCCCGTCGTCGAGGGGACGTAGGGCGCGGCTGCCCACGGTGCGTTCCACGGCTGGTGTTCAGCCGATCCGGAGGGAGCGCTTGGAGTTTCCGAGGCCGATCCCCGTGATCACCGTCCGGATCGGCTCCCGGCCCACCTCGCCCGCCCCGAGCACGACGAACAGCGGCGCGAAGTGCTCGTGGGTGGGGTGCGCGCGCGCCACCCCCGGGGCGCGCGTCGCGAATGCCGTCAGTTCGTCGACGTCCTCACGGTCGATCGCAGCGGCCAGCCAGTCGTCGAACTCCCGGTTGAACGGCGTCAGCTCGGTCGGGTTGCGCAGGGCCACCGGTTCCAGGCTGTGCGTCGCGTAGCCAGATCCGACGATGAGGACCCCCAGTTCGCGCAGGGGACGCAACCGTCGCCCGAGCTCCAGCAGCGGTCCGGGCTCGAGGGTGGGCAGGCTGAGCTGCAGGACCGGGACGTCTCCGCGGGGATACATGGCCATCAGCGGGATGAACGCGCCGTGGTCCAACCCGCGCGCACCGTCTTGCACGGGCACGACCCCGCCGTCGGCGGCCAACGTGTCCGTGACCAGGCGGCCTACCTCGTCGGCGTCCGGGGTCGGATACGTCAGCGTGTAGTAGCGCGCAGGGAAACCCCAGAAGTCGTAGTAGAGCGGCGTCGCGCCCGACGTCGTCCCGATCGCGAGCGGCGAGCGCTCCCAATGGGCGGAGACCACGAGGATCCCGCGCGGCAGCGGGAGCGACTGACCGACCGCACACAGCTCATCGATCCACACCGGGTCGTCCAGGACTGGCGGCGCCCCGTGGCTGACGAACAGCGCCGGGAGCTTGTCCTCCCCGACCCGGAACGGACGTCGTTCCCCCGCCGCCTCGAGCGCCCCCGGCAGGAACGCGTCGTAGGCCTGCGCCGGCCCCGCGGATCGCGGCATGCTGCTCATGCTGAGCTCCTTTGTGACGCGTCGATGTCGGCGTGGGCATCGGTGCCAGTGTCGGTGTCGGTGTCGGTGTCCATGTCGGTCTCCATGTCGGTGTCGGTGTCGGGGGCCCCGGAACCGCACCCCGTCAGCGGAGCCACGTCGGCCATCCAGTCTCGCGCCCCTTCGTGGGCCACGCGTGTCGAGGCCACACGGCAGGCCAGGTCCACGGCCTCCCCGAGGGGCATGCCGTGCGCCAGCCCTGCCGCGAGCGCGCCGTGGAAGGCGTCGCCTGCCCCGAGGGTGTCGACCGCGCGCACGCGCGGGGGTTGCGTACGGGAGACCGGCGAGCCCTGCTCGGCCCAACACACCGCTCCGGGGCCGTCGGTCATGACCGCGGCGGAGGCGCCTGCACGCAGGGCGTGCCGCACGGCGCCCTCGAGGTCCATCCCGAGCCCGGCGGCGTAGTCGGCGGATCCGGCGACCACGTCCAGGTCGGCGAGCCAGGCCTCGGCGTGCGCCTTGACGCTGCCGGCGTCGAGCACCGCCAGACATCCGGCGGGACGGGTCGCGAGAGCCTGGGTGGCGGCCACCGGGTGTTGCCCGTCCAGGAGCAACACGGTCCTCCCGCGCGGTGCCGAGTCGTACCGCACGCCTGCGTCCTGCCCGCCCGCAGTCTGCGCGCCCGCACCCTGCACGGCTGCGTCCTGCGCACCCGCGTCGTGCGCGGCCCGCCCCAGTTCCCGGCGCGCCTCGTCGGTGAGTTCCCATCGGGTAGCGGTGGCCCCGACGGAGACGACCGTCCGCTCGCCGTCCGGCCCGACGAGACACGTGGACACGGGCGGTTCCCACCCGGGACCGGCGATGTCGATGATCCGGACGCCGTGTCGGCTGAGGTCCTCGCGGATGAGCCCGGCGATAGGGGACGTGCCCAGCGCGGTGATCAGCGTGGCCCCGCCGAGCAGCCGCGCGGCCGTCACCGCCGCGTTGGTCGCCGGGCCGCCCGCGGCGAGGTTTGCGCTGCGGGCCACCGATTTCAGGCCCCAAGGTGGCGGGCCGCCGACGCGCTGGACGACGTCGAGGACCGCGATCCCGAGGCACAGCACCTCGCCCGGGCGGCCCACGCCGGACTCCGTATCGCGCCGAGCCTGACCTCGCGCGTCTCCCCCCGCGGCCCCGTCCAGGATCACGCCGCCGCCGCGGCCAGCGCGCGCAGGAGGTCAACGTTTGCCGCGGCGTCCCCCCGGAACACGGCCGAGCCGGCGACGAAGGTGTCGGCGCCCGCCCGTACGCATTCCGCGATCGTCTCGGCGGAGACCCCGCCGTCGACCTGGACCCGCACCGCTCGTCCGTACTGCTCGATGTCCTTACGCACCTGGGCGACCTTGGGCATCATGTCTGCCATGAAGGACTGGCCCCCGAAACCCGGTTCCACCGTCATGATGAGGACCATGTCCACCTCGGGCAGCAGCGAACCGTATTCCCACGGCGTGCCGGGCTTCACCGTGATCCCGGCCTTGGCCCCGAGATCCCGGATCGCGCGCGCCGTCGCCACGGGGTCCGCCGCCGCCTCCACGTGGAAGGTGACGCGCCCCGCGCCGGCCTCGACGTACCCCGGAGCCCACCGATCGGGGTCGTCGATCATCAGGTGGCAGTCGAGGGGCAGCGGGCTGACCTTGGCGAGCGACGCGACCACCGGCGTGCCGATCGTGAGGTTCGGCACGAAGTGGCCGTCCATGACGTCGACGTGGGCCCAGTCGGCGTTGCGGATCGACTCCAGCGCGGCCTGAAGGTTCGCGAAGTCGGCGGACAGGATGCTCGGACAGATCTCCACGGGGCCAGCGTAGGGCGCCACGCCGCGTACCTCGAGGGGCGGGATGCGGGCCGCGCGCCGCTCGGGCCGCGGTTCCTCCACAGGCCCGCGGCGACTCTCGGGTATCCACAGCCTCGCCGGCTCCCCTTCGATCGCCGCGCGGAGTGCGCCATCGTCGGGGCATGGCCTCGACCGCGACACCTCACCCCCCGAGCGAGGGGAGCACGCCGTCGGTGGGCCACTGCGTCCACGAGGGACACCCCTACCCACCTGCGCCTCCCTCGGCAGATCAGTCCCGCACGTCCTCGGGCGTCTCCCCTGTGCGCGCCGCCGGTCGGACCGTCGAGCAGGTGTGCGCCGCCATTACGTTGGCCCAGGGGCACTGGCAGGACCTCCCCGACCACGAGGTCGCTGACGCGTTCGGGGCGGCCATGAAGCTGCGGGCGTTGGCCGAGGGCATGGCCACCGAGCTCATGCTGCAGGCGGTGCAGCAGGGGCTGATCGCGTCGAGCGGGCGAGCGGACGTAACCCAATGGGTGCGGGTCAACGCCGAAGCCGCCGGAGCTCCCGTGACCAGCAGCATGGCTCGCAACTTCCAGCACGTCGCCGAGATCGCCGGCTGGCGGGACCCCACGGTCGCGCGCGATCCCGCCCTGGTGGAACCGGCGATCACGCTGACCGAGGCGATCACGACCGGGCGGATATCTCCCCAGGTCGCGGGCCGCCTCAAGACCGATCTCGCCGTCGTCGCCGCGCGCGTCCCCCAGCCAGAGGCGCGGAACGCGATGGAGGCGCTCATCGAGGGCGCCTGTCGCGGGGACTCCCCGAATGAGTTGAGAGCGTCCCGGGAGGCGATGATCGCCGAGTACGGAGAGCCCGGTGACTTCGAACGCGATCAGGCCCTGGCGTTCAGCCAGCGGGAGATGTCGGGGTGGCGCCGCGACGACCTCGGACGGTACGTGTCCACGCTCGCCGTCGACGCGGAGTCGCACGCCGTGATCCAGGCGGCTATCGCGGCCCTCTGCGCCCCGCGCCCCCCATCCTGCGAGGAGAGCGTCGAGGGCGGCATCGTCGTGGAGCGGGACGAGCGCACCCCTGGCCAGCGCCGGGTGGACGCCCTCGTCGAGCTGTGCCGGGTCCAGGCCGCCGACGTCTCCCAGCGCGGCAGCGACACGGGGAGCCGGGCCGGCGGGGCAGCGAACGCTCAGGTCATCGTCACGATGCGCTTGGAGGACCTGGTCCGCCAGCTCGGCTCCGGCGTGGACGATCACGGCAACCCCCTGACGCCGGGTCAGGTCCGACGGCTCGCGTGCGGTGCCCGGATCATTCCCGCCGTCCTGGGCTCCTCGAGCGCGCCTTTGGACCTCGGCCGGGCCGTGCGGACGGCCACGCCGGCCCAGGTGACCGCGCTGCGGCTCCGGGACGGCGGCTGCACGTTCGATGGATGCGACCGACCGGCGTCCTGGTGCGAAGCCCACCATCTGCGGCACTGGCTCGACTACGGACCCACGGATCTGGAGAACCTGGCGCTGCTCTGCAGCCGCCACCACACGATCGTGCATCAGCAAGGCTACTCCGGAACGTTGACGGCCGGACGCGTCACCTGGGCGAAAGGGCCCCCGACGGTCGCGTCGCCTGGTGACTCGACCAGGCAAGGCTGACCCTGCAGAGACCCGCTGTATCGCGATGAGCCAGCGGACGCGGTGGCGACACCGCGTCCGCTACTCGGCGTGCCGAAAAAGGGGTCGGCGTTCGCAAACGGCCCCCGCATATACGGACGGCCCCCGCACTAACGGCAGGACTCGTCGTCTTTCGAACCCTGTCTTTCGAACCTGACGACGCCGATCAGCCGAGCGGGTCAGGCCGTACGACGCAGCAACGCGGCGAACATGGCGTCGGTGCCATGCACGTGCGGCCACAGTTGCACGTACGGGGCGTCCCCGGTCCCGGTCATGGGGGTCCCCGTGACCGACGCGAAGGCCGCGGCGGTGTCTTCGGTCTCGACGGCTACGCCCCGGGACGCGGCCCGCTTCAGCGCATCGGCGACGACGTACCGGGTTTCGGCCAGATGGGGGCTACACGTGGCGTAGAGCACCACGCCTCCCGGGCGCACCGCGTCCAAGGCGGAGTCCAGCAGTTCTCCCTGCAGTGCGGTGAGCGCCGCCACGTCCGACGCGGATCGCCGCCATCGCGCCTCGGGGCGGCGGCGGAGAGTCCCCAGGCCCGTGCAGGGAGCGTCGACGAGCACCCGGTCGTACGAAGCGGGTTCGAGCGTCCCGACCTCCCGGCCATCTCCCGTGCCCACGAAGACCGCGGCCCCGCGGTCGACCGCCGCACGGACGGCCTGGCGGACCAGCTGCGTGCGGTGTTCGCTCACCTCGTTGGCGAAGACCGTGGCGCCTGCCGCCAGCGCTGACGCGGCGAGCAGTCCGGTCTTCCCGCCTGGTCCCGCGCACAGGTCCAACCACCGTTCCCCCGCGCCGCGCTGCGTGTCGGGGGACGCGCCGCTGCCGTCGGCAGGTGCGGGCGGAGGGACGTGGGCGGCGAGCAGCGCCAGCGCCACCAGTTGGCTGCCCTCGTCCTGCACCGCCGCCCGGCCGTCGCGCACCGAGGCCAGGGCGCCGGGGTCTCCCCCGTCCGCGAGCACAGCCGCCGTCGGCGCGTACCGCCCCCGGATCGCCCCCGCTGAGGCGACCTCGTCGAACCGTGCGAGCCCCGGGCGCAGCGCCAGGGTGACGGAGGGAGCCTCGTTGTCCGCCTCCAGCAGGGCGTGCAGGTCGGCGTCGACGCCGTCTGCCGTGGACGCACCGTGGCCGAGCAACGCGGCACGCAGGGCACGGACGATCCATTCGGGGTGGCTGGTTTCCACGGCCAGCCGGGAGATGGCGGGAGCGCCCGCCGGAGCCACGGTCGCGAGCCATTCGTCGCGGGACCGCTCGGACACCCGGTGCAGCACCGCGTTCACCAGCCCGGAGACCCCGGGCCCGCGCACCATCCTGGCCAGGGCGACGGTCGAGTCGCACGCGGCGTGCGCCGGGACCCGCATTCCCAGCAGCTGGTGCGCCCCGATGCGCAGGAGATCGCGCACGGACGGCTCCATGGCCTCCAGCGGTCGACCAGCGGCCACCCCGATGACGGGGTCGTACAAGCCCTGCATCCGCGTGGCCCCGTAGGTCAGCTCGGTAGCGAACGCGGCGTCCCGGCCCCCGAGCCTCGCCCGACGCAGGCGCGCGGGCAGCTCCAGGTTGGTGTAGGCGCCCTCGTCGACGGCGCGCATTACCTCGTAGGCGACGAGCCGCGCCGGGTCGGCCTCGCGCGTGCGCTGGGAGGGCGGGGTGGCAGACCGGCGTCGCGGGCCGCGTCGACCCGATGGGGCCGGACTCCCATCCGACGAATGCGGGCGCCCACCCGACGACGAGTACGGGCGCCCACCCGACGACGAGTACGGGCGCCCACCCGACGACGAGTACGGGCGCCCGCCCGACGACGAGTACGGGCGCCCGCCCGACGAGGGCGGACGTCCGCTCGACGGGTGCGGACCGTCCCCCGGCGTCACGCGGTCCCGTCGGAGACGTCGAACGACTCGCCGGCCTCGAGCCGAGCGCCGCGGGCCCAATCGGGGGCTGCCATGGGTCGTTTCCCCGGTGCCTGGACGACACCGAGGACGACAGGCGAGCTCGCCGTGCCCACGAGCACGTCGCGCCGCCGCACCACCAACTCGCCCGGAGCCGGAGCCGGCGCCTGGCGGAGCGTGTCCTCACCCGACAGGAGACCCACCGGCCCCAGCTTGACCCTCTCGCCGCGCAACAACGCCCACGCCCCCGGGGCGGGGGTGCATCCGCGAATCCGTCGATCGACGGCCAGCGCCGGTTCTCCCCACCGGATCCGGGCGTCCTCGACGCTCACCTTGGGCGCCAGCGTGACGCCCTCACCCGGCTGCGGCACAGGGCGCGCGCGGCCGCTCGCCAGCGCGTCAAGGCTGGCCACCAGCAGGCCGGAACCGCCGTGCGCCAGGCGCTCGAGAAGCTCCCCCGCCGTGTCGGAGGCGCGGATGGTTTCGGTCATCCTCCCCAGGACGGGCCCGCTGTCCAGACCCTCCTCGATCACGAAGGTGGTGGCCCCCGTGATCTCGTCGCCAGCCATCAGCGCTCGCTGGACCGGCGCGGCCCCGCGCCACGCCGGCAACAGCGAGAAGTGCAGGTTGATCCATCCGTGCGCGGGCACGTCCAGCAGGTGCCGCGGAAGGATCTGGCCGTACGCGACGACGGCGCACGCCTCCGGGGCGAGGGCCGCGATCTCCTCGGCGAGCCCAGGGTGCTTCGCGGAGGCAGGAGTGAGGACCGGCAGGCCACGAGCGTCGGCCCGCTCCCGCACGGGGTTCGGGTGCAGCGCGCGACCTCGGCCGGCAGGGGCGTCGGGGCGGGTGAGCACACCGATGATCTCGTGATCGGAAGCGAGGAGCGCGTCGAGAGAAGGCACCGCCACCTGCGGAGTGCCTGCGAAGAGGACCCGCATGCCGTGGCCTACAGGCCCCGACCGAAGGTCGAGTGAGGGCTCAGTTTCACCGTCGGTGTCGGCCCACCGGCCCATTCGGCCTCGCGGATGGCTTTCATCGCGAGGCGGCGCTGCGCCTTGTCCATCCGGTCGATGAACAGGATCCCGTCGAGGTGGTCCGTCTCGTGCTGGATGCAGCGCGCCAGCAACTCGCTTCCCTCGATGGTCACGGGCTCTCCGTGCATGGACATGCCTTTGGCCACGACGCGCATGGCCCGTGGGGTGTCGTAGTAGATCCCCGGGAAGGAAAGGCACCCCTCCTCGCCGTCCTGCATCTCATCCGACAGGTCCAGCACCGGGTTGCACAGGTGCCCCAGCTCGTCGTCGACCCACCACGTGAAGACCCGCAGGCCGACGCCGATCTGCGGAGCCGCCAGACCGGCCCCCGGGGCGTCGCGCATGGTGTCGGTCAGGTCGGCCACCAGGCGGCGCAGCTCCTTGTCGAAGTCGACGACGGGCGCGGCGGGGGTGCGGAGCACCGGGTCCCCGAAGAGGCGGATGTCCTTGACGGCCACAGTGTTCCTTCGCTGGTCGGAGGCATGTCGCATCAGTCTACGCAGGCGTGTCGTCGCCGCCGACTCCGACCGGCCCCCCTCCGGGCCCGCGTCGGGGACCCCGCGGCGGTTCCCGACGCCGCCCAGTCCCGCGGCCTGCTCGCGCTCAGCGCGTTCGTGCGCCGCATGATCGCGCGCAACGTCCCGTTCGCGTCCGACGGACCGGGCGCGCGCTCGGGAGCGGTCCCGGCGGGCCCCTCGATGGTCCACTGCCGGGGCGGACGGATCGGGCGCTGGGCCCTCCCCGGCTGGGCCCTCCCCGACTGGGCCCTCCCCGGCTGGGCCCTCCCCGGCTGGGCCCTCCCCGGCTGTGCCCTTCCCGTCCGTCGACGACGCCTGACTGGGTCTGCGCAGGTTGCGCACGGCGGGGACCGCGAGCGTGATCGCCAGCACCACCACGAAGACCCAGCCCGCCCACCAGATCACCCCGGTCACGTCCCCGCCGGCGGCGATGGGACCGACGGCGAGTTGCCCGAGGGGGATCGCGGCGAACGACCCAATCGAGTCGTAGGCGCTGACCCGCGACAGGTACCGCTCCGGGATGTTCTCCTGGATGGCGGTCTGCCAGGTGACCATGAACACCTGGACGCCGGCCCCCGCGAGAAACGCGGCCGCGACGAGCACCCACAGATCCGCTCCCGCGCCGAGGGCCAGCAGCGGCAAAGCGAGGAGCGTCATGGCGGGGACACCCCACCGGAGGGGGTGCACGATCTTCGCGCGCAGCATCATGAGCGTCACGAGCAGGAGCCCGATCGCCTCCGCGGACAAGGCGAGCCCCCAGCCCCGCTCCCCGATGGCGGGCAGTTGGAGGGCGGCGAGCGGGCCGAGAGTGTTCCAGGCGCCCGCGTGGATGGCGTTGAGGATGCCGCAGGCCAGTACGACGACCCACAGCCACGTCGCGCCGATAAAGACGGACCAGCCGGAGCGCAGCTCGGACAGGAGCGAGAGGCTGCCTCCTCTCCCGGTGGCGGGTTCGACGACGCGGATCGGCACCATCAGGAAGGCCGCGACGAGCCACGTCAGGGAGTCCGCGAGGAGCGCCCATCCGGGGCCGACCGTGACCACCAGCAGGGCCGCCACGCTCGGTCCTAGAATCGCCATCCCGCTGCGCGAGAAGGCCAGGAGCGCGTTGGCCTGCTGCAGGTGGGCGCGGTCCACCAGCTGGGGGACCATCCCGAGGATCGCCGGCATCGTGAAGGCCGTCGTCGCGCCGTTGAGAGCTTCCAGCACCACCAAATGCCACAACTCGGCCTGACCCGTGATGACCAGGACGGCGGCCGCGCTTTGGGTGAGCGCCGAGAGCACATGGGCGACGATCAGAACCGTCCGACGGGGGAAGCGATCGCAGATCACCCCACCGATCAGGAGGAACAGCACCAGCGGGATGCTGCGCGCCGCGAGCACCTGACCCAGCGCGCTGGCCGAATCCGTGATGTGCAGCACCGCGAAGACCAACGCGACCGGAGCCATCGCGGAGCCCGCGGTCGACACGAGCCGCGCCGCGAAAAACCAGCGGAAGGCAGGCATGCCGAGCGGCGCGAACGCCTCGCTGCTCGGCCTCATAGCCGCTCCTGACGACAGGAAAAGGGATATGACAAGTGATGACTCACCTGACAATAACCCCAGGCGCCCGATTCACGGTGCGCTGGGCACCACCCCCACCTTCGTCTGGACGGGCTCAATGTCCTTGCGAGCGCTACGAATCGCCTTCCCGGCCGCGAGCGCTGCGGCCGCCTGCGCCCCGAGGGAACGGTCCGCCCGCAAGACGAGCTCCTGCTCGTCACCCACCGACAGGGGCACGGGTCCCAGTCGCTCGACACCCTCGGGGAGCGCTGCCGCGTCCACCAGCGCGGCCAGGGCTCGCCGGGCCCCGCGGAGGGAGGCCACCCAGCTGGCCGGGGGCAACCCGAGCTCCGCCCGCTCGGCCAACTCGCGCGCCGCGAACCACTCCGGCGCCCACCGGATGAGGGCTTCGACGGCCGGAACAGTCACCCCCTCGGGTGCGCCCGCGAGGATGAGCCGGGCTCCCGGTCGCGCCAGGGCGGCGGCCGCGAGCCACCGACGTAAGGCCTCCTCTCCCACGTCCAACGCCGGCCGCTCCAAGGCGACCCACGCGTCGAGGAGCAGCACGGCCGCGTACCCGCCGTCGGCCACCGGTTCCGCTCCGGGCGTAGCGATGAGCATGACCGGTCGCCCGTCGATCCGGTCCAGAATGCGCTCGCCGCCGGAGGTCTCGACGCGGACACCGGGGAAGGCGCGGCCGATCTCCTCTGCCGTACGCCGCGCTCCGACGACTCGGCTGCGCAGCCGCTGATCGCCGCACACACCGCAGGTGTACGGGGTCGCCGGGGTGCCGCACCAGCGACAGCGAAGCGGTGTGTCCTGAGCATCCAAGGCCAGCGGCCCGGCGCAACTGGGACACCGCGCGGGGGTTCGGCAGGTGCGACAGGACAGCCCGGGCACGTACCCGCGGCGCGGCACCTGCACCAGCACCGGCCCCTGGTCGAGAGCCTCCCGGGCCAGGCGCCACGCAGCCCCGGGAAGGTGCGCTCGAGCTGCCGGGCCGTCTCGCTCCTCGTCGCTGCCCTCCCCGGCCACCTTGACGCGCGGCGCCGACGCGCGCCGGCACGCCACGTCGGGCACCACCTCGCGCAAGACGCCCTCTTCGATGGCCAGCTGGGTGTGCGTGCTGCGGGCGAAACCGCCGACGAGGCACGCAGCCCCGGTCAGGTCGGCGTGGGCTCGCAGGACGTCGCGCGCGTGCGGGTAGGGGGCGCGGGGTTCCTCGTACGCGTCGTCGCCGTCGTCCCACCAGGCGACCAGCCCGAGGTCGGCCACGGGCGCGAACGCCGCCGCGCGCGTCCCGACGACGCACCTCACGTGCCCGCGCAAGACCTTCAGCCACGCCGTGTACCGCGCCTGCGGGCCCTGCGCCGCCGAGAGGCGCACGTGGGCGCCGCGCCCGAGCACCTCCGTGAGGGCCTCATCCAGCCGGTCGAGGTCGCGGGCGTCCGGGACGAGCAGCAGGGCGCCTCGCCCTCCCGCCAGCGTCGCTGCGGCCGCCTGGGCCAGCGCCATCGGCCAGTCCTGCGACGCCGGACGGCCCGGCAGGGCGGTCCAGGCAGCGGACGGCGATTCTCCGGCCGCGAGCCGTCGCAGCAGGCTCGCGCCCGCCGGGTACCCCTCCCAGGCGGAGCCCTCCGGCTCAGCAGGCCGTGCCGCCGCACCCCCCTCACGAGCAGCACCCCCCTCACGAGCAGCACCACCCTCACGAGCGGCGTCCCCCGCGTCCGGGGCGCCGGCCGCGTCCAGGGCTCGCTCGGCGGCGGCGTGCCGCGGCGGGATCGCGAGCCGCAGGACGTCCGCCAGGGCGCCCGCGTGGGCGTCGGCGACCTGTCGGCACAGGGTCGAAAGCCGGGGTGTCAGCACCGGCTCCGGGCTGACCACCCGGCGCAGCGGCGCCAGCCGGCCGTGGTGCGCGGGATCCGCGCGGCGCTCCAACACGTACCCGCCCACGTCGCGCCCGGCGAAGCGCACCTTCACGCGGGCGCCGGGCACCGCGTCGGCCGCCAGCTCAGGTGGCACCGCGTACTCGAAGCCGCGGTCCAAGTGCGCCAAGGGGACGTCAACCGCCACGAGGGCCACCGGGAGGTCGACGGACGCCCGGACGTCGTCGCGTCTCGGCGGATCCGTCAGCGTCACCCTCACATCCGTACATCTACCGCACGCGACCGACAACCCTCACCCGCGGCAGGACCGCGGACCGCGGGACCACCGACCAAGGACCACCGACCAAGGACCACGGACCACGGACCAGGACCAGGACGGCGGACCACGAGAACCGCCACCGACACGGAACACCCGGAGGCCGCGGTCACGCGTCACGTCGTACGAAGGCGTCCTGCGCTCACCCGACGGCGCGGCGCAGTTCGTCGACCTTGTCCGTCTTCTCCCACGTGAACGCGTTGGCCACGCCGGCCGCCCGCGTCCGACCGAAGTGCCCGTACGCGGCAGTCGCCTGGTAGATCGGGCGCAGCAGGTCGAGCGCGTCGATGATCGCGGCGGGCCGCAGATCGAACACGCTCGCGATCGCGGCCTGGATCTTCTCCGGCGCCACGGTGTGCGTGCCGAACGTCTCGATGTACAGGCCCACAGGCTGCGCCTTGCCGATCGCGTAAGCGACCTGCACCTCGCACCGCGCCGCCAACCCGGCCGCCACCACGTTCTTGGCCACCCACCGGGTGGCGTACGCCGCCGACCGGTCCACCTTGCTCGGGTCCTTGCCGGAGAAGGCGCCCCCGCCGTGGCGGGCCATGCCGCCGTAGGTGTCGACGATGATCTTGCGGCCGGTCAGACCGGCGTCACCCATCGGGCCGCCGATCTCGAAGCGCCCGGTCGGGTTGATGAGCGTGCGGTAGCTGGACACGTCGAGCTTGACCCCGGCGTGGCGCAGGTCCTCCAGCACGGGCGCGATCACGTACTGCTCCACGTCCGGCGCCAGCAGCGCGTCCAGCGACACATCGGCCGCGTGCTGGCTGGAGACGACGACGGTGTCCAGGGCGACCGGGCGGTCTTGCTCGTACGAGATCGTCACCTGCGTCTTGCCGTCGGGGCGCAGGTAGGCCATCTGGCCCGACTTGCGCACCGCGGTGAGCCGCTCGGCGAGGCGGTGGGCCAGATGGATCGGCAGCGGCATGAGTTCGGGCGTGTCGTCGCACGCGTACCCGAACATCAGTCCCTGGTCCCCCGCGCCCTGCTTGTCCAGCGGGTCGACGCCGCCCGTGCGGTTCTCGTACGCGGTGTCAACGCCCTGCGCGATGTCGGCGCTCTGCTGGCCGATCGAGATCTCCACGCCGCAGGTCCGGCCGTCGAAGCCCTTCACCGAGCTGTCGTAGCCGATCCGCACGATCGTGTCCCGCACGATCCGCGGGATGTCCACGTACCCCACCGTGTCCACCTCGCCGGCCACGTGCACCAACCCCGTAGTCACGAGGGTCTCGACCGCGACACGGGCCTGCGGGTCCTGCGCCAGCATGGCGTCGAGGATCGCGTCGGAGATCTGGTCGCAGATCTTGTCCGGGTGGCCCTCAGTAACGGACTCAGACGTGAACAGGCGGGCCACGAAGCCTCCTACGCGGTGGGGAATGGTCGGCACGGGCTACGCCGCGCGTGCCTGACGCCGGCTGCGATCGGCGTCGCGGGGCGTCTGGGAGCGGCCCCATGGTAGCAGCGCCCCCGCGAACGTCCTCTGGCTCAGAGTCCCTGCGCCGCCAGGTGCAGGGCGCCGGCGGCCAGCGCCATGGTGGACAACGTCAGGCTCGTGACCGCCCACCCGGTGCGCGGGTAGTGCTCGTCGCGGATGCCGCAGACCCGGCGTCGGTGGGTGATAGAGGCCGAGACGTACGCGCCCATGGCCAGGGTCCAGGACAGGACGGCGAGACCGAGCAGCACCGGCCCGGCGAGCCCTAGCGAGCGCAGGAGAATCAGCGCGATCACGCTGCTGGCCAGGGCCGTCCGGTACCAGGCAAGCGTCGTCCGTTCCGGCTGCAGCCCGGGGTCTGCGTGCCCGGCGGCGCCCGGCGCCCGGCTCATCGCGCGTTCGCCCAGATGATCGCGAGCGTGAGCAGCACCCCCGCCATCACGCCGCCCACGAGCACGGGCACGAGGGCGGGCACGGGCAGCGGCCGCCGCGCCCGCATGGCGCGTTCCACCCGCAGCCAGCGCAGCCCGGCCGTCGCGGACGCCACGAGGGCGAGCGCGGCCAGAGCGAAGGCGAGGACGCTGCGGGAAACCCCGGTGAAAACACCTCCCGCGAACGCCTCCACGGCGATCGCGCCGCCGACGAGCGCGAGGGAGGTACGGATCCAGGCCAGGAAGGTCCGCTCGTTGGCCAGGCTGAACCGGGGATCGGGCTCCTGGCCGCCCGGCAACAGGCGCCGCGCAAGCCAGCCGCGGCGCGGCGGCGGGTCACCCACGGTGCGACTCCCCCCTCCTCACGCCCGACCCGGCTCAGATCCGTTCGGCCAGAGCGTCCAGCAGCGCGGACGCCGCCTGCGCCTTGCTGCCGGTGACTTCAGTGATCGGGTCGGGCCGTCCGGGGGCGAGGATCGACACGGTCGTCGTGTCGTGGCCGAAGACCCGGTCCCGCCCGACCTGGTTGGCCACAAGCAGGTCGCACCCCTTGCGGTCGAGCTTGGCGCGAGCGAGGTCGAGGACGGAGGTCTGCGCGTCGCCGGTCTCCGCCGCGAACCCGACGATCACGGGGTAGTCCGCGCCGGCCTCGCGGCGCCGAGCGACCAGCCCCGCGAGAATGTCCGGGTTGCGGACGAGCTCAATCATCGGCGCGTCGTCCTCGCGGCCCGGGTCGTGGCTCTTCTTGATCTTGGCGTCCGCGTAGCTCTTGGGCCGGAAGTCCGCGACGGCCGCGGCCATGATGATCGCGTCCGCGTGCGCGTACTCCCCCTCGACCGCGGCCTGCAACTCGAGCGCGGACTCCACAGTGTGGACCGAGACCGTGCCGCCGCCAAACGAGTCCGGGCACCCCTCCGGCGCCGGCAACTCGACGTTCGCGCTGATCAGCTCCACGATCGCGCCGCGCCGGGCGGCCTCGGTCGCGATAGCGTAGCCCTGCTTGCCCGAACTGCGGTTGCCCAGAAACCGCACCGGGTCCAGGGCCTCCCGGGTGCCGCCCGCGGTGATCACGAGGCGTCGCCCCGCCAGCGGCCCGATCCCCGGCGCCGCGTCGTCCGCCCCCATCCCCGGCGCCGCGTCGTCCGCCCCCATCCCCGGCGCCGCGTCTCTCGCCTCGACTCCCGGCGCGGCGGCCGCGAACGGGTGATGCAGGAGGAGAGCCTGTGATCCGGGCACCACCTCCCCGCGCAGGACGGCCATCGCCTCGGCGTAGATCTCCTCCGGCTCGGGCAGGCGCCCGGGCCCGGAGTCCACTCCGGTGAGTCGCCCCACGGCCGGGTCGATCACGTGCACCCCGCGGGAGCGCAACGTCGCCACGTTCGCCTGCGTCGCCGGGTGCAGCCACATCTCCGTGTGCATGGCGGGCGCCATCACGACCGGGCAGCGCGCGGTGAGCAGAACGTTCGTGAGCAGGTCGTTGGCAAGCCCGTGGGCCGCGCGCGCCAACAGGTCGGCGGTCGCCGGCGCGACCACCACCAGATCGGCCTGCTGTCCCACGCGCACGTGGCGCACCTCGTCGACCCCGTCCCACACGGACGTGCTCACAGGGTGCCCCGAGAGCGCCTCCCAGGTGGCGGAACCCACGAAGTGCAGCGCCGCCTCCGTCGGAACGACGGTCACGTCCGCGCCGTCCTCGCTGAACCGGCGCGACAAGGAGCACGCCTTGTACGCGGCGATGCCGCCACCCACGCCGAGAACGACCCGCAACCGCGGGTCGTCCGGTGTCGTCACTGCCTCGGTCGAGCCCACGGGCCCGCCTTTGTCAGGCTTCGAGCGGGGTCGACGTCAGCAGGTGGCTGTTGATCTCGCGCAGCGCGACCGACAGCGGCTTCTCGTGCACCTGCGTCTCCACGAGCGGGCCCACGTACTCCAGCAGCCCCTCCGAGAGCTGGCTGTAATAGGCGTTGATCTGCCGGGCCCGCTTGGCCGAGTAAATCACCAGCGCGTACTTGCTCTCCGCCACCTCCAAGAGGTCGTCGATGGGCGGGTTGGTGATGCCGATCGGGTTCGCTACGGTGCCGGACACAGGCGCTCTCTCGTTTCGTCAGGGTCTTTGCTGTCGCGGTGCTTTCCCGCGTACGTACGGGTGCTCGCGGCGCGGACGTTCTCCTCGCCGGTGCGGCCTTCCCAGATCCAGTGTACGAGCTCCGCGCCGGCCCGCTCGACGTCGTCGTTCACGATGACCACGTCGAACTCGTCCGCGGCCTCCAGCTCCACCCGGGCGGAGGCGAGGCGCGCTTCCCGCTCGGCCTCCCCCTCGGTCCCCCGGGTGGCGAGCCGTCGGACAAGGTCCTCCCACGTCGGAGGGGCGAGGAACACGAACCGCGCCTCCGGCATCGTCTCGCGCACCTGCCGTGCGCCCTGGATATCGATCTCCAGGAGGACCGGGTGGCCGCCCTCCAGGGCCTCGAGCACCGGGTGGCGCGGCGTGCCGTAGCGGGCCTGGCCGTGGACCTCGGCCCACTCCAAGAACTCCCCGTCCTCGATCATCGCGTCGAACTGCGCGTCGTCGACGAAGAAGTAATCGCGGCCGTCGACCTCGCCCGGCCGGGCCGGACGGGTGGTGGCCGAGATCGACATCCATACGCGCGAGTGGTGCCGACGCACCCACGCTGAGACCGTTCCCTTGCCAACCGCCGTGGGGCCGGCGAGAACGATCAGTCGAGCCGAGCCGTCCCTGGCCTGGTGAGGGTCATGGGGCGGCGCCATGGCGCTGTGGTCAGGCCTTCTTACCGAAGCGCTCGAGCAGCGCCGCGATCTGGTTCGCGCCCAACCCGCGGACGCGGCGGGTCTCGGAGATGCCGATCTCCTCCATGATCTGGCGGGCGCGGACGCGGCCCACGCCGGGCATCGACTCCAGCAGGGAGGAGACCTTCATCTTCCCGATGACGTCGTTGGACTTGCCTTCGCTGACCACGTCGGCGAGGGAGCCCTCGGAGTTCTTGAGACGGTTCTTGACGGCCGCCCGCTCACGGCGCGCCGCCGCGGCCTTCTCAAGTGCTTCCGCGCGCTGCTCTGGGGTCAGCTGGGGTAGGGCCACGGGTCTCTCCTCGGAGTGCTGCCGGATGCTTCGGAATCGGCGGGCATGCACGCCCGGATGGGTTCCCCCGACCGGTGACGCGAACGCACCGACCCCGGGTAGAACCTAGCGAAACCGCCGATCACGTGCAACGTTAACGCGATCCGCCGCTCGCGCGTGGCGTGCGCGCCCGTTCATCGCCGGCGGTCCTCCGCGAGGGCCCGATGGTGGCGGATCACTTCGTCGATGATGAAACCGAGAAACTTCTCCGCGAAGGCCGGGTCCAGGTGCGCCTCCTCGGCGAGGGCGCGCAGGCGGGCGATCTGCTCGGACTCCCGCTGCGGATCCGCAGGTGGCAGGCCGTGTTCGGCCTTCAGGCGCCCGACCCGCTGCGTGCACTTGAACCGCTCTGCCAGCAGGTGTACGAGCGCGGCGTCGATGTTGTCGATGCTCGCGCGAATGTCGTCGAGCTCGGCGCGGACCGGGTCCCGGCCATCGTCCGGGGCGGCCGTCGGGCCGCTCACGGCGCGCCCCACAGGTCGATGAACTGCGTAGCGGTGCGCCGAGCGGCATCCCGCAGGGCTCCGACCTCCGGTCCCGCAGAGAGGATTTCGCGACTGGACGAGGCGAGCACCGCGGGCAGCGCGGCACCGAAGACCGCCCGGACGTCCTGTCCGCTGGCGCCCTGCGCCCCCACGCCGGGCGCCAAGAGGGGCGCGTTCGCCGCCGCCAGGTCCAACCCCAGGCGCTCGACCGCGTCGCCCACGGTGGCGCCGACGACCATGCCGACGCTGCCCAGTTGGCCCCGGGATCGAGCGGCCTCGTTGTCGGCGGTGACGCCGGCGACGATCGACCCGGCGACGGTCCCGGCGGCTTTCCCCGTGGACGTCCCGGCGCCGTCTCCCGACGTCGCGTCGGTCCGGGCGTGCTGCACGACCCGCCCCTCCGGGTTGGAGGTCAACGCCAGGACGAAGACGCCGCGGCCGGTGTGCGCGGCCAGGTCGAGCGCGGGCCGCAGGGACCCGTACCCGAGGTACGGGCTCACGGTGATCGCGTCCGCCGCCAGCGGCGAGCCCTCCCCCAGGTAGGCCTGCGCGTACGCGTCCATCGTCGAGCCGATGTCGCCGCGCTTGACGTCCAGGATGGACAGCGTGCCGCTCTCACGGAGCGCGGCGAGCGTGCGCTCCAGGACCGCGACGCCCGCGGCGCCGTGCCGCTCGAAGAACGCCGACTGGGGCTTCACGCAGGCGACCACCCCGGCGAACGCCTCGACGCAGCGCAGGGCGAAGGTCTCCAGGCCGGCGACGTCGTCGCTCAGCCCCCACGCCGCCAGCAGCCCGGCGTGCGGGTCGATGCCGGAGCAGAGCGGTCCGGCGTGCTCCATCGCGGCACGCAGCCGGACCCCGAACGGTGGGGTCGTGGTCGAGTCGGGCACGGGATCCTCCTGGAGGCTCGTCGGGCTCGGGGACACCCGCCGCGGGTCGCCCCGCCGGACGGCCCGGCCGGTTCGTCCACCGGCCGGTGAGGCCGGTGACGGGTTCGTCTACTGAAGGTTCGGCTACTGAAGCTCGGCTACTGAACCTCGGCTACTGACGGTTCGGCGGCTCTCGCTTAGGCTAGTGACGGGTGTGGGCGATGCCCACCACGTGGTTCAGGCGCACGAACCCGCGCTGCGCCACGGCGGACGTGAGCTCCCGAAGGACCCGCGCCGGCGCCTGCGGGTCGTGGAAGGTGGCGGTGCCGACCTGCACCGCGCAGGCGCCGGCCGCGATCAGCTGCAACGCGTCCAGCCCGGTGCGCACGCCGCCGACCCCGATGATCGGGGCCATGGGGATCCGTCCCGAGCGCATGGCCGCGTGCACCTGGTAGACCGCACGCACCGCGACCGGATGGATGGCCGGCCCCGACAGGCCGCCGGTCACCCCAGCGAGCGTCGGCGCCAGCGCATCCGTGTCGATCTGCATGCCCAGGAGCGTGTTGATCATGGTCAGGCCGCTCGCCCCCGCCTGCAGCGCCGCCCGCGCGATCTGCACGATGTCCGTGACGTCGGGGCTGAGCTTGGCGAAGGCCGGGATGTCCGGCGGCAGCTCGGTCCGCACCTCCTGCAGGACGTGGGTCGTGGAGACGGAGTCGCACGCGAACACGAGCCCGCGGTTGGCCACGTTCGGGCACGAGATGTTGACCTCGACGCCCACCACCGTGTCGAAGGCCTCGCTGTTGCGCAGCACCCGCGTGACGTCGGCGAACTCACGCGGCTCGGTGCCCGCGATCGACACCAGCACCCTGGCGCCGACCGACTTCAGCCAGGGCAGATCCTCCGCCACGAACGCCTCGATACCCGGCCCCTGCAGCCCGATCGAGTTGAGCATGCCGCTCGGGGTCTCGGCCATCCGCGGCGTCCCGCGACCCGACCGCGGTTTCGCCATCACGGTCTTGGTGACGAACGCGCCCAGCTCGGAGATGTCGAAGAACCGGTGCAGTTCGCGGCCGTTGGCGGCGCAGCCCGAGGCGGTCATCAGCGGGTTCGGGAGGATGATGTCGTGCCCGAGGTCGACGCTCATGTCGATGTCGCGCCCGTCCACCACGTACGACCGCGGCGCCAGCCGCGAGCCCGCGCGCTGCCCCTCGGTCTCGCCAGGCGGGGTCACCCCTGCGGTGTCGTCCCCCGCGCCAGTAGCGTCGGCGGCGCTCGCCCCGGTCGTGCCCGCCCCGGTCGCGCGCGCGTCTGCGGCTTCGTGCGCCTCGATGTCGTACGGCTCCGCGCCCCGCCGCGTCGCCGCGTCGGACCCCGCGGTGTCCCCACCGCTGTGCGCCGGAGACCCCCTCGGCGGTACGGGCTCGTCGGGGTCCCCCACCTCGTACGCGGCCTCGCTGTCCGGCGCGTCGGCCGCGACCTCACGCCCCGGGGCACCCTGGCCGAGGCGACCGCCCCGGTCGGGGTCCACCCGGTCAGCGGGGATCCTCTCCACGCCAGCCGCCTCGGCCAGCGCGTCCAGGTCACCGCCCGGAGCAGCGCCGGGATCCTGGGCGTCGGAGCGGGGCGAGCTCATCAGTGTCCTCCCGTCGAGGGTGCGCCGAGCGCGTCATCGGGCACGGTGCACCCGCCGGTCTCGATAGCGTCCCACCGGATCCGGTCGCCGCGGAACACGGGACCTTCCACGCAGGAGCGCACCATCCGGGTGATCCCGTCGCGGCCCACGACCGGCAGGACGCACGTCATGCAGACCCCCACGCCGCAGGCCATCGACTCCTCGACCGCCAGCTGGGAGACGACCCCCTCGTCCCGGGCCACCTCGTGCACCGCGCGCAACATCGCCATCGGACCGCAGGCGTAGACCACGCCCGCCTCGATCGCCGCGATCGCCGCGGGCAGCGCGTCGGAGACAACCCCGGTCATCCCGAGCGAGCCGTCGTCCGTGGTGATCGACACGTGGTCGACCAGCCGCTGCGCCTCCAGCACGCCGAACAGCCGATCCCTGCCCCCCGCGCCGAGGACCAGCGACACCGGGCAGCCCCGCTCCCGCAACGCCTTCGTGAGCCAAAAGAGCGGAGCGCTGCCGTACCCGCCGCCCACGAGCACACACGGCACCGGCTGCGTCGGCAGCGGGAAGGGCCGCCCCAGCGGCCCGACCATGTCCAACTGGGCGCCCGGCTCCCGCGTCGTCAGCCACCGCGTGCCCTCGCGGTGCGCCGCTACCACCAGCTCGATCCGCCCCGGACCGGGCCCGATCGCCGGGGTCGCGGCATAGATCGAGAACGAGCGCCGCAACAACGACGCGGACAACTCGCCCCCGACCGTCAGGGCCACGAACTGCCCCGGCCGGGCCATCTCGGCGATCTCGGGCACCTCGAAGACCATGCGCTGGTACACCCCAGCGGGCTCCACCTGCACCAAGGTCGCGCGCTCCTGGGCGACGCCGGCCGCCCGAGCCCGCTCCGCAGGCCCCAGCCGCCCGTCCTCGCCGCTCACTGTTCTCCTCCGCGCTCGTCGGGCTCACCCGCGGCCAGGCAGGCGCGACCAGTCACCCGACGCACCCGCCCTTCCTCGCCGCTCATCGGTCCTCCTTCCGCCGCATCGGCAGCGCCTGCGCGGCGCCGGCCCCCAGGTCCAGGTGCTTCTTGTGATCCTGCAGCGAGCACACCTGCACGGGGCCGCTGCGGATCGACTCGATGCCCTGGACCGCGGCGCCCAGCTGCTGCACGGTCGTGATGATCGGCCGGTCCATGCTCGTGGTCGCGGTACGGATCGCGTACCCATCCTTGCGGGCGTCGCTGCCTTCCGGGGTGTTGACGACCATATCGATCTCGCCGGCCAGGATCCGGTCCACGATCGTCGGCTCTCCGTCGCTCCCGCGACCCTCGCTGTGCTTGCGCACGACGCTCGCATCGACGCCGTTGCGCCGCAACACATCCGCGGTGCCCAGGGTGGACAGCAACTCGAACCCCAGGTCCGCGAGCCGCTTGAGCGGGAAGACCATGGCCCGCTTGTTGCGGTTGGCCACCGACACGAAGATCCGCCCCGACGTCGGTAGCCCGGACAGCGTCCCCATCTGCGTCTTCGCGAACGCCGCCCCGAAGGACTCGTCGATCCCCATCACCTCGCCCGTCGAGCGCATCTCCGGTCCTAGCACCGAATCGACGACCCGCCCGTCCGCGGTGCGGAACCGCTTGAACGGCAGGATCGCCTCCTTCACCGACACGGGGGCGTCGATCGGCATGGTCCCGCCGTCCCCCACGGCCGGCAGCAGGCCCTCGGCGCGCAGCTCGGCGATGCTCGCGCCGAGCATGACGCGCGCCGCGGCCTTCGCCAGAGGGACGCCCGTCGCCTTCGCGACAAAAGGGACCGTACGGGAGGCGCGCGGGTTGGCCTCCAGGACGTAGAGCACGTCCTGGGCCAGCGCGAACTGCACGTTCATCAGGCCCCGCACCCCGAGCCCCTGCGCCAGGGCCAGGCTCGACTCGCGGACCCTGCGCAGCTCGCGCGGGCCGAGCGTGACCGGGGGCAACACGCACGCCGAGTCACCGGAGTGGATCCCGGCCTCCTCGATGTGCTCCATGATCCCGCCGACAAACATGTCCTCGCCGTCGAAGAGCACGTCGACGTCGATCTCGATGGCGTCGTCGAGGAACCGGTCGATCAGCACGGGGTGTTCGGCGGAGGCCTCGGTGGCCGCCTCGACGAAGGCGGTCAGCGTGCGGTCGTCGTAGACGATCTGCATGCCCGCCCCGCCGAGGACGTAGCTCGGCCGGACCAGCACCGGGTAGCCGATGTCGTGGGCGATCCGCAGCGCCTCGGCGGCGGAGAACGCCGTCCCGTGCCGCGGCGCCGGCAGCTCCGCCTCGGCCAGGACCCGCCCGAACTGGCCGCGGTCCTCGGCGAGGTCGATGGACTCCGGGCTGGTGCCGACGATCGGCACGCCCTCGTCCTTGAGCGCCTGCGCGAGCCCGAGCGGGGTCTGCCCGCCGAGCTGCACGATGACGCCGGCGAGCGGACCTGCGGTCCGCTCCGCGTCGACGACCTCCAGCACGTCCTCCAGGGTGAGCGGCTCGAAGTACAGCCGGGAGGACGTGTCGTAGTCCGTGGAGACGGTCTCGGGGTTGCAGTTGACCATGATCGTGTCGAAGCCGGCCTCGCGCAGCGCGAAGCTCGCGTGCACGCAGCTGTAGTCGAACTCGATCCCCTGCCCGATCCGGTTGGGCCCCGAGCCGAGGATGATCACCGCGGGCCGCTCGCGCGGCGCCACCTCGCTCTGCTCGTCGTAGCTGGAGTAGTGGTACGGGGTCGCGGCTGCGAACTCGGCCGCGCACGTGTCGACCGTCTTGTAGACCGGCCGGATGTCCAGGGCCTGGCGCACCCCGCGGACGACCGGCTCGGCCAACCCCACGAGCTCGCCGATCTGGGCGTCGGAGAAGCCATGCCGCTTGGCCAGCCGCAACGTCTCCGGCTCCAGGTGGCGCAGGCTCCGCCCGCAGCTGCGGATCTCGTCGGCGATCGCGTTGATCATCTGGATCTGGTCGAGGAACCACGGGTCGATGCCGGTCGCCTCGTGCACTTCCTCGACGGAGCACCCGCCGCGCAGCGCCTGCTGGACCGCGATGATCCGCCCGTCCGTGGGGGTCCGCGCGATGTCCAGGAACTCCCGCGCCGACGCCTCGTCCGGGCGCGGCCCGCGCCAGTGGAACGAGCTGTTCTTACGCTCCAGGCTGCGCAGCGCCTTCTGCAGCGCCTCGGTGAAATTGCGCCCGATCGACATCGCCTCGCCGACCGACTTCATCGTGGTGGTCAGCGTGGGGTCCGCGGCCGGGAACTTCTCGAAGTTGAACCGGGGCACCTTGACCACGATGTAGTCGAGGGTGGGCTCGAAGCAGGCGGGGGTCTCGCGCGTGATGTCGTTGGGGACCTCGTCCAGCGTGTAGCCGATCGCCATCTTGGCGGCGATCTTGGCGATCGGGAACCCGGTCGCCTTGGAGGCCAGCGCGCTGCTGCGGGAGACCCGCGGGTTCATCTCGATGACGATGACGCGCCCGTCGGCGGGGTTCACCGCGAACTGGATGTTGCAGCCGCCCGTGTCGACGCCGACCTCGCGGATGATTGCGATGCCGATGTCGCGCAGCCGCTGATACTCCCGGTCCGTGAGGGTGAGCGCGGGGGCCACGGTGATCGAGTCGCCGGTGTGGACCCCCATCGGGTCGAGGTTCTCGATGGAGCAGACGACGACCACGTTGTCGGCGTGGTCGCGCATGACCTCCAGCTCGAACTCCTTCCAGCCGAGGATGGACTCCTCCAGGAGCACCTCGGTCACCGGGGAGTCGTGCAGGCCGGCGCCGGCGATGCGCGCCAGGTCCTCCGGGGTGTACGCGAACCCCGACCCGAGCCCGCCCATCGTGAAGGACGGCCGCACCACGAGCGGGTAGCCGAGCTCCTGCGCCCCCGCCCAGACTTCGTCCATCGAGTGGCAGATGACGCTGCGGGCGCTCTCCGCGCCGCACCGCTCCACCACACCCTTGAACTTCTCGCGGTCCTCCCCGAGCTGGATCGCCTCGACGTTCGCGCCGATCAGGGGGCAGCCGTACTTCTCCAAGATCCCGCGCTCGTGCAGCGCCACGGCGGCGTTGAGCGCGGTCTGACCGCCGAGGGTGGCCAGCACGGCGTCCGGCTTCTCCCGGGCGATGATCGACTCGATGACGTCGGGGGTGATCGGCTCGACGTACGTGGCGTCGGCGATCTCCGGGTCGGTCATGATCGTCGCGGGGTTGCTGTTGACGAGGACTACTCTCACGCCCTCGGAGCGCAACACCCGGCACGCCTGCGTCCCGGAGTAGTCGAACTCCGCCGCCTGGCCGATGACGATCGGACCCGAACCGATGACGAGCACACAACGGATGTCATCTCGTTTAGGCATTACACGCCCTTTCCAGCAAGTCGGCGCAGGCCAGCCACCGTTACCTGGAAGCTGTTGGAACGATTGCGATCCGGGTTCATCTCTCGTGACACCGCGGCCGCAACCTGAGTCTTGGGGAGTCGTTCGTGGCGGCTTCCGGCGGCGCGGAGGACCTCATGGAGCCTCTCTGCGGTTCCCCCGGTCACCGCGTCCGGGTTACGAAACGGCGCCTGCTCAGCCAAGCCGACAGGCACTCGCGGATAGGCGGCCCGCAGCGCATCGACGTCACCCAGGAACCAGGCTTCCAACTCCTCGCACGCCACCCGACACAAGACATCGCCCCGCAGCGGCCCGGACCTATCGACCGCGAGGCCAGCTCCCGTGACGACATCACGGAGGCGGCGCACCAGAACCTGACAGTCCTCAGCCTCACGGTCCACGACGATAGCTACCCGAGTGCCATGGCGGACTTCGTAGCGCAACCCAGCCAGTCGACTTGGCAACTTTCGCAGGAGGTCAGGCTTTCCGCGAAACGTGACGATTTGGTGGGGTGTCCCCGGAAGTACCTTCGGCAGGATCTCGTCCATGGTGATTTCCATCGAGCGCTCTTCGACAAGTAAGACGATCCGCGTCGACACTACGACTCGCTCCGTTGGCTGGTTGACAGCGGATCGCCCACCCCGAACCAGCCTTCCATCCACAGATCTCCCAACTGCCCCCCGGCACGTGCCATCGTGACAACGCGTTCTTCTTCGGAAGCCCGTAGGACGCGAGCGAATCCGTCGCGTTCGCGATGGATGAGCCACAATTCGTCGGTCGACAAAGCGTCGGCGAGATGGGGTGAGTGCGTCGTGGCAATCACACCTCCAAGGGAGGACACACGGCGCAATTCCTCTGCAACCAAGAGGTGCAGCCTAGGGTGCAAGAGTAGCTCTGGCTCTTCGAAGAGCAGGAGGGCGGGGCCTTCGGTCGCGCGGAGTTGCAGTAAGAGCGTGAGAACGTGCATCGTCCCGTCAGAGATGAAGTACTCGTCGACCTTTTCCTCGAACGCCTCATCTCTTAACCCCAGCCGATGACGACCGTCCGCACCTTGCACTGCTTCTACCTCAGCCAGCTGAGGGATCCACGCCCGCGCGGTGTCAAGGACACCGCGGAGAACCGCTGGCGCATGGTGTTGGAGGTAGGCGACGTACTCTCCCACCAGACCGCCCTCCGGATCGATCCAGGGGGTCCCCGATGGCGCACCCAGCCGCGGAACAGCACGGAAATCCGGTTCACGTCGCGGCAGTCCTGCCACCGAGTGCCTCCAGCTCCGCACGAAGCGCCGGACCCGTGCGGCGTGAGGCCGTCCCAGCCGCCCAAAGACATCCGTCGCGAGGATGTCAGGGCCGTCGAGCCTCACCTGCTCCTCAACGGTCTGCCCATCCGGTCCATCCGTGAGAAGGAACCCCTCCCCGCGGGAGACCTCGAGAACCGACAAGGCATCGGAATCATCGTCGAGCGCAAGCTTCACGCATTCGTGGGCGATGACAGCATCGCCGGGCGGGAGGTCGTCACCCTGACGCGACTCCTCAAGTTCAAGGCGGTACGTCAGCTGACCCGGAGCATCGTCACGGAAGGTGAACTCGACGACGACCGGGCCGGTGGCACCGAAGCTACGAATGCTCTGCAGACCGCCGCGATAGTCGAGACAGGTTTCCAGATTCGTGCTGAACACGTCCTTGATCAGAAGCATGGCGTCGAGAACGGTCGATTTTCCGCTCCCATTCGGACCGAACAGCACTGTCAAGGGCGTGAGTTCGGTCAATGAAACGTCGCGAAGTGTGCGATAGTTGCGGATCGTGAGAGACCGCAACGTCGCCAAGCCGTCACCGCTCAGAGCGGGTGCTCCTCCCTGACTCTGCTCAACCATGTCGCGTCCCTTCGATCAAGGCCACGAAGTCGTCGAAGATGTGCTGGCTGTCGTGGGGCCCCGCGGCGGCCTCGGGGTGGAACTGCACGGAGAACGCCGGGATGTCCAGGCACCTCAGGCCTTCGACCACGTCGTCGTTGAGGCAGACGTGCGATACGCGCACGCGCCCGAACGCCCCCGGCACGAGGTCTCCGTCGCCCCCGCCGTCCAGGCCGCGCTCCAGGTCGTGGGGCGCGATCACGTCCGCGTCGAGGGGCGCCGCCACCGCGAAACCGTGGTTGTGGGCCGTGATGGCCACGGCGCCGCTCTCCCGGATGAGCACCGGCTGGTTGACGCCCCGGTGCCCGAACCGCAGCTTGTACGTGTCGAACCCGAGCGCGCGCCCGAACAGTTGGTTGCCAAGACAGATGCCGAAGAACGGGATGCGTCGCGCCAGCACCTCGCGCAGCAGCGCGATCTGTCCCGTGGCGGTCGAGGGGTCGCCGGGCCCGTTGGAGAAGAACACCCCGTCCGGGCCGTCCGCCGCGTGCCGGCCCCGCACCGCCATGACCTGCTCGATCGTCGCGTCCGCCGCCAGCACCTCGACCTGGACGCCGCGGGCGTTGAAGTGCCGGATCGACTGTTCCTTGATGCCGAGGTCGACCAGCGCGACGACGTAGTCCGGCGTCGCGCTCGCCGAGGCCGCGATCGCCGCCGTCGTCTGCGACTGGGTGCCGAGACCGCCCGCGAGGGCCGCCGGCTCGTAGCGCACGAACGTCTCTCCCGTCGTGACCTCGTCGACCAGGGCCGCGCCCACCATCTGCGGGCTGCGCCTCACCACGTCCAACAACTCGTCCGCCGGACGGCTCGCCGCATCGCCGGAGAAGACGCCCACGCGCATCGCGCCCGCCTCGCGCAGGTGCCGGGTGAGGGCGCGGGTGTCGACCTCGCAGATGCCGACGACGCCCTGCGCCTCCAGCTCATCCTCCAACGTCCGCGTGCTGCGCCAGTTGCTGGGCCGCAACGCCGGGTCCCGCACGACGAACCCGGCCACCCAGATCCGCGCGCTCTCCTGGTCCTCCTCGTTGATGCCGGTGTTGCCGATGTGCGGGAAGGTCATGATCACGACCTGGCGGTGGTACGAGGGGTCGGTCAGCGTCTCCTGGTAGCCCGTCATCCCGGTGTTGAAGACCGCCTCGCCGGTCGTCGTACCGACCGCGCCGAAGGCTCGGCCGCGATAGCAGCGGCCGTCCTCGAGCACCAGGACGGCCGGGGGCCGGGGGCGCAGCCATGGCGTGGCGCTCACTGCAGGCGACCCTCCAACACCGTCGGCACACCGCGTAGCAGCGTGGTCATCACCCGGCCGCGGAAGGTGCGGCCGTCGTACGGGTTGTTGCGCGCCCGCGACTGCGTCACCGCCGCGTCCACCACGACCTCGCCCTGCGGGTCGACCAACGTGAGGTTCGCGGGCTCGCCCGCTACGACCGGCCGGCCGTGGCCCTCCAGCCGCGCGATCCGCGCGGGCCGCTCGCTCATCGCGCCCGCGACCTGCTCCCAGGTCATGGCGCCGGAGCGGACCATCACGTCGCTCACGATCGGCACGGCGGTCTCCAGGCCCAGCATGCCGAAGGCCGCCAGCGGGAAGTCGTGTTGCTTGGCGTGCGCGGGGTGCGGCGCGTGATCGGTGGCGACCGCGTCGATCGTGCCGTCCGCCAGCGCCGCCCGCAGCGCCTCCACGTCCTCCGTGGGGCGCAGCGGCGGGTTGACCTTGTAGACGGAGTCGTACGTCGCCAGCAGATCCGTGGTGAGCAGCAGGTGATGCGGGGTGACCTCGGCGGTCACCGGGATGCCTTGGGACTTGGCCCAGCGGATCACGTCGACCGACCCGGCGGTACTGACGTGGCACACGTGCAGGCGGGAACCGGTCATGCGGGCGAGCATCACGTCGCGGGCGATGATGACTTCCTCGGCGACCCCCGGCCAGCCCATGAGCCCCAGCCGCCCGGACAGCTCGCCTTCGTGGCAGCAGGCGCCGGGGTGCGGCGCGAGGTGCGCGTCCTGGGCGTGCTGGGCGATGACGCCGTCGAACGCCTTGACGTACTCCAGCGCCCGCCGCATGACCTGGGCGTTGTCGATGCACCGCCCGTCGTCGGAGAAGAACCGGACCCGGGCCTTGCTGCGGGCCATCAGCCCCAGCTCGGCCAGCTCGACGCCCTCCAGGCCCTTGGTGACGGCCCCGACGGGGAAGACGTCCGTGTACGGGCTGCGCTGGCCGCGGGCGTAGACCCACTCGGCGTTGACCGCGGTGTCGGTGACCGGGTCGGTGTTCGCCATGGCCAGCACCGCGGTGAACCCGCCGACCGCGGCGCAGCGGCTGCCGGACTCGATGGTCTCGGCCTCCTCCCCGCCGGGCTCGCGCAGGTGGGTGTGGATGTCGACCAGGCCGGGTAGCGCCACGAGCCCGTCGGCGTCGATGACCTCCGCGCCCTTCGGCTTGCTCACGTCGGCGCCCACGGCCTGGATCCGTCCGTCCGCGATCGCGATGTCCGTGCGGCCCCTGCCGAGCAGGTCGGCCCCTCTGATGAACCAGGTCACAGCGAGCTCCCTTCGCCCGAGAAGATGTGGTAGAGCGCGGCCATCCGGACCGCCACCCCGGCGTTGACCTGGTCCAGGATCAGCGAGCGGGCGTGATCGGCCGCCTCGGGCGCGATCTCCAAGCCGCGGTTCATCGGGCCGGGGTGACAGATCACGGCATGGTCCGCCAGCAGGTCGAGGCGCTCGCGCGTCAGCCCGTACGCGTCCGTGTACTCGAGCTCGGTCGGGAAGAACCCGCCCGCCATGCGCTCCCGCTGGACCCGCAGCATCATCAGCGAGTCCACCCGCGGGAGGACCTCGTCCAGGTCGTAGCTGATCTCGAACCCGCCCTTGGCGGCCCACGACTCGATGCCCGGGGGCATCAAGGTGGGCGGCGCGACGAGGGTCAGCTCCGCGCCCAACGCGCGAAGGCTGTAGATGTTGGAGCGGACCACCCGGCTGTGCAGCAGGTCGCCGACGATGGCGACGTGGGCGCCCTCCAGGTCGCCGAGCGCGCGGCGCATGGCGAACGCGTCGAGCAGCGCCTGGGTGGGGTGCTCGTGGGTGCCGTCCCCCGCGTTGAGCACCGGCAGGCCGGTCCACTCCATCGCGAGCTTCGGCGCGCCGGACGCCTTGTGCCGGATCACGAAGCCGTCGACGCCGAGCGCCGCGATCGTCAGTACGGTGTCGCGCAGCGATTCGCCCTTGGCGGTCGAGGACCCCTTGGAGGAGAACGCCATCGTGTCCGCCGACAGCGACTTGGCCGCGAGGTCGAAGCTCATCTTGGTGCGCGTCGAGTCCTCGAAGAACGCGTTGACGATCGTGATCCCCCGCAGCGCGGGGATCTTCTTCATCTCCCGCTGCCGGACCTTCGCCATCTCCTCGGCGGTGTCGAGCAGCTGGACGATCTCGTCGCGGGTGAGCCCTTCGATGCCGAGCAGGTGGGGCAGGTGCATCAGCGGTCGCCTCCCAAGATCCGTACCTCGTCGATCCCGTCGAGCTCCTCGATGAGCACCTGGACGCGCTCCGAGGAGCTCGTGGGCAGGTTCTTGCCGACGTGGTCGGCGCGGATGGGCAGGTCGCGATGACCGCGGTCGACCAGGACCACGAGGCGCACGGCGCGGGGCCGACCGATGTCGCCGAGCGCGTCGAGCGCTGCCCGGATCGTCCGGCCGGAGAAGAGCACGTCGTCGACGAGGACGATCACCTTGTCGTCGATCCCGCACGGCGGGATGTGGGTGGGCTCCAGGGCCCGCGTGGGCTTGCGGCGCAGGTCGTCCCGGTAGAGCGTGATGTCGATCGTCCCGCACGGGACGGCAGAGCCCTCGACCTCCCCGATGAGGGTGGCCAGCCGCCGGGCGAGGGGGGCGCCGCGCGTCGGGATCCCGAGCACCACCAGGTCCTGGCTTCCCTTGTTGCGCTCCACCACCTCGTGGGCCATGCGACGCAAGCCCCGGGCGATGTCGTCGGCGCCGAGGACGACCCGTGCGTCCGGTGGCGCCTCCCGGTCGGTAGGCGAGGGTCGTACGGACTTCGGGTCTGGCCGGCTCACGGCGCGGACCTCCTTCCCCGCCTCACAGGACGGTGGTTAAAGGACGTCGGTCGGCCCCACACTACCGGTCGCGCGGGGGCCCTCCGCACACGCCACGGGCGCGGGCGGACGTGGCCCAAGGGGCCCAGCCGGCGCGCCGAAGACGGCGTCCGGACTGCCGGTCCCGGTCGGCGGCCAGCGTCTAAGCTAACGATCCGACAGGCGCGCTCGGCGGGACCGTCGCGGGCGCCGCAGGTGAGGTTCCAGCAGCCGTGAGATTCCAGCAGCGGTGAGATTCCAGCGGTGAGATTCCAGCGGTGAGATTCCAGCAGAGAGGCGGCGCGCCATGCGAGCTCCCATCGACCCGACGACCACCACGGCCTGGGCGACGCTCACCTCGCTGCGCGGGTCAGGGGACGTGAACCTACGCGAGGCGTTCGCGACCGACCCGCAGCGGGCGCAGCGGTTCACCAAGACCGCCGGTGACCTGCGGGTCGATCTGTCGAAGAACCTGATCACGGACGACGTGGTCGCTGCCCTCGTCCAGCTGGCCGAGCAGGTGGACCTGCCCGAGCGCATCGAGGCCATGTTCACCGGCGAGCGGATCAACGTCACCGAGGACCGCGCGGTGCTGCACACCGCGCTGCGGGCACCGAAGGGCAGCGCCCTGGTCGTGGACGGCCAGGACGTGAACGCCGACGTCCACGAGGTGCTGGAGCAGGTGTACGACTTCGCCCGCAAGGTCCGCTCCGGCGACTGGAAGGGCGTCACCGGCAAACCGATCGCCACCGTCGTCAACGTCGGCATCGGCGGCTCGGATCTGGGCCCCGTGATGGCGTACGAAGCCTTGCGTCCGTACGGACAGGATGGGCTGACCTGCCGGTTCATCTCCAACATCGACCCGACCGACGCGGCGGCGAAGACCGCCGGGCTGGACCCCGAGACCACGCTGGTCATCGTGGCCAGCAAGACGTTCACGACGCTGGAGACGATCACCAACGCGCGCCTGGTGCGCTCCTGGCTGCTGGACGGGCTCGTCGCGGCCGGCGCGATCGAGGACACGGACGCGGCTCGGCAGGCCGCCGTCGCCAAGCACTTCGTCGCGGTCTCGACCGCCCTGGACAAGGTGGCGGCGTTCGGGATCGACCCGGCCAACGCGTTCGGGTTCTGGGACTGGGTGGGCGGGCGCTACTCCGTGGACTCCGCCGTGGGGACCTCGCTCGCGGTGGCGATCGGGCCGGAGGGCTTCGAGGAGTTCCTCGCGGGCTTCCACGCGATCGACGAGCACTTCCGCCGCGCGCCGCTGGCGGACAACGTCCCGGCGCTGATGGGCCTGCTCAACGTCTGGTACGTCAACTTCTTCGGCGCGGCCTCGCACGCGGTGCTGCCCTACGCGCAGTACCTGCACCGGTTCGCCGCGTACCTGCAGCAGCTCACCATGGAGTCCAACGGCAAGTCGGTCCGCTGGGACGGCACCCCGGTCACCACCGCCACCGGCGAGATCTTCTGGGGCGAGCCGGGCACCAACGGGCAGCACGCCTTCTATCAGCTCATCCACCAGGGCACACAGCTCATCCCGGCGGACTTCATCGCCGTGGCGAACCCCGCGCACCCCCTGGTCGACGTGGAGGCGGACGACGCGGACGTCCACGAGCTGTTCCTGGCCAACTTCTTCGCCCAGACGGCGGCGTTGGCGTTCGGGAAGACCGCGGAGGAGGTGCGCGCCGAGGGCACCGCGGAGGAGATCGTTCCAGCGCGCGTCTTCGCGGGCAACAAGCCGACGACGTCGATCATGGCGCCCGCGCTGACCCCGAGTGTCCTGGGCCAGCTGATCGCCCTCTACGAGCACATCACGTTCGTCCAGGGGATCGTCTGGGGCATCGACAGCTTCGACCAGTGGGGCGTCGAGCTGGGCAAGCAGCTGGCCAAGGAGCTGACCCCGGCCGTCGGCGGGGACGCCGCCGCGCTGGAGACGCAGGACTCCTCGACGCAGGGGCTCATCCGGTACTACCTGGAGCAGCGGACGCGCTGATCCGCCGCGGCCCGGGTCCGCGCTCAGCCGCGCGGTGGGCGCGACCCGGCCGGCCGTCCGGCCGTCTCGGTGGGTTCAGCCGTCGGTGACGTCGGCCGTCGGGCTCACCTCGGCGCCGTCGGCCGGGGGGCTCACCTCGGCGCCGTCGGTCGTCGGGCTCGCCTCGGGGTCGTCGGCCGTGGGGCTCGCCTCGGGGTCGTCGGCCGTTGGGCTCACCTCGGGGTCGTCGGCCGGGGGGTTCACCTCGCTGAGGTCGAGCGTCGGCTTGACCTCAGCGATCCGCGACAACAGGCCCCCGACGAAGGTGGGCGACTCGTCGGTCGACAGCGCCCGCGCGAGCTCCACCGCCTCGGAGACCGCCACCCCGTCGGGCACGTCGTCGTTCCAGACGATCTCCCAGGTCGCCATCCGCAAGATCGCCCGGTCGACGGCGGGCATCCGCTCCAGCGCCCAGCCCTGGCTGTAGGTGCCGAGGAGCTCGGTAATCGCCGCCCACCGGTCGACCACCCCCTCGACCAGGGCGATCGTGTACGGGCGCAGCGGGGCGTCCGTGACGGGGCTGACCACGCGTCCCCGGGCCAGCTCACCCGCGTGGACCCCGCGCTGGTCGGCCTCGAAGAGCAACTCGATGGCGGCGCGGCGCGCCTTGGTCCGGGAGCCGGTGAGCGGGCCGCGGCCGGAGTCCCGGGCCGACATCAGTTGACGCGGCCGAGGTAGCTGCCGTCGCGGGTGTCGACCTTGACCTTCGTCCCCGACTCCAGGAACAACGGCACCTGGATCTGCGCGCCGGTCTCCAGCGTCGCGGGCTTGGTGCCTCCGGTGGACCGGTCGCCCTGCAGGCCCGGCTCGGTGAAGGTGATCTCCAGCTCCACCGACGCGGGCAGCTCGACCAGCAGCGGGCTGCCCTCGTGGGTGGCGATCGTCGCCTCCTGGTTCTCCAGGAGGTACTTTTCCGCCTCGCCGACCACGGCCGAGCTGACGTGGATCTGGTCGTAGGTCTTGCCGTCCATGAAGACGAAGTCGTCGCCGTCCCGGTAGAGGTACTGCATCGTCGATCGATCGACGTTGCTGGTCTCCACCTTCGTGCCGGCGTTGAACGTCTTGTCCAGGACCTTGCCGGTCAGCACGTTCTTGAGCTTGGTCCGCACGAAGGCACCGCCCTTGCCGGGCTTCACGTGCTGGAACTCGACGACGCTCCACAGTTGTCCGTCGATCTTCAAGACCATGCCGTTCTTCAGGTGGTTCGTCGTAGCCACGTGCGTCGGTCTCCTTGTGTCTTCGCGGATCGGCGCTCAGTCTACGGGCAGCGCCGATCCGGCACCGATCGGTCCGTGCGCCGCCTCATGCGGTGTGCCGCCCACGCCGTGAGGCGCCCTCGTGACAGGGTGGAGGAACCGTCACCGCGCTCGATCACCGCGCCCGATCACCATCACCGCGCCCGAGAGGAGCCCCGATGCGTGCCTCACCCCCCGCTCGGCGCAGCGCCCCGACGGGCCGCGCCCGGCGTGCGGTGACCGGCGTGCTCGCCGCGGCCAGCGCGGGAGTCCTCGCCGCGGGCTGCTCGTCGGAGCCCGCCCCCACCACCCCGCCCACGAGC
>JBDIAS010000013.1:0-38533 GCA_039812465.1 Austwickia sp. | reverse complement strand
GGCCCCCCCCGCCGCGTCGCCCGCCTGGCCGCAGGGTCAGCCCGGCGCGCCGGGACCCGCGGACTCCGCCGCCGGGGGGCTGACCCCGGCGCACGCGTACCCGCCGCCCGGAGGCAACCCCGCGCCCGGCCCGTACGGAGGCCCCCCGCCCCCGTACGGCCCGCGGCCGGGAGCCGAGCCCCAGGGCCCCCCCTGGGGTGGCCCGCCGCAGGGCGACCCCCAGGCGGCGGACGCCGCGCAGAGCGGCGCAGCCTCCCGGAGGCGCGGGCCGGCCCGTCGGTTCGCCGAGCTGCTGGTCGTGGCACTGATCGCGGCCGCCCTGACCGCGGGCGGACTGCTGGCACTTCAACGGGGGTCCTCGACCTCCCCGGCGGCCATCGACACCGCGCCGAGGACGGTCACGCAACCGAACCCCTCGGTGCCGGACTGGGCCGCCACCGCGAGCGCGGTCGGCCCCAGCGTCGTCTCGATCCAGGTCACCAGCCGGATGGAAAGCGGTCAGGGCTCCGGGGTGATCTACGACGCGCAGGGCCGCGTCGTCACCAACAACCACGTCGTGGCGGGCGCGTCCGGCGGGCGGATCACGGTCGTGCTCGCGGACAAGCGCGTTTACACGGCCGCGGTCGTCGGCACCGATCCCGCCACCGACCTGGCGGTCCTCCGCCTGGAGAACGCACCCGCGGACCTGCGGCCCATCGCGATGGGCGACGACACCAAGCTCAAGGTCGGCGACCCGGTGATGGCGGTCGGCAACCCGCTCGGGCTCTCCGGGACGGTGACGACCGGCATCGCCAGCGCGCTCAACCGACCCGTCCGCACCGGCGCGGTCGGCGGGCGGGGCGGCGAGCAGGTCGTGACGAACGCGATCCAGACGAGCGCGGCGATCAACCCGGGTAACTCCGGTGGGGCGCTCGTCAACGCGTCCGGCGAACTCGTGGGCATCAACTCCTCGATCGCCTCCCTCGCCCAGGACTCGAGCTCCGCCGGCAACATCGGCATCGGGTTCGCGATCCCGTCCAACGAGGTCCGCAACGTGGCCGATCAGCTGATCGCCACCGGCAGCGCCCAGCACGCCTACCTCGGAGTGGGCCCGGTCGTCGGGTCCTCGGTCGTGCAGGACGGCGCCGAGCAGCGGATGGCCGCCAAGATCGACACCGTCCAACAGGGCACCCCGGCCGCCGACGCCGGCCTGCGGCCAGGCGACGCTGTCGTCGCCGTCGACGGGGAGGCCGTGGACAGCGGGCTGTCGCTGACCGCGCAGATCCGCGAGCGGACCGTCGGCTCGCAGGTGACCCTGACCGTCGTGCGGGACGGGAAGCGCGACGAGATCCGCGTCACCCTCGGTCAGCGTCCGTCGAACTGACTGGCCGGCAGCGAGTCCCTCACGGTCACACCCGCGTGACCGGGCGGGCGACGTCGCTCCCGCGCGTGCGCCCCGTCCACACCCCGCCGCCTTGGAGCCCCGACGGCGCGGCGCTGTGGAGGACGACCCGCCGCGACGGCGGGGTGCCTAGCGTCGGGGGCGCGCCGACATCTCGTCGCGCGGCGGCCGTACGCCGCCCCACCCTTTCGAAGGGGACCCGCCATGAGCATGCAGTTCCAGGTCGACACCGCCCAGCTCACCGCTGCCTCCAGCGACATCCGCCGCATCTCGGCCCAGATCGAGTCCGACGTCGCGACGATGATGGCGCGGCTTGCGGGCCTGCAGGACGCCTGGCGCGGGAACGCCTCCGCCGGCTTCCAGCGCGTCATCAGCTCCTGGAGCGCCACCCAACGCCAGGTGCGCGCCTCCCTGGACGAGATCGAGGGGGCCCTGACGCGGGCCGGTGCTCAGTACGCGGAAGTGGAGGCCGCCAACGCCACGCTCTTTCGCGGATGACGCTGGCGCGCATGTTCATCGGATCGACGCACGAATGTCACCTGGCGGACGGGCGTCGTTGAGTTCAACCCCGTAAGCACCCGCACCGCACGGTCAGGCCACAATGGCGGGCGTGGACGTAGCCCTCATCCTGGTCGGCCTCGTGGTCGTCGCGGCGCTCGCTTTCGATTTCACCAACGGGTTCCACGACACGGGCAACGCGATGGCCACGTCCATCGCCACTCGCGCGCTGAAGCCGAAGGTGGCCGTGGCGCTCTCCGCGGTGCTGAATCTGGTCGGAGCCCTGTTGTCCGTCGAGGTGGCGTTGACCGTCACCAACGCGGTGATCAAGATCCAGGACTCCAGCGGCGCGCCCCGCCCGGAGTTCCTCGCCGACCAGGGGTACGCGCTCCTGCTCGTCGTCCTCTGCGGCCTCGTGGGCGGGATCCTGTGGAACCTGTTCACCTGGCTCCTCGGGCTCCCGTCCAGCTCCTCGCACGCCCTGTTCGGCGGCCTGATCGGCGCCACGATCGCCGGCATCGGCGCCTCGGAGGTCAACTGGTACGGCGACGGCAGCACGCTCGACGGCGTGCTGGGCAAGGTGGTCATGCCGGCGCTCGCCGCCCCGATCGTCGCCGGAGTGGTGGCGACGCTCGGCACCTGGTTGGTGTTCCGGCTCACCGCCGGGGTGGCCGAGCGCTACAAGGAAGCGGGCTTCCGGTGGGGCCAGATCGGCTCCGCGTCGCTCGTCTCCCTCGCGCACGGCACGAACGACGCCCAGAAGACGATGGGCGTCATCACGCTGGCGCTGATCGCCTCGGGCCACTGGACCGACACCCACGCGATCCCCGGCTGGGTCAAGATCTCCTGCGCCGTGGCGATCGCCGTCGGCACCTACCTCGGCGGGTGGCGGATCATCCGCACGCTCGGCAAGGGCCTGGTCGAGATCTCCTCCCCGCAAGGGATGGCCGCCGAGAGCTCCTCCGCCGCGGTCATCCTGTCCTCCAGCCACCTCGGCTTCGCCCTGTCGACCACCCACGTGGCCACGGGGTCGATCCTCGGCAGCGGGTTGGGCAAGGGCGTCGAGGTCCGCTGGGGGGTGGCCGCCCGCATGGTCGCGGCCTGGCTCATCACGCTTCCCAGCGCCGGGCTGGTCGGGGCCGTCACGTGGTTCATCGGGCACACCATCGGTGGACTCGCCGGCCCGCTCGTGGTGTTCGCGATCCTTCTCGGCCTGTCCAGCTACCTGTACGCGCGGTCGCGCCGCCAGCCCGTCGACCACCGCAACGTCAACGACGAGTGGGACGGCGCGCCGAACCCGCCGTCGCCGCCCGCGCCGTCCGTCCCGCCCGCGGACAACGCCGCGCAGGATCCCGTACCCGCGGTTCCCCTGGCCCCCTCCGGCGCGGCCGAGCAGCTCTCCGTCGCCTCACCGGTGGCGGCCCCGCCCACCGACCCCGCACCGCCGTCCCACCTCCCCCGGGAGCACACATGCTGACGTTGTTCGCCGGGGGCGTCGCGAAGGTCTTCGCCGCGTCCCTGCTGCTGGGCGCCGGGCTGCCCGCGATCTTCGCCCTCGGCGTGCGCGCCATGGCCTACGGGTCCGGAGCCACCGCGGACGGAACGCCCGTTCCGCGGCGTCCGATCGGCCACGTCCTCGGAATCCTGTGCTTCGCGACAGTGCTGCTGGCCATCGTCGCGGGCATCTCGGTGATCCTCGCCTCGGGCCTGGGGATGACCGTGAGCTTCGAACATGTCATTCCCACATTCGCGCCGAAGGTGAAATAGCTCTACGATTCGGCGAATACATCAGACCTGGTCGTGAGGTGAGAACACCATGCAGCTCCGCGCCACCGCCCTGCTGTCGTGGATGCGCGCCGGGTACCCGCAGCGAGGCCCCGGCGAGGACTACATCGCCCTCCTCGGGCTCCTGCCCCGACGGCTCACCGAGGACGAGGTCGTCGCGATCGCCGAGCAGCTCCGCGAGGACGCCGACGCCGAGGACATCCGCAAGAGCCACATCAAGGCCGCCATCCGCGCCCACGTCCTCGGCCGCCAGGTCCACAAGAAGGACGTGAAGGCCGTCCGGGCCGCCATCACCTCCGGCACCCCTCCCCGGCAGGACCAGACAGCCTCCTAGGCCGCCACCGGCCGACAAGGCACGCAGGACTCCGCCTCACCGCGAAGACGGCGAAAGGGCCCCGGGATCACCGGGGCCCTTCGCTTTCCAAGTGCTGTGCCAGCGACTTCGTCAGAAGGCCATGTCTTCTGGGCTTCCTCCTCGCACTCCGCCACAGCCGAGGGCCCGGAAAAAAGACCCCGGGCCCTCGACCTACGCTGCATGCTGCGCTTGATTCCTCGTCTCCTCATGCTCCGCGCATGCGGGTCTCGCTTCGCTCGCCCGCCCTGCGCGTCACATTGTCGACTCGGTCGTCAGAAGCCCATGCCACCCATGTCATCGCCGCCCGGCATCGCGGGCGCAGCCTTCTCGGGCTTGTCCGCGATGACGGCCTCGGTCGTCAGGAACAGCGCCGCGATGCTGGCCGCGTTCTGCAGCGCAGAGCGCGTCACCTTGGCGGGGTCGATGATGCCGGCCTTCACCAGGTCGACGTACTCGCCCGTCGCCGCGTTCAGCCCCTCGTTCGTGCCGGAGAGGTGGCGCACCTTCTCCGCCACGACGCCGCCCTCGAGGCCGGCGTTGATGGCGATCTGCTTCAGCGGGGCCTCGACCGCGACGCGCACGATGTTCGCGCCGGTCGCCTCGTCGCCCTCCAGGGAGAGCTTGCCGAACGCGGCGTCGGCCGCGTGGATCAAGGCCACGCCGCCACCGGCGACGATGCCCTCCTCGACGGCCGCCTTCGCGTTGCGCACGGCGTCCTCGATGCGGTGCTTGCGCTCCTTCAGCTCGACCTCGGTCGCCGCGCCCGCCTTGATGACGGCCACGCCGCCCGCGAGCTTGGCGAGCCGCTCCTGCAGCTTCTCGCGGTCGTAGTCGCTGTCGGACTTGTCGATCTCCACGCGGATCTGGTGGACCCGGCCCTCGATCTGGTCGGCGTCGCCGCCGCCCTCCACGATGGTGGTCTCGTCCTTGGTCACGACGACCTTGCGGGCGGTGCCGAGCATCGACAGGTCGGTGGACTCCAGCTTCAGGCCCACCTCCTCGGAGATGACCTGGCCGCCGGTGAGGATCGCGATGTCGGCCAGCATGGCCTTGCGGCGGTCGCCGAACCCGGGCGCCTTGACCGCGCACACCGAGATGTTGCGGCGCAGGTGGTTGAGCACCAGGGTCGCGAGGGCCTCGCCCTCGACGTCCTCGGCGATGATCAGCAGCGGCTTGCCGGCCTGCTTGGTCTTGTCCAGCACCGGCACGAGGTCCTTGATCGCGCCGATCTTGGAGTTCGCGATGAGGACGTACGCGTCCTCCAGCACGGTCTCCATGCGCTCGGGGTCGGTGACGAAGTACGCCGAGATGTAGCCCTTGTCGAAGCGCATCCCCTCGGTGAGCTCCAACTCCAACCCGAAGGTGTTGGACTCCTCGACGGTGATGACGCCTTCCTTGCCGACCTTGTCCATGGCCTCGGCGATGATGTCGCCGATCTGGTTGTCGGCGGCGGAGATCGACGCGGTCGCGGCGATCTGCTCCTTGGTCTCGACGTCCTTGGCCATCAGCAGCAGCTCATCGGTGATGGCCTGCGTGGCCTTCTCGATGCCGCGCTTGAGGGCCATCGGGTTGGCGCCGGCGGCCACGTTGCGAAGCCCCTCGCGCACCAGCGCCTGGGCCAGGACGGTGGCCGTCGTCGTACCGTCACCGGCGACGTCGTCCGTCTTCTTCGCGACCTCCTTGACCAGCTCGGCGCCGATCTTCTCGTACGGGTCCTCGAGCTCGATCTCCTTGGCGATGGAGACACCGTCGTTGGTGATCGTGGGGGCTCCCCACTTCTTCTCCAGGACGACGTTGCGGCCCTTCGGGCCGAGCGTGACCTTGACCGCGTCGGCGAGCTGGTTCATGCCGCGCTCGAGACCGCGGCGGGCCTCCTCGTCGAAGGCGATGATCTTGGCCATTGTCGGTGGTTTCCTCCCACGCGAAACGGATGCGGTGACCGGGCGGCGCCCGCGACGGACGGCTTCGGGCGGATCGCGCGCCGTTCGCGCGTACGCCGTGACCTCACCGGGACCGGTCGTGCTCTGACGCACTCGTCACGGTGCCCGCGGCCCCGCGCGGCGCGCGGTTATCACTCGGGCACCCGGAGTGCTAACTCCATGATTAGCACTCGAGGTGGCCGAGTGCAAATGCCGACGGTGGGCCCGCGCCTCGCCCGTCGTCGGGCGTTGGCGCCGATCGCCGGCGGTCACTTGCCACTCACCCAGGCGTCCGCCAACAAGGCTGTCGTACCGATCAATTCCGCGTTCACGGCGTCGCTGCCGGTGGTGGCGCGCTCGCGCGCCTCCGCCTCGTCGCGTCCGAAAAGCATGTGCCGGGCGATCAGCCAGTCCAGACGCCGGGACTCGGGGACATCGACGTACCAGATCTCGTCGCACAGCTCGCGCACCGCCGACCAGGGTCGTTCCGGCAGGAGCAGGTAGTTGCCCTCCGTCACCACGAGGCGGTGCTCCGGGCGCACCGCGACCGCGCCCGCCACCGCGTCCTCGATGTCCCGCCGGAACTCCGGGGCCCAGATGGGACCTGGCTCCCCGTGGCGGATCCGGCGCAGCAGGGCGACGTACCCCTCGCCGTCGAAGGTGTGGACCGCCCCCTTGCGCTCCACCTCCCCCTGCGCGGCCAGGGTCGAGTGCGCCAGGTGGAAGGCGTCCATCCCGACCGCGACGCTCTCCGGGACCCCCGCCACCAGGTGCGTCGTCAGCGTCGACTTGCCGGCACCGGGTTTGCCGGTGATCCCCAGGATCACCCGGCCCGGCGCGCTCTCCACCAGCACCCGGGCCCGCTCCACGGCCTGCGGAAGGGTCAGCCTGCGCACGGGGAGGCAGTGTAGGCGCCCGGAGCCTGCCCGCACGACACGGTGTACGTTCGCATGAGGGCCCACCCCGGCGGGCCCCCCGGGGCAAGGAGGAGCCGTGTCATCGTCCTACCCGCATCTGCTGAGCCCCCTGGATCTCGGCGTCGCCAGCATGCGCAACCGCGTCGTGATGGGGTCCATGCACACCGGGCTGGAGGACTCCGCCGCGGCGATGGAGGACCTCGCGGTCCTCTACGCGGAACGGGCCGCGGGCGGCGTCGGGATGATCGTCACCGGAGGGTTCGCTCCCACGCCCGAGGGCCGCCTCTACCCGGGCGCCGCGATCCTGAACTCCACCCGCCAGCTCCGCCGGCATCGCCTGGTCACCGACGCGGTCCACGGCCACGGCGCGCTGATCCTGCTGCAGATCCTGCACGCCGGGCGCTACGCGCACCACCCCCTGCAGGTCTCCGCCTCCGCGGTGCGCTCCCCGATCACCCCGTTCACCCCGCTGGCCCTCTCGGAGAAGGGCATCGAGCGCCAGATCGAGGGCTTCGCCCAGGCGGCCGCGCTGGCGCGCGAGGCCGGCTACGACGGCGTCGAGATCATGGGCTCCGAGGGCTACTTCATCAACCAGTTCCTGGCCGCCCGCACCAACCACCGCACCGACGACTGGGGCGGCTCACCGGAGAAACGTCGCCGGATCGCCGGCGCGATCGTCTCGGCCGTACGCGCCGCCGCGGGGACCGACTTCGTCGTCCAGTACCGCCTGTCCCTCCTCGACCTCGTCGAGGGCGGCCAGCAGTGGGACGAGATCGTGGCGGTGGCGCGCGCGGTCGAGGCGGCCGGCGCGACGCTGCTCAACACCGGGATCGGTTGGCACGAGGCCCGGGTCCCCACGATCGTCACCTCGGTGCCGCGCGCCGCGTTCGTCGACTCCACGGCGGCCCTGCGGGCGCAGGTGGGCATCCCGGTCATCGCCTCGAACCGGATCAACACGCCGGCGCTCGCCGAAGCGATCCTGGCCGCGGGTCGCGCCGACGCCGTCTCGATGGCCCGGCCGTTCCTCGCCGACCCGCATTGGGTCGCGAAGGCGGCCGCCGGGCGCGCCGACGCCATCAACACCTGCATCGCCTGCAATCAGGCCTGCCTCGACCACACCTTCACGGGCCGGCGGGCGACCTGCCTGGTCAACCCGCGCGCCGGGTACGAGCGCACCCTGCGCATCACCCCGGTAGCGCGGCCGCGGCGCCTCGCGGTCGTGGGCGCGGGCCCGGCCGGGCTCGCGGCGGCGAGCACCGCGGCCGAGCGCGGCCACCAGGTGGACCTCTTCGAGGCCGGCCCGGCGATCGGCGGCCAGTTCCTCCTCGCGGCGCGTGTCCCCGGCAAGGAGGAGTACGCGCAGACCGTCCGCTACTACGCGTCACGGCTCGCCGAGACGGGGGTACGGGTCTACCTGGGCTCCCTGGTCGACGCGGACCGCCTCATCGCGGGGGACTACGACGAGGTCATCCTCGCGACGGGCGTGCACCCCCGCACCCCCCAGGTGCCGGGGATCGACCACCCCCGCGTGGTCAGTTACGCCCAGCTGCTCAGCGGCGAGCGCACCGCGGGCGGGCGCGTGGCGATCATCGGCGCGGGCGGGATCGGGGTGGACGTGGCGCAGTTCCTCACCCACGACACCTCGCCGGCGCTCGACGTCGCGACCTGGCGCCGCGAATGGGGCGTCGCGCCGGGGCCGCAGGCGGCCCCCGGGCTCGTGCCGCCGCGGCCGGCCCCGAGCCCGCGGCAGGTGTTCCTCCTGCAGCGGTCGCCGTCGGCGATCGGCCGCGGCCTCGGCAAGACCACGGGGTGGGTGCACCGGGCGTCGCTGCGCGCCAAGGGGGTCGCGACGGTGACCGGGGTGGAGTACCTACGCGTCGACGACGAGGGCCTGTGGATCTCCGTCCCCGAGAGACCGCGGGCGTCCGGCGCCCGCCGCCCCGGACTGTTGTCCGGCGGGAGCGCCGCGGCGCTGCGGGCGCTGGCCCGCGTCAGCGCCCACCTGCCGGACCCCGGGCGCCACCTGATCGACGCGGCATCCGCGCAAGTCGCCGGCGCGGCACGGCTCCTGCAGGACGCGGCCCGCGGTGCCCAGTCCCAGGCGCGCGGGGCCACCCGCGGCCTGCAGGAGCTGGTCCCCCGCGGTGACGCCCGGCCGGCCGCGTCCGGGCCACGCACCGAGCGACTGCTGGAGGTGGACACCGTGGTGGTGTGCGCCGGGCAGGAGCCCCGGCGCGACCTCGCCGGCCCGCTCCGGGAGGCCGGGGTCAGCGTGCACCTGATCGGCGGCGCGGAGCTGGCCGCCGAGCTCGACGCGAAGCGCGCCATCGACGAGGGCACCCGCCTGGCTGCCGCCCTCTGAGCGAGACGGGCCGACCCGGGACGCCCGCTCAGGTCGACTGGGCCTGGTGACGCAGCCGCTCGCAGCGTTCCCAATCCTCGGCGTCCAGGATCACCGCGGCGGCCGGGAATAACCCGTTGTCCTCGCGTTGGATGTGCTCGTAGAGCACCTCCAACACCTCGATCAGGCCGGGCCAGTCGATCTGGTCAGCTCTCCCCGCGTCGGCGGCGGCCAGGGCGGCGTCGATCGCGGCGTCGAGGTCGTCGTGCTCGTCGTAGAGTTCGGCGGCCTGCTGCTCGTACTCCTCGAACCGCGTCATCGACAGGTACAGGCCGCCCTCCTCGACCGCGTTGTGCGGGCGCATCAGCGCCTGCAGCGCCCGCACCTGCTCGACCGCGCCCGCGACGTCGCCCCGCTCCGCGCACCGCCGCGTATCGCCGCAGTGGTTCCGGATGAGGATGTGTTCGTCCATGAGCGTCCCGATGGTGACGATCTCGTGGCACCCGCAGTACTGGCACATCGGATCCTCCTGCCCGCAGACTCGCGGCCGGCGCCGCGGTCCTGTCAGCAGTGTGGACCCGTTGCGGGCGTTCGCGCGCTACAGGCGGATGCCGAGGCGGGCGGCGGAGCGGTGCCGACGGCGCTCGGCGCGCATCCGACGCAGGCGCTTGACCAGCATCGGGTCGAAGGCGAGCGCCTCCTGGGTGTCGATCAGGGCGTTCAGGGTCTGGTAGTAGCGCGTTGCGCTCATGTCGAACAGCTCCCGGATCGCCTGTTCCTTGGAGCCCGCGTACTTCCACCACTGCCGCTCGAAGGTCAGCAGCTCGCGCTCGAGCTCGGTCAGCTCCCTCCGGTCCTCGCCGGACCTCTGCACGGCGACGGCCTCCATACGGTTCCCTCCTTGGCCTCCGGGGTCCCCCATCCTGGCCCCTCTCGTGGGCAAGGTAACCACATCGATGTCATTCGACGGAAGCGCCGCGCCCTGCATCGTTCCAGGTCACTCGACCAATTCGCCCCAGCGATGCCCCTAGGCCGCAGTGCCGCAGGCCCCCTCGCGGGAGGTCGTAGGCCCGGGCACGCAACGACCGGGGCCGCGCCTGTTTCCAGGCACGGCCCCGGCCTCCTCCCCCGCCCGGATGACTCGCGCGGCACCCCTGTGGCCGCCCGGGTCACCCGGTGGTCTGACGACGCGGGCCCCTATTCGGCGGCGATCGCGTCCAGCACGTCGAGCCGGCTCGCCCGCGCGGCGGGCCACACCCCGGCCAGCACGCCGACGATGAGCGCCACCACCGCGGAGATGCCCAGCTGCGCCCACGGCAGGGCCAGCTCGGTCAGCCCCTGCTCGGAGAGGGCCCGCTGCAGCGCGAAGCCGAAGAGCAGCCCCAGGCCGATGCCGAGCGCGGCGCCCAGCAGGGAGATCGTCGTGGACTCGAGCAGCACCATCCGGCGCACCTGGCCCCGCGTGAGGCCGACCGCGCGCAGGAGCCCGATCTCCCGGGTCCGCTCGATGATCGAGAGGCCGAGCGTATTGACGATCCCGAACACCGCGATCACGATCGCGAGGCCGAGCAGCGCGTACAGCAGGTAGAGCAGCAAGTCGAGCTGCTGCGCCTGCGCGTTCGCGTACTCCTGCTGGTCGGCCACACTCACCAGCGGCAGCGGCTCGACGATCTTGTCCAGCTGCTGCTTCACGGCGCCGGCGTCGGCGCCCGGCGTCAGGTCCACGGCGAGGAAGCTGTCCGTGGCCCGCATCCCGACGGCCTCGATCGTGTCGATCGTGGTGAGGACGCTGCTGAGCCCCGTGCCCGGCTCCATCGAGAAGATGCCCGCGACCTTCACCGACAGCTTCTGCCCGTTGACTTCGGCGGGCAGCGTCTGGCCGAGGGTCCAGCCCTTCTCGGTGGCGTACGTGTCGAGCACGAGGACGGTGTCGCGGTGGAAGTCGCCGATCGAGCCCTGCACCATCGTCTGCTTGAGGATCTTGTCGAAGCTCGTCGGAGGCATCGCGCCGAGGAACGCGCTCTCCCCCGACATCTGGGCAGGGACGAAGCGCAGCCGGTGCACGGCCGCCACGCCGTCGACCTTCTCCATGTCGTCGCCGATGGCCGGCGAGAACGGCATCCCCGACATGCTCTGCACGACGTAGTCGCTGCGCATGGAGCTCTGCAGCGCCTTGTCCGTGCTCGCCTTCATGGACGCGGCGACCAGGCCGAACGCGGTGACGAGCGCGAGCCCGATCATCAGCGCCGACGCGGTGATGGCGGTCCGGCGCGGGTTGCGCCGTGAGTTCAGCTCAGCGAGCCGCCCGGTGGCCCCGAACAGGCCCGTCCCGACCTTGCCGATCAGCCAGATCACCGGCGCCCCGATGATGGGGCTGATCGCCGCGACCCCGAGCAGCACCGCGAGCGCCCCGCCGCCGATCAGCCACAGGCGGTTGAACGGCGGCTGCCCGAACAGGCCGAAGACCAACGCCGCCGCGCCGGCCGCCGTCAGCGCCCCGCCCAGCACCGCGCGCATCCCGAGCCCGGAGGCGCCGGTCGCGTAGTCGCCGCTCATCGCCGCGACCGGGGGGACCCGGCTGGCGCGGATGGCGGGGATCGAGGCGGCGACGAGGGTCACGAGGATCCCGACGCTGTACGTCGCGATCGCGGCCGTGGGCGTGAGCCGCATCGGCGTGCCCGAGATGTCCAGGCCGATCCCGCTGAAGATGCGCGAGATTCCGAACGCGAGGCCGAAGCCGAGCGCCAGGCCCAACGTCGAGCCGATCACGCCGAGGATCAGCGCCTCGAACAGCACCGAGAACCGCACCTGGCCACGACTCGCCCCCATCGCGCGGAACAGCGCCAGCTCGCGGGCCCGCTGGGCGACCAGGATCGTGAACGTGTTGACGATCAGGAACGACCCCACCAGCAGGGCGATCCCGGCGAAGACCAGCAGCAGGTAGGTGATGAACTGCATCCCCGAGGCGAGCATGCTCTCCAGCTCCTCGCCGATCGCCTGCCCGGTCTTCGCCTCCCACCCGGACGGGATGACTGCGGCGACGCGGTCCGCGACCTGCTGCGGATCGGCCTCGGCCTTCGTGGTGATCCAGATGCCGTGGTAGGCGTCCTTGCCGTTCAGGAAAAGTTGCTGCGCCGCCGGGGTGTCGAAGATGGCGTACGTCGCGCCGCCGGTGGACCCCTTCGACCCGTAGAGCGCGGTCCCCACGACCTTCTTCTCCACGACCCCCTGGTCACCGCTCGTGTAGATCCGTACCCGATCCCCCAGGCTCAAGTTCAGCTTGGACAGGGAGTCGGGGTCGATGACGACCTCGTCGGGTCCGCGCGGGGGGTTGCCGGAGAGCAGCTCCAGGCCGGTCTGGCCCCCGGCGGCCGGCGCGTCGATGTAGTTGGTGCCGATGCCCGGCGCCCCCATGGTGAGGGGCTTGCCGTTCGAGCCCAGCAGGTACGCGTCCTGCGCGCCCACGGTCCCGTAGGCGCTGGCCACCCCGTCGACCGCCGCGACCTTGGCCAGGTCCGCCGGGGTCAGGGTCTGATCCGACATGCCCATGGATTCGAGGGAGCTCTCCGGCTGGACGTTCACGTCGCCGACCGAGCCGCTCATGATGCCCCGGAACGCGCTCGACAGCATGTCCGTGAACGTGAACGAGCCCCCCACGAACGCCGTGCCCAGCACGATCGCGAGCGCCGACAGGACGAGCGAGATCTTGCGAGCCAGAAGGCTCTTCCAGGATGCCCTCAGCATGGCTCAGGCCTCACCCTGCAGCGTCGCGGCGCGGGAGACCGGGGCGTGGACGCCCTCCGCGGCCACGCGGCGCTCGTCCAGCCCCGTCATGATCTCCAGGACCTTCGCGGGCGTGGGCTGGCGCTCCTCGTGGACGATCTGGCCGTCGGCCAGGAAGATCACGCGGTCGGTGTAGCTCGCCGCGATCGCGTCGTGGGTGACCATGACCACTGTCTGGCCGAACTCGTCCACGCTGCGGCGCAGAAAGCCCAGCACCTCGCCGCCGGAGCGGGAGTCGAGGTTGCCGGTCGGCTCGTCGGCGAAGACGATGTCGGGGCGGCAGGCCAGGGCGCGGGCGCAGGCCACCCGCTGCTGCTGCCCGCCCGAGAGCTCGGACGGCTTGTGCGTCAACCGGTCCCCCAGGCCGGTGGCGGCGATCACGGTCTCGTACCACTGTGGGTCCGGCTTGCGGCCGGCGATCGACAGCGGCAGCAGGATGTTCTCCTTCGCCGTCAACGTCGGGATGAGGTTGAAGGCCTGGAAGACGAAGCCCACCTTGTCGCGCCGGAGCGTGGTGAGCTCCTTGTCGATCAGCCCGCCGAGGTCCACCCCGCCGATCTCCACCGTGCCGGCGGTGACGTAGTCCAGACCCGCCATGCAGTGCATGAGCGTGGACTTGCCGGAGCCGGAGGGCCCCATGATCGCGGTGAACTCCCCCGCGTAGATGTCGAGGTCGACCCGGTCGAGGGCGACGACCTGGGTGTCCCCCCGGCCGAACACCTTGACGAGATCGCGGGTGCGGGCTGCGACCGCCCGGGAGGGCGCGGCGGGCGGCTCCGCGCCGGGGTCGCCCGCGCGCGCCGGGGGGATTCCGGGAGCCGATGCTGTGCGTCGGCGGAAGAGTGCCATGGTGTCCTGTCCCTGGTCGATGAGTAGGGTCCGGGCCACCTCGCCCTACGGTCGAGAGCAGGAAACCCATGAGACAGCGTAGAAACCCGCGCTGTGGATCCGCGTCAGGGTCGCGCCTGGTTCCACCCTGAGGGGGACCTGGACCCACCCTGAGGCGGACCCGGGGAACCCCCTGGGGGCGCTCCGGCCACGGCCGAACGAGCCGCCGGGCTTAGGGTGGCGACGTGCCCGATCCGCGACCCCTGGAAGAGTTGGTGCACCCCTCGTGGGCGCAGGCCCTCGCCCCCGTGGCGGGGCAGGTGGCGCAACTCGGCGCCTTCCTGCGGGCGGAGGTCGCGGCGGGCCGCGGCTACCTCCCGGCGGGCCCGGCGGTGCTGCGGGCTTTCGAGCGCCCCCTCGATCGGGTGCGCGTCCTGATCGTCGGCCAGGACCCTTATCCCACACCGGGACACGCCGTCGGCCTGTCCTTCTCTGTGGCCCCGGACGTGTCGCCCATCCCCCGTTCGCTGGTCAATATCTTCCGGGAGTTGACCACCGACCTCGGCGTCGCGATGCCCACGACCGGCGACCTCACGCCGTGGGCGGACCGCGGGGTGCTGCTGCTCAACCGGGTCCTCACCGTGCGCCCGGGGACCCCCGCCAGCCACCGCGGCAAGGGTTGGGAGGAGGTCACCGCGCGGGCCATCGACGCCCTCGCGGAGCGCGCCGCCGACGGCCAGCCCCTCGTGGCGATCCTGTGGGGGCGCGACGCCCGCAACCTGGCACCGTCGCTGCGCGACGTCCCCCGGATCGAGTCCCCACACCCCTCCCCGCTGTCGGCCTCCTCGGGGTTCTTCGGGTCACGGCCGTTCAGCCGCACCAACGCCGCCTTGGAGGCGGCGGGGGCCGACCCGATCGATTGGAGCCTTCCGTGAGCGACGCCTCGAGCGCGCGCCCGTCACCGTCCGCGGGCAGCGGACCCGCGTCGGGCCGGGCCGGGACACGGGGGCCGTGGCGCCGGTACGTCGCGATCGGCGACTCCTTCACCGAGGGCATGTGCGACCCGGACCCGGACGTCGCCGACGAGTTCATCGGGTGGGCCGACCGGCTGGCCGTGATGCTGGCCCGGGTGGCGGGATCCCGAGGGGAAGACTTCGGCTACGCGAACCTCGCGATCCGCGGGCGGCTGCTCGACGACGTCGTCGAGCGCCAGCTACCGCTGGCGCTGGACCTGCGCCCCGACCTGATCTCGATCGTCGGCGGCGCCAACGACATCATGCGCCCGCGCGTCGACCTCGCCGAGATCGCCGCGCGGCTGGAGCGCGCCGTCGTGACCGCCCGGGAAGCCGGCGCCGACGTGCTGCTCGCCACGCCCACCGACCCCGCGGGCGCTCCGATCATCGGGAGGCTGCGCCCCCGCCACGCGATCCACACCGCCAACGTATGGACGATCGCGCGGCGGCACGGCGCCCACGTGATCGACCAATGGGGCTTCCGGGCCCTGCAGGACTGGCGTATGTGGGCCAAGGACCGGATCCACATGACCCGCGAGGGCCACGAGCGGGTGGCGATGGCGGCGTACGCGGCGCTCGGCTTGACCCCGGACGACCTGGCCGCCCGGGAGTGGGAGACCCCCCTGCCCCCGCGTGACGCCCCGAGCCGAGCGCAGTGGGCGCGGGAGAACCGCGAGTGGGCGCGTGAGTTCCTCGGCCCGTGGATCGGGCGGCGCCTGCGGGGCCGGTCCTCCGGCGACGCCCGGCAGGCGAAGCGCCCCGAGCTGACCCCGATCGACCTCGCCGACTAGCGTCCCCGACTCCGGCTAGCCTCCCCGACCACCGGACTCGCGTCGGGCCGCCTCGGCCGCCAGCTCCGCGCGGGTGACGCGGCGGGCCCGGGCCAGCCAGGCGGGGCCGACCTCGCCGAACGGCTCCCGACCGGCCAGCATCGCCGCGTAGATCTCGTGCGCCGTCGCGCGGGAGCGAGCCACCAGCGCGCTCGGGTAGGACCAGCGACGCCGGTTCTCCTCGAACTCGTCCTCATCGTCGATGAGCGTCTCACCCGTGAACCTGCGGGTGACATCGAGGTCGAGGTCGGCAGCGGCCAGGGTCCACCCGTCCCCGTCGCGGGACCAGCGGGGCGTGTCCGTCACGTCGACGTAGAGCGACGCGCCGAGCACGCTGCCGGGATCGTTGAAGGTGGCGACCCAGTCGCCGACGTGCGGGATCAACGTCGTCCAGTGGATCCCCGGGTCGATCACGCGGCCGGGCTTGGCGCACAGATCCCCCGGCCAGCCGCCCAGCCAGACCCCGTACGCGTCCGTGCCCAGCACGAGCAGGTCGTAGCGCCAGTGCGGGCTCCCGTCGTACTTCGTGAAGCGCAGCGCGACGGCGGTGCCGGGCACCCTCGGTTCGTCCGACACGCACGCCCCCTTCCCGCCGGGATCACCGACGCCGCGGGGGTCGCGGTCGTGGGGGCGGCCGCGCTTTAGCGTACGGCGACGCGGGCCGGGGATGTCGCGCTGGGACGGGCTCAGTCCGGGGCGACGATCTGGCGGACCTTGGCCGCGAACTCCTCGGCGGACAGGGCGCCTTGGGCGTGCAGGTCGGCGAGGACGCCGAGCAGGATTTCCCGGTCCGTGACGGGGCGGGGCGCGGCCTCCGCCGGCTCGGCGGCAGCATCCGCCTGCGCGGCCGGGGGCGGAGTCGCGGCCGGGGGCGGAGTCGCGGCAGGGGTCACGGTGTGGCCCGAGGGATCCGTACGACCTCCAGGCGCCTGCGCGACCGCGGCGGCGACCTGCCCCTGAGCGCCCGCGGCGGCAACGGCGTCGGGCGCGCTCGGGACGGGCTTGCGGTGGCGGCCCAGCCGCGACCGCAGCGGGGCGGGAGAGGCTGCCGCGCGGGGGCCGGGGCCGGGGTTGGCGTCGGGGATCGGGCAGGTCGGGCGGACCTCGATGTGCGGCGCCCGCTCCAGGAGAGCGTCGACGAGCCGGTCGCCGTCGGCGCGGCGCATCTTGCGCACCACCACGCGCCCGGTGGCGGTGAAGATCGCGAAGCCGTCGTGCACCTTCGGCAGGTAGTCGATCCAGACCACCTCGGGGATCCGGGCGAACTGGACCTGGTGCTTGCTGTAGTCGTCGCGGATCGCCAGCACCCGCTCGCTGGTGAGCGCGACGAGGCCGGCGGCACCGGCGTAGGCGCACGCGGCCAGCTCGAGGACCGCCTCGCCCTCCTCCAGCTCGTCAGCGAGTTCGCGCATGGCGGACCGCGTGCCGAACGTGACGGTCATCCGAGATGCCGCCTGCTCAATGTCGCGACGCAGTCCACTCACACTCCCTGATACGGACGCGCGCGAGAGAACCTGAGCCTTGTGGGGCCAATCGAGCCGCCCATCAGGCGAGCTCGCCCACACGTCCACGCCCGAGAAGGTCCGGAGCCGGGCCGGACGTCGTGCGGATACGGCAGGCTGGACCTCGTGAGCGCTTCCCCTCCGCCGGTGCCCGACCCGGCGCCCGACGCGTCGTCCGACCCGATGCCCGATCACCCACACCCCCGCCACGTCCGCGCGGAGATGGCCGCCCGGTCCGTCACCTCAACGTTCGGCGCGTCGTTGCTCGCGGTGCCGGGCACCTACCTGGCGCGGTCCGTGCGCCCCGGCGCGCGAGTGGTCGAGGCGCACTGGAACTACTGGTGGCAGGCCCACTACCTCGACGCGGTCGTCGACGTCGGACGGCGCCGCCTGCGTGTTGGCCAGCGCTCCGGCGCTGCGGGCTGGGCGCTCCGGGGGCGGCGGCTGCTGCGCACGATCTGGCTGCGCAACGGCGGGCGGCTGCGCAACTCCTACTACGACGACATGGCCTGGCTGGCCCTCGCCGGGGACCGGCTGGGCGCGCTCGCCGCGGAGCTCGGCCTGCCCCCCGACCGTTGGTCGGCGCGCGCGCTCGATCGGCTCACCGCGACCCTGCGGGAGGGGGACACGCCGGAGCTCGGCGGCGGGCTGTTCTGGACCACGGGGCGGGACCGCAAGAACGTCCCCGCCTCCGGGCCGGCGGCCATCCACTTCGCCCGCCGCGGCGACCTGGCCCGCGCTCGCACCCTCGTGGCGTGGATCGAGGACTCCATGCGCGACCCCGACACCGGCCTGGTCTTGGACTCGATGTTCGTGAACGGTCATCGGGACGACACGATCTACACGTACAACCAGGGCGTCACCCTCGGCGCCCTGCTCGCGGTCGGCGACCCGGAGCACCTGACGCGGGCGGCCGAGCTGGTCCGCATCGTCGACGCGACCCAACGCGCCGTCCCGGACGCCCCGATCCTGCGGGCGCACGGGGACGGCGACGGCGGCCTCTTCACGGGCATCCTGTGCCGCTACCTGGCCCTCGCGGCCCGCGACGCACGGCTCGAGGCGGCGGCCCGCGACGCCGCGGCGGCGCTCGTCGACGGCACCGCCGACGCGTTGTGGGCCGGACGGACGCCGCGGGGCCCCGCGGACGCGACGCCGGTCTTCTCGCCGGACCCGGCGACCCCCGCCGCGGCCTGGCGGCGCGCCGGCGACCGACTGGAGCTCACCCCGCAGGTCCAGGCGTGGACCATCCTCGAAGCCGCGGCCACGCTGCCCTGAACCACGCCGCGCCCAGCCAGCCCGCTCCCTCAGCCAACCGCTCCGAACCACGCCGCGCCCAGCCCATGCTCCGCTGAGCCACGCTGCGCCAAGCCGCGCGATCGCTCAGTTCTCCAGAACCCAAGCGCGGGCGTGCGGCAGCGAGGCGAACTCCTTGTACCACGCGCCCGATCCCGTCTCGACCAGCCAGCCGAGGCGGTGCGCCGGCCGACGCCGGATCAGATACGTCCGCCCCGACCTCACGCCCTTGATGCGATAACAGCCCTCCTGCGTCCTTCGCATGACTCCCCCTCCGGTCACTCCGGTCTCACCCGCCCCCGCGGGTGACCTGCCCTGTACCCACCCATCGGCGGCTGGACGATCGTCTTGAGCGGGCGACCCCGGGGAGGCGTTCAGGAGCACGTGCCACAAGTGAACGCCACGTCACATCGGAGCCGCGCCCCCGCGTCGCACAGGAGGCTGCGCGCTCGCGGCACGACCGAGCTGTCCCGGGTGAAGAATGACCCCGACGACGAACGGTCGCGCGGCGCCGCACGCCGCACGCCGATCATCGCCAGACGGTGAGAACCTTCCCCAATCCGGTCGCAGATCGCCCCGCAGCTGGGGAGGATGAGGAGCGGCGCACCCGCGTCGAAAGGCCCGTGCCCCCAAGGGCTCGGCGACACCACGGCCTTCCTTGTTCCCCTGACAGGCCCATAGGCGGCTGGGACAATGAGACACAGGTCAAACGTCAGAGAGGCAGGCGGCATGCAGAACACGCAAGCGCGCTGGGCGACGATGGACGGCAACGATGCTGCCGCAACCGTCGCGCACGCACTGAGCGAGGTCATCGCGGTATACCCGATCACGCCGAGTTCGGCGATGGGTGAGTCGGCGGACGCCTGGAGCGCCGCCGGACGCACCAACTTGTGGGGTGCCGTGCCCGAGGTCGTGGAGATGCAGTCCGAGGGTGGCGCGGCCGGCGCGCTGCACGGCGTCGTCACCAAGGGCGCGCTGGGGTCGACGTTCACGGCCTCCCAGGGGCTGCTCCTGATGCTCCCGAACATGTACAAGATCGCTGGCGAGCTCACGCCGACGGTCCTGCACGTGGCGGCCCGGACCCTGGCCACCCACGCACTGAGCATCTTCGGCGACCACTCGGACGTGATGAGCGCCCGGATGACGGGCTGGATGCTCCTGTGCGCCTCCTCTGTGCAGGAGGCACACGACTTCGCGCTGATCTCGCACGCGGCGACGCTGCGCTCCCGGATCCCCGTTTGCCACTTCTTCGACGGCTTCCGGACCAGCCACGAGGTCAACAAGATCCAGATGCTGAGCATGGACGACATGCGGGCGCTGGTCCGTGAGGAAGACGTCCTGGCGCACCGCAAGCGCGGCCTGACCCCCGACGCGCCGACGCTGCGCGGCACCGCGCAGAACCCGGACACGTTCTTCCAGTCTCGCGAGGCGTGCAACCCGTTCTACAGCGCGGCGGGCCCGATCGTGCAGGACTGCATGGACGAGCTGGCGGCGCGGACCGGCCGGCAGTACCACCTGGTCGACTACCACGGCGCCCCCGACGCCGAGCGGGTCATGATCATCATGGGCTCCGGCGCGGGCGCCACCCGCGAGACCGTCGACGCGCTGAACGCGCGCGGCGAGAAGGTCGGTGTGGCGGTCATCCGCCTCTACCGGCCCTTCCCCGAGGCGGAGCTCCTCGCGGCCCTGCCGAAGACGGTCAAGAGCATCGCGGTCATGGACCGCACCAAGGAGCCCGGCGCCACGGGTGAGCCCCTGCTGCAGGACGTCGTGCTGGCGGCCTCGGAGAACACCGAGGCGTTCGACCACGGCATGCCGAAGATCATCGGCGGCCGCTACGGGCTGTCCAGCAAGGAGTACACGCCGGCGATGGCCAAGTCGGTCTTCGACGAGCTGAGCAAGGACAAGCCGCTCAAGCGGTTCACCGTCGGCATCGTCGACGACCTGACCCACCTGTCGCTCAAGATCGACGAGGACTTCAAGCTCGAGCCCGACGCGCTCAGCGCCGTGTTCTTCGGTCTCGGCAGCGACGGCACCGTCGGCGCCTCCAAGAACTCCGTCAAGATCATCGGTGAAGACGAAGGCCGCTACGCGCAGGGCTACTTCGTCTACGACTCCCGCAAGTCGGGCGCCACCACGGTGTCCCACCTGCGGTTCGGCAACAAGCCGATCGACTCGGCGTACCTCATCGACGAGGCCGACTTCGTCGCCATCCACCAGTTCGACATGCTCAAGCAGATGCGGACCGTGGACCTGGCCAAGGAGGGCGCGCCGATCCTGATCAACTCCCCGTACGGGCTCGACGGGACGTGGGAGCAGCTGCCGACCGAGGTGCAGCAGATCATCATCGATCGGAAGCTGAAGCCGTACATCATCGACGCCGCCGCCGTCGCGCACAGCGCTGGCCTCGGCAAGCGGATCAACACGGTCATGCAGCCGTGCTTCTTCTACCTGTCCGGCGTCGTGCCGCAGGAAGAGGCGATCCCGCGGATCAAGGACTCCATCGAGAAGTCGTACGGCAAGCGCGGCCGCACGGTCGTCGAGCACAACTGGGCGGCCATCGACATGGCGGTCGACGCCCTGCAGGAGCTGCCCGTGCCCGCGTCCACTCAAGGTGACGTGCACCGCATGCCGCCCATGCCGGAGGACACGCCGGACTTCGTCAAGCAGGTCACGGCGATCATGCTCCGCGGCGAGGGCGACCTCCTCCCCGTGAGCGCGCTGCCCGTCGACGGCACCTGGCCGACCGGCACCTCCAAGTTCGAGAAGCGCGGCATCGCCGAGGAGATCCCGATCTGGGACCCGAGCCTGTGCATCGACTGCGGTCGCTGCGCGATCGTGTGCCCGCACTCGGCGATCCGGATCAAGATCATGCCGGAGGGTGACCTGGAGGGCCGCCCGGACACCCTGCAGTCCAAGGACTACCGCAACCGCGAGCTGCCGGACCACCAGCTGATCGTCCAGGTCGCTCCGGACGACTGCACCGGCTGTGGCGTCTGCGTGGACGTGTGCCCGGCCAAGAGCAAGACGCAGGTCAAGCACAAGTCCATCAACATGGAGCCGCGGCGCGACCACCTCGAGGCCGAGCGGTCGAACTTCGACTTCTTCCTGGGCATCCCGGAGGTCGGGCGCACGGACGTGCGGCACGACCAGGTCAAGGGCGTCGCTCAGCTGGAGCCGCTGTTCGAGTACTCCCTCGCCTGCTCCGGTTGTGGTGAGACCCCGTACATCAAGACCCTCACCCAGCTGTTCGGCGACCGGATGGTCATCGCCAACGCCACCGGCTGCTCCTCGATCTACGGCGGCAACCTGCCGACGTCGCCGTACACGACGAACTCCGAGGGCCGCGGCCCGACGTGGAGCAACAGCCTCTTCGAGGACAACGCCGAGTTCGGTCTCGGGCTGCGCCTCGCCTGGGAGCACCAGAACTCCGAGGCGAAGCGGTACGTGAGCGAGCTCGCGGACTCCCTCGACCCGGAGCTGGTGCAGGGCCTCCTGGAGGCCGACCAGTCCGACGAGGCCGGCATCCAGGCGCAGCGCGCCCGGGTGGAGGAGCTGAAGAAGGCGCTGGAGGGCATGGAGGGCCCGCAGGCCGAGTCGCTGCGCAGCCTCGCCAACGAGCTGGTCAACAAGTCGATCTGGATCTTCGGCGGTGACGGCTGGGCCTACGACATCGGTTACGGCGGCCTCGACCACGTGCTCGCCAGCGGGCGCAACGTCAACATCCTGGTGATGGACACGCAGGTGTACTCCAACACCGGCGGCCAGGCCTCCAAGGCCACCCCGCGTGGCGCCGCGGCGAAGTTCGCCGCAGCCGGCAAGGGCAGCAACAAGAAGGATCTCGGCGTCATCGCCCAGTCGTACGGCGATGTGTACGTCGGCCAGGTGGCGATGGGTGCCAACCCGCAGCAGACCGTCCGGGCGTTGCTCGAGGCGGAGGCGTGGGACGGCCCGAGCATCATCATCGCGTACTCGACGTGCATCGCCCACGGCATCGACATGGAGACCTCGATGACCCACCAGGGTCTCGCGGTGTCGACGGGCTACTGGCCGCTCTACCGGTTCCGCCCGAGCGAGGAAGAGGGCACCGTGCCGCTCACGCTCGACTCGAAGGCGCCGGTCGGCCCGGTGACCGACTTCATGGGTAAGGAGGCCCGTTTCGCGATGCTGCGGCGCAGCAACCCGGAGCGCGCCGACATGCTGTTCTCACTGGCTCAGGACGACGTGGACGAGCGCTGGCGCTACTACAGCCAGATGGCGGACATCCAGCGGGCGCTGCCCACTGGGCTCCCGGTGCCTGAGGAGGGTCCGGAAGACCCCGAACCGACGCCTACCGCCCCGGCCATCTCGAACCCTAAGGACAACACATGACCACCGTGCCGAGCAGTTCCGGTCCTGACCTGAGCGTCTCCTACCTCGGGCTGGAGTTATCGGGACCGATCGTCATCTCCGCGAGCCCGCTCACGCGGACCGTCGAGAGCATGCAGAAGCTCGAGGCGGCCGGAGCGTCGGCGGTCATCCTCCCCAGCCTCTTCCAGGAGGAGGTCGAGGCCGAGGAGCTGGCCGCTGCCAACCTCATGGATGTCGGCAGCGGGTTCGTCGAGTTCGACTCCGCCCCCCTCGCGGACATCGACACCTCGGGGTACGGGCCGGACCGTCACGTCCGGCTCGTGGAGGAGGCCAAGGCCGGGCTGAACATCCCCGTCATCGCGAGCGTGAACGGCTCCCGCCAGGGCGGCTGGGCGCGTTACGCGACGATGATGGCCGACGCCGGTGCGGACGCGGTGGAGCTGAACCTCTACGCGGTCAACACCGACCCCTCCGTCGACGCGAACGGCGTCGAGGCCCGTTCCCTCGGGGTCATCGAGGAGGTGAAGCACGCAATCGACGTCCCGCTGTCGGTGAAGATCAGCCAGAACTTCCAGTCGCTGTCGAACTTCGCCGTGCGGGCGCGCGACGCCGGCGCGGACGGACTGGTCCTGTTCAACCGGTTCTTCGGCCCGGACATCGATCTGGAGGAGCTGACGGTCACGCCGCAGATCTCCCTGTCCTCGTCGACGGAGCTGCGGCTGCGGATGCGCTGGATCGGCATCCTGCGCGCGCAGATGCCGGACTTCAGCCTGGCGGCGACCGGCGGCGTGCACACGGCCGAGGACATCATCAAGACGCTCCTCGTCGGATCGAACGTCGCCTGCATCACCTCGGTGCTGCTCAAGAACGGGCCGGGCTACGTGGCCGACCTGTTGGCGGGCACGCGCTCCTGGCTCGCCGAGCGGGAGTACGAGTCGGTGCGCCAGATGTGCGGCAGCATGAGCGCGGCCTCGGTGGGCAACCCGACCGAGTTCGAGCGGGCCCAGTACATGAAGGCGATCACGTCATGGAGCACCGGCTGACCATGACGGTCCGCCGGCGTTCGTCGGCGGGCCCTCTCGGCGGTGCAGGCCACCACGGCCCGCACCGCCGGGAGCGGCCGGGGCGACGTCCTCGTGGCGGTCGCCTGCAGGTCCACGGCGATGCGCCGCTCAGCGAGCGACGCGTCGGGGACGCTACGCCGCAGCCCGCCTCACGCCCAGGCGGACTCGTCGTAGACGCCGTAGGCCACGGGGTTCTGGCTGTTGTTGTGCAGGGGGTCCGGCTGTCCGATGAGCGGATGGCCTCCCAGGGGCCGGCCGATGATGGCGATCCGATCGCCGTGGATGGTCAGCCCATCAATCGTACCCACCATCTGAACGAGGCCGGCGTGCGCGATCAGCAGGTACTGACTGTCGATCACCCGGTCGGCCTGCATGCGCCAGACGCCGCGCCCGCGCAGCCAGAGCTCGTGCTCGGAGGCCCCTTCGCGGAAGCCGACCCGTTCGCGACCGAGCGCATCGTTGGTGACGGCCGGCGTGTCGGGGCCGAGGCGCACGCGCACGATGTGCGAGCGCGGGACGGCCGGGTACGCCGACGGCACGCCGAGCTGTTCCAGCACGTCGCGTTCTCGGCCCTGCTTGGACTGGGCCGACGCCGTGAGGACGCTCGCGATCACGGCCTGATGCTGACCGTCGAGGGCGTCCCACCGGGCGCCGAAGGTGCGCTCCATATCCGTACCGTCTGGTGTATACCCCGCGACGTCAGCACAAATCCCGAGGAAGGCCCGGTCGCCGCTCGACAGCACGTTGGCTGCGGCGAGCGCCGCCACCTTCGACCATTCGACGTGGGGGTCTCCGCCGTCGCCGCTCACGAAGGCGGCCGCTTTGGCCAGCACAGAAGGCGCACTGGCCAGAATCGCGACGGCGTCTTCGCGCGCCTGAGAGTGGGAGGTGTCCATAGCAAGACATCGTAGACGAAGCCCTTGCCTCTTGGCGAGAGGTATCGTATACTTCAGTCATAGTCAACGAAAAGATATCTGTAGTTGACACAATCAGCGACATGCCCCGGCGGGGTGCATGTCGACCATAAATGCAATGACGCAGAGGAGTTGACTAGCCCCATGGATTTCAAGACGCAGCTGGACGCCCTCCAGGGCCTGGACTTCAAGAACCTGTATCAGGATGACTTCCTCCTGACGTGGGACAAGAGTGAAGAGGAGCTCAAGGCGGTGCTCGCGGTGGCGGACGCCCTGCGGGCCCTGCGTGAAAGCAACAAGAGCGGCCGGATCTTCGACTCCGGCCTGGGCATCTCGCTCTTCCGCGACAACTCGACGCGGACGCGCTTCTCGTACGCCTCGGCCTGCAACTTCCTCGGACTCGAGGAGCAGGTCTTCGACGAGGGCAAGTCGCAGGTCGCCCACGGCGAGACCGTCATGGAGACGGCCAACATGATCTCGTTCATGGCCGACGTCATCGGCATCCGCGATGACATGTACATCGGTAAGGGTCACACCTACATGAAGTCCTTCTCGGACTACGTGAAGATGGGCTACGAGGAGGGCGTGCTGGAGCAGCGCCCGACGATCGTCTCGCTGCAGTGCGACATCGACCACCCGACCCAGTCGATGGCCGACCTTCTCCACCTCATCCACGAGTTCGGTGGCCTGGAGAACCTCAAGGGCAAGAAGCTCGCCATGACCTGGGCGTACTCCCCCAGCTACGGCAAGCCGCTGTCCGTCCCGCAGGGCATGATCGGCCTGATGTCCCGCTTCGGCATGGACATCGTCCTGGCCCACCCGGAGGGCTACGACGTCATGCAGGAGCCGCGCGACGTCGCCGCGAAGTACGCCGCGGAGACCGGCGGTTCGTTCCGCGTCACCCACGACATGTCGGACGCCTTCGACGGCGCGGACATCGTCTGCCCGAAGTCCTGGGCCCCGTTCGCCGCCATGGAGGAGCGCACCGAGCTCTACGGCAACGGCGACCAGGCCGGGATCGACGCCCTTGAGCAGCGTCTGCTGAAGCAGAACGCGGAGCACAAGGACTGGGAGACCACCGAAGAGATGATGGCCAAGACCAAGGACGGCAAGGCCCTCTACATGCACCCGCTGCCCGCGGACATCACCGGCTTGTCCTGCAAGGAGGGCGAGGTCGCGGAGTCCGTCTTCAGCCGTTACCGCGTCCCGATGTACAAGGAGGCCAGCAACAAGCCGTACGCGATCGCGGCGATGCTCTTCCTGATGAAGGTCAAGGACCCGGTCGCCAAGCTGAACGACCTGTGGAACAACGCGGGTCCGCGCTGGGCCCAGTGATGACGGCCGCGGCGACGCGGCTGTGATCCCCCGCTGCTCACGCGGCGGACACCCAAGAACACTCGAGTACCTATTCCACCCGGGACACCGGGCGGCCTGATCCCGCCCGGTGTCCGCACCCGATGGAGGACATCACACATGGCAGATATTGACTTCGCGAAGGTCAACGAAGTTGCGGAGAGCTACCGCGACGACATGACCAAGTTCCTGCGCACGCTCATCAAGAACAAGGGTGAGAGCTGCCAGGAAGAGGCCAAGTCGCGCCTCATCATCGCCGAGATGGAGAAGCTCGGTTACGACCGGACCCGCATCGACGGTCTCGGCAGCGCCCTGGGCTACATGGGCGATGGCCCCACGAAGATCTGCTTCGACGGCCACATCGACTGCGTCGGCGTCGGCAACATCGACAACTGGAAGTTCGACCCGTTCGAGGGCATGGAGGACGACGAGGTCATCGGTGGCCGCGGCGGTTCCGACCAGCTCGGCGGCGTCGTGTCCGCGGTCTACGGCGGCAAGATCGCCAAGGACCTGGGCCTGCTCAACGACAAGTACACCTACATGGTGGCCGGCACGGTCCAGGAAGAGGACTGCGACGGCATGTGCTGGCTCTACCTGATCGAGGAAGAGAACGAGAAGCCGGACGTCGTCGTCTCCACCGAGCCGACCGACAAGGGCATCTACCGCGGCCAGCGCGGCCGCATGGAGATCCGCGTCGACGTCGCGGGCATCTCCTGCCACGGCTCCGCTCCGGAGCGCGGCGACAACGCCATCTACAAGATGGCCGAGATCCTCCTGGAGATCCGCGACCTGAACGACAAGCTCCACGTGGACGATTTCCTCGGCAAGGGCACGGTCACCACGTCGGAGATCTTCTTCACCAGCCCGTCGCGGTGCGCCGTCGCGGACAGCTGCTCCATCTCGCTCGACCGTCGTCTGACCGACGGTGAGACGTGGCAGGGTGCGATCAAGGAGATCGAGGCTCTCCCGTCCGTGCAGAAGTGGGGTGCCAAGGTGTCCCTGTACGACTACAAGTCGACGGCCTGGACGGGCACGGAGTACGGCCAGGAGTGCTACTTCCCGACCTGGGTCGCCCCGGAGGACTCCCCCGAGGTCCAGGCCGCCGCTGAGGCGCACCGTGGCCTGTTCGGCGAGCCCCGCATCGACAAGTGGACCTTCTCCACCAACGGTGTGGCCACCGCCGGCCGGCACAACATCCCGACGATCGGCTTCGGCCCGGGCAGCGAGGCCCAGGCGCACGCCCCGAACGAGCTGCAGTGGAAGGACGACCTGGTCCGCTGCGCCGCGCTCTACAGCGTGCTGCCGACGATCTACACGGCCAACAAGTAAACACCGCATCTCTCCCGTGGTCCGGGGCGACCGTCTTCGGCGGTCGCCCCGGACTGCTTTTGACCACAGATCTTCAGAGAGGAAGACACTATGTCGCGGATCCTGGTATCCCTCGGTGGTAACGCCCTCGGCGTCGACTTCGACGAGCTCGTCGAGACGGTCGGTGTCATCGCCACCCCGATCGTGGGCCTGCTCAAGGACGGCCACGAGGTCGTCATCTGCCACGGCAACGGCCCCCAGGTCGGAATGATCAAGACGAACATCGACCTCGGCAAGGCGGGGCAGCAGGAGGAGCGGGTCATGCCGCTCTCCGAGTGCGTCGCCATGAGCCAGTCGTACATCGGCTACCACCTGCAGAACGCCATCGAGAACCAGATGAACAAGCAGGGCGTCGAGGGCAAGGTCGTCACCACGGTCGTGTCCCGCTGCCTGGTCGACGCGAACGACCCCGGGTTCGCGAACCCGACGAAGCCGATCGGCGCCTTCTTCACCAAGGAGCAGGCCGACGAGTACGTCGCCCAGGGCAAGACGTTCATCGAGGACTCCGGCCGCGGCTGGCGCGAGGTCGTGGCGTCCCCCACGCCGCAGACGATCCTCGAGAAGGACGCGGTCCGTGACCTGGTGTCGAAGGGCTACGTCGTGATCGCCGGTGGCGGCGGCGGCATCCCCGTGGTCACCCAGGACGGCTGGACCAAGGCCATCGACGCGGTCATCGACAAGGACCTGACGTCGATCCTGCTGGCCGCCGACACCGAGTGCGACTCGCTCGCGATCCTCACCGGCGTGGAGAAGGTCTCGGTGGACTTCGGCAAGCCGACCCAGAAGGACCTGTCGGAGCTGAACGTCGCCGACGCCAAGAAGTACATGGCGGAGGGCCAGTTCCCGGCCGGCTCCATGGGGCCGAAGATTCAGGCCGCGATCGACTTCGCCGAGTCCGGCGAGGGCCGCAAGTGCCTGATTACCTCCCTTGACAAGCTGGTCGAGGGCCTGCGCGGCGAGACCGGCACCTGGGTCGTCGCCTGACCGAGAGCACCGCACCGCGGGCTAGCTCGCGGGATCCGCACAGCCAGAAGGGCCGGGGACTTTCGTCCCCGGCCCTTCGCTCGTGTGTGGCTCGCTCGCGTGTGGCCTAGGCCGTCACACCACGTGCTCGCCGACGATCCGGGCGAAGTTCACCGGGTCGGTGACGCCCTCAGTCAGGAAGATGAGCACGTCGTCGTCCGGCGTGAGACCGATGGCCTCCTTCTGCTGCAGCAGCCCGGCCAGGCCCGCCGCGCCGGACTCGCCGGCGTTGATGTAGTCCTCGTAGAGGAGGCGGGTCGCCTGCTCGGCGTGCTCGTCGTCGGTCGAGACGAACATGTCGTAGCCGGCCCTGTTGACCGGCCAGGCGAGCGGCGAGGGGGTGCCGCAGGACAGGCCCGCCATGCAGGTGGTCGGGGTCTCCTCCAGCGTGGTGACCTGCCCCTCGTGCACGATCGACTCCAGCAGGCAGTCGGCGTTGGTCGGCTCCACCCCGATGAGCAGGCGGGCCGGCCGGTTCGCGAACGCGCGCGCGACGGCGGCGCTGAAGGCGCCGACACCCATCTGGCAGGCGACGACGGTCGGCTCCGGGACGCGACGCTTCTCGATGAGGTCGATGATCTCGGTGAGCATCGTGCCGTAGCCGTCGATGACCCACTGCGGGCAGTCCTGGTAGCCCTCCCACGACGTGTCGGACACCACGAGGTGCGTGTCGTCCATGAGCGAGGCCGCGGCGGCCACGGCGTCGTCGTAGTTGCCGTCGACCTTGCGGACGTCGGCGCCGTTGCGGGCGATCGCCTTCATGCGGGAGTCGACCATGTCGTGGGGGACGTAGATGATCGAGGGCAGCTCGAGCAGCTTCGCCATGCGCGCCACGGCGCGGCCGTGGTTGCCGTCCGTCGCGGACACGAGCGTCGGCGTCTTACCGGAGACCTTGACGAGGCGCTTGAGCTCCTCCAGGCTCGGGTCCGAGCTGGGCTCGACGCCGAAGTTGTCACACATGACCCGGTAGGTGGCCCAGGAGGCGCCCAGGATCTTGAACGCGGGCATGCCGATCCGCATCGACTCGTCCTTGACGTGCAGGGACTTCACGCCGAGGATCTCCGCCGTCTCAGGGGCGGGGCGCAGAGGCGTCGGGACGAACCCGGGCAGGGTGGCGTGGAAGGCCGCGCTGGCCTTGTCGATGGCCGGGACGCTCTTGCGGTCGACGAAGGGGTTCTTGATACAACGAGACGGCTTCATGCTCCTGCTCCTGTTGTCATGTGTCCTCGGGACACGGCCGGGGACTTTGGGTGTTGGGGAATTCACGAAGTGGACGTACGGATGCGGCCGCCCCGCGACCCGTCCACGGCTGACCGTGGAGGGCGAGAGGCGGCCGCATCAAGGATCAGACCTCGCTCACATCTGGGCCCAGATGCGCGGGGCGCGTTCCCTGGACCGGGCCAGGATCCGCTCCTCGTCGACGGTCACGATCGCGCGGTCCCGCATGAGCCACTGGCCCGCCACCATCGTGTCGTTGGTGAGCGCGCCGGTCATGCCGAACAGCAGGTGCCCGAAGGCGTTGGAGCCGTTCATCGGGGTCTGCGGCACGTAGCTCTGCGTGATGATGTCGGCGTACGCGCCCGGCTTCAACACGCCGAGCGGCTTCTTCCAGTACTTGCCGCAGATGGCGGGGTTGTTCTGGAAGAGGGTCGTCGCCGCCTCCATGAAACCGACGGTCGGGTCGAGCAGCCGGTTGCTCTGCGCGATCTTGACCACCGACGCCGACTGCAGCATGTCCGCGAGGTACGCGTCCGTGCCCAGCCCGATGCGGATGCCCTTGCGCATCATCTCGGTCACCTTGGTGGTGCCCACCGCGTTCCCCATGTTGGAGTGCGGGTTGGTCACCACGGAGGTGTCGGTCTCCTTGATGAGGTCCATCTCGGCCTCGTTGAGGTGCACGCAGTGCACCAGGATCGTCTGGTCGCCCAGCATCCCGAAGTCGTTGAACCGGTCGACGATGCGCTTGCCGCACACGCCCTCGGAGTTGGGCTCGTCCTCCGGGCCCTCGGCCGTGTGGACGTGGAAGCCGGACAGGCCGGCGTCCTTGAGCGCCGCCACGCACCGCTCCAGCGTGTCCTGGCTGACCGTGAAGGAGGCGTGGATGCCGAACAGGCCCTTGATCAGGTCCTGGTCGCCGCCGTTGACCTCCTTCATGAAGGAGATGTTCTCCTCGATCTGCTGAGCGAGGATCTCCGGCCCGTCACGGTCGGAGGTCTCGTAGCAGAGGCTCGCGCGGATGCCGAGCGCCCGGGCCGCCTCGGCCTGGGTGTTCAGCGAGCCGGGCACGGCGAACGGGCTGGAGTGGTGGTCGATCACGGTGGTCACGCCGTTGCGGACCGACTCCAGGAAGGTCGTCGAGGTGTTGAGTTCGACGTCCTCCGTCTCCAACAGACGGTCGAGCTTCCACCACAGCTTCTCCAGGACCCCGGTGAACGTGGTGCCCTGCTCGCTCGCGGCCATGCCGCGGGCGTAGTGGCTGTAGGCGTGCGTGTGCGCGTTGATCAGGCCGGGCAGGATCACCCGTCCCTGGACGTCGACGTAGTCGCCGCCCGCGCCGCGCAGCTCGCTGTCTGGCCCGACCGCGACGATGGTGTCGCCTTCGATCTGGACCGCGCCGTTCTCGATGAACGGGTTGTCCGGGTCATGGGTGATGACCGAACCGTTACCGATGATCATTCAGCACATTCCTTTCACAGCGCCGGCTTGAGCAGGTAGGAGTACTGACCTTCCAGGGCCTCCAGAATCCGCTCCATCTCGGAGGTGAGCTTGTTCGCGTGCTGGAAGTCCAGCCGCGGGGTGTGCTCGACCACGTCGCCGCCCGGCAGCCGGACGAGGTACTTCTTCTCCTCGCCCGCCAACGGCAGGAAGCCGGGGTTGGTGGAGTCGTCGAAGTCCTCGCGCGTCCAGAACACGGTCAGCTTGTCCTTGTAGGGCAGGCCGGCGTGCGGGCAGAACGTGCCGCAGGTGTTGCACTCGTTGCACAGGCCGTCGATGTGCACGATCTGGTGCGGGTCGGAGAACCCGCCGACCGTGATCGCGACGTTCGCGCGGTTCGGACAGACCTCCGTGCAGATCTCGCAGATGTCCTGGCAGGTGAGGCAGCGGTCGCCTTCGGCCTTGCCGTTGATCTCCGCGATCATCAGAGCCCGGTGCTGGTAGATCGGCTTCGGGTCCTGGTGCACGGTCGGGTGCGGCTTGGCGTAGTCCGGCGTGATGCCCACTGACTCCAGGATCGCGTTGCAGACGACCTTGGCGTCACCGATGGCCTCGACCACGGTCGCCGGGCCCTGGCGCCCGTCGCCGATGACGTAGCACCCGTCGACGGAGCTCTGGTAGTTCCGGTCGAGGACCGGCTTGCCGCGGCTGTCCAGCTTGATGCCGTTGCGCTCGTACGGCTCGGTCTGGATCGTGGCGCCCGTCGCGCCGACCACGGTGTCGAACTGCATCTCGACCATGGTGCCGGTGCCCTTGACGGAGCGGCGCCCGCTCGCGTCGACGTCACCGAGGGTCATCTCCTCGCACCTCAGCGTCGTGCCGTCGTACGACGTCGGCGCCAAGAGTTCGTAGATGGTCAGACCCTCGGCCCGGACCGTGTTGACCTCGTGCTGAGTCGCCGGCATGAACGGCTCGGTGCGCCGGTAGACCAGCTCCGCCACCTCGACGCCCGGCCAGCGCGCAGCGGTCCGTACGCAGTCCATGGCGACGTCGCCCGCGCCGACGACCGCGACGCGCTTGCCGAAGGTGTGACCCTCCTCGTTCTGGGTCTTCCAGAGGAAGTCCAGCGCGTCGGTGATGTTCTCCTGGCCCTCGGAGACGGGGTTCATCCCCCGGCCCCACGACCCGGTGGCGACGACGACGTGCGAGTACGTCTTCCGCAGCTCCTCCAGGTTGTAGTTGGGGTCGCAGTTGAAGTGGAACTGAACGCCGAGCGAGGTCGCGAGCTGGTAGTCGCGGTCGATCTGCTCACGGCTGATCCGGAACTTGGGGATGATGTACTTCACGATCCCCATCGGGCCGTCGAGCTTCTCGAAGACCTCGACGTCCATCCCGTTGCGGCGCAGGAAGATCGCCGCGGCGAGGCCACCGGGGCCGGCGCCGATGATGGCGACCTTCTTGTCCGTGGCGAGCTCCGGCGCCTTGGTCCGCCCGATGTAGGCGTCCTGCGCGTTGTCGGAGGCGACCAGCTTCACGCCGCGCATGTCGATCGACTTGTCGTAGTCCAGGCGCGTGCAGTGATCGCGGCACTGCTCCGAGCAGAGGACGCCGGTGACGGTCGGCGACGTGTTGTCCAGAGCGATGATGTCGAACGCGCGCTCGAACTCGCCGGCCGCGGTCGCCTTCAGGTACTCCGGGATCTGCTGGTTGATCGGGCAGCCGCCGTCCTCACAGGGCGCCTTGTAGCAGTCCGTGAGGGGCAGGGCGGAGCTCGTCTTGCGGGAGCGGATCTTCTCGCGGTAGCGCTTGTGGAACCGCTCGTCGTTGAACATGTCGTCGACGGCCTGGTTCAGCTTGGCCACGTCCACGCCGTCGTAGTCGCTCGCGACTTCCACGGCCTTGTCCGAGAGCTGCTTGAACCGCATCGCGCCACCCGGCTTCAGGATGGTGGTCGCGACGGTGATCGGCTGGATGCCGGTCTCCAGGACGGTCTGGATGTTGAACGCGTCGATGCCGCCCGAGAACGAGATCGGCAGCGTGCCGTCGAAGGCGTTGGTGAGCTTCTGCGCCAGCGAGAGAGCCAGGATGTACAGGCTGCGCCCGGACATGTACATCTCTTCGCTGGGCAGCTCGCCCGCGGCCACCTGCACCGGGAAGGTGTTGGTGAGCTTGACGCCGAACTTCAGGTCGTTCTTCTTGGCCAGCTCGGTCAGCCGCTCAAACATCGGGACGGCGTCTTCGAACTGCAGGTCGGCCTTGAAGTGGTGGTCGTCGAACTGGATGTAGTCGAAGCCCATCTTGTCCAGCGCGGACCGGGCGTGCTCGTAGCCGAGCATCGTCGGGTTGCACTTGACGAAGGTGTTGAAGCCCTTCTCGTCCAGCAGGTAGCTGGCGATCTTCTCGATCTCGTCCGCCGGGCACCCGTGCAGCGTCGACAGGGTGCAGGAGTTCGTGATCTTCGGGCTGAGCTTCTCCAGGTCCTCGCGGGTGAACTTCGTGAGCTTGTCCAGGTTGGCCTCGACCCAGGCGTAGCACTCCTTCCAGATGGCGGTGCCGGACGCGTCCTGCATGCCCTCCAGATAGGTGTTGACCTTGTCGCCCTTGACGCCCTCCATGTCGTAGCCGACCGAGATGTTGAAGGCCAGGTCCTCGATAGTGCCGAGCTCCAACTCCTTGGCCAGCACCGCGATCGCGAAGTACGCCTTGAGATACTCGTCGAACGCCTGCGGCACCGTGAGTTCGGTGGACCATTCGCAGTTGTAGCCCTCGTCCGTCGCCTCGATGCAGGGCTTCGGCACGGCCTCGCGGATCTCCTCGCCATCCATCTTCTGGACGGTCTTGAGCTCCATGAACCGGCCGCCGGCGAGGTAGGCCACGATGATGTTGTTGGCCAGCTGCGTCTGCGGGCCCGCGGCCGGACCGACCGGGGAGGAGAGCCGGTCACCGAACGGGTTGGTGAACAGCTTGCCCGGCGAGTGCCAGAAGTGCTCCCTCCGGCAGCCGAAGATCGAGTCATCCTGGGCCAGCTCCGTCATGGCCCACCCCATGAGGTGGTCGAACGAGAGCGGGCGCATCATGTCACCCACGAGATGCTCCTTCCTGGATCAGTGAGTCGTACGCGGGGGGAAAAGGGTGTCAGTGGTCCGACGGTTTGTCGCCGGGGGTAGCTGGCACGCGCGCCTGCAGCGGCACCACGTCGCTGTCCCTACCGAGGATGTTGAAGAAGATGTTGAGCGTGAAGGCGACGAGGGCCGAGGCGCTGATGCCGGACTCCATGATCACGTGGAACCAGTCGGGGAACTGACCCCAGAAACCGGGGACGACGACCGGGAGCACGCCGAACGCGACGGAGACCGCCACGATGACCATGTTGTTGTTGCCCTCGTAGTTGACCTGCGACAGGCTGCGGATGCCCGCGGCCGCCACGGAACCGAAGAGCGCGACACCCACGCCGCCCAGCACCGGGAGCGGGATGACGTTGATGACGCCGGCGAGCCACGGCGAGAGGCCGAGGACGGCCAGGATGCCGCCTCCGGTGGCGACGACCCAGCGGCTCTTGATGCCGGACAGCGCGATGAGGCCGACGTTCTGGGCGAACGCGGTCGCGGGGAAGGTGTTGAAAACGGGGGCGACGACCGAGCTCAGCATGTCTGCCCGCAGACCGTCGGCCACGCGCTTCGGCGGCGTGTCGGTGCCGACGACCTCTCCGACGGCGATGATGTCCGCCGTGGTCTCCACCATGATGACGAGCATCACGATGAACATGCTGACGATGGCCGCGCCGGCGAAGATTGGGGCGCCGAACTGCAGCGGGAGCGGGATGGCCAGGACGTTGCCCGGCTGGAACGGCTTGTTCTGCCCGGTGGCGAAGGAGATCAGCGTCCCCACGACGAGGGCGAGCAGGATGGACATCCGGGCGAGCTTGCGGATCCTGTTGAAGATCATGCAGATGGCGAGGGTCGCCATCGCCAGGCCGATGTCCTTCATGTTCGCGAAGTTGGGGTTGGGCTGGCCGCCCAGCACCGCTTGGCCGGTGATCCAGCGACCGGCGACCGGCATCAGCGACAGACCGATCACGGTGATGATCGAGCCGGTGACGACGTGCGGGAAGAACCGGATGACCTGCGCGAAGAACGGGACGATGATCAGCGCGATGATGCCGGCGACCAGACAGGCGCCGTAGGCCGTTTGCAGGCCGGCGCGCCCGTCCTCGGCGCTCCTGATGATCGTGGTCAACGTGGCGACGGACGCGAACGAGATGCCCTGCACCAGCGGAAGCTGGGAACCGAAGAACGGCACGCCGACCGACTGCAGGACCGTCGCCACGCCGCTGATGAAGAGGCTGCAGGAGATCAGGATGGCCTGCTCCTGCGGGCTCAGGCCTGCCGCCTGAGCGACGATGATCGGCACGGCGATGACGCCGCCGAACATCGACAGGATGTGCTGGAGGCCGTAGCCGACCAATCCAGCCGGCGCCATCATTTCATCTTCGGGGCGAGCCGCGACCGGCGCGGCTACGGGTTTGGTGGACATACGCACTCCTCGGTGAGCGACACTGGACTCTCGCCAGCGATAAGATGACCCTCGCCGGAGGGAATAATACCCTGGCTAAAGTCATTACAGCACGTCAGCGGCACTTCCGCGTCCAGAATGGAGGCGGGGCGGCTCCTGACGGTGCCAGATTGGTCACACCACGCGTCTCGCGTGACGGACCGAACGGGGGTTGAAACAGGGGGTCTGCTGCCCACCCACGGCGCCGCGGACAGCACAGGGGGAGCGATCATTCACGCCACCCCCCGCCGCTTCGCCGTCTCGGGGGGGTGGTCTTGATCCTGTCCCGTGGCGAGGTCGTCGCAGGGCACCAGGGCCACGTCGTCGCGCACCGTCAGGTAGGCGTTCGCGCCGCGATCCCCGTGGACGGCGTCCGCGATCGCGCGCCAGTGGGTCCGCGCCGCCGCGACGGGGTGCCCAGGCACCCCTGCGTACGACGCGCGAGCGAGGCCTGTGGGGGGCACCGCTCGCAGGACCCGCGCGATGACGGGCGCCGTGATGTCCGGCAGGTCGACCAGATGCAGAACGGCCGTACGAGCCTGCGTGCCGTCCGCCGCCAGCAGCCCCGCCCGGAGGGACGAGGCGAGCCCGGAGGGCCACTGCGGGTTGTAGACACCCGTGCAGCCCGACGGCAGAACGGCCTCCGCGGCGCCGTACACCACGAGGACGTGGTCGCACCCTCCCTGAAGGAGAACGCGCACCGAGTCCCGCAGCCAACGACCGTCCTCGGCCAGGATCTTCGGTTGCCCGTACCGGCTGCCGCCACCGGCGGCCAGCAGGATTCCGAGCGTGGACACACTTCCAGCGGGAGCTGGCGCACCCGCAGGAATAGTCACGTCCTCACCATAAGAGGACCGGCCCTGATCATGTCGCCGATTCGACCCAACCCATGCCCACGTCGGAGCCGCTGGCTACTGTGGAGAGCCACCCGACCAAGGAGGCGAGCCGTGCGCGACATCCTTCCGGAGCTGACCGACCTGATCGAGCGGGGCGAGGCCTTCGCTCTCTCCACGGTGGTCCGGACGTGGAGCAGCTCGCCGCGGCCCGTCGGCGCGGCCATGACGGTCTCCGCGCGGGGCCAGGCCGTGGGCAGCGTCTCCGGCGGGTGCGTGGAAGGCGCCGTGTACGAGGTGGCCCAGGAGGTCCTCGAGGGCGGCGCGCCCCAGCTGGTGCTCTACGGGGTGGCCGACGAGAACGCGTACGCCACCGGGCTCACGTGTGGCGGATCCATCGAACTCTTCGTGCAGCGGGCCGACGACGGTTTCCGGGCGGATATCCGCCGCATCGCGGACGCCGTGGACGAGCACGTCCCGATCGGGCTCGCGATGGTCGTCGCCGGCCCGGACGACCGCCTCGGGCGCCGCCTGGTGGTGACCGAGGAGGACGCGACCGGCAGCCTCGGGGGGGCAGAGCTCGACGTGGCGGTGGCCGCGCAGGTCCGCTCCCGGATGGCGGTCGACGCGACCGGCTCGATCGAGCTCGCCCTCGACGGCACGCCCCTGGGCGCCGCCCCCGCGGACGAGGGCGGCGCGACGATCGAGGACGCGGGCGGCGTACGAGTGTTCATCGACACCTTCCTCCCGCCCCGCCGCATGATCGTGATCGGCGCGATCGACTTCGCCGAGGCGGTCACCCGCATGGGCAAGTTCCTCGGCTACCACGTCACGGTCTGCGACCCGCGTCCGATCTTCGCGACGCGCGAGCGGTTCCCGTACGCGGACGAGGTCGTCGTGAAGTGGCCGCACCTCTTCCTCGACGAGATCACCATGGACGACCGCACGGCGCTGGCGATCCTCACCCACGACAAGAAGTTCGACGTGCCGCTGCTGTCGCGCGCCCTGCGCCGCCCGGCGCAGTACATCGGCTGGATGGGCAGCCGCCACCTGCTGCGCGAGCTGCTCGCCTCGCTGCGGGAGCACGGGATGACCGAGGAGGAGATCGCGCGGATGCACGCCCCGATCGGCCTCGACCTCGGCGCCCGCACCCCGGAGGAGACGGCGGTCTCGATCGCCGCGGAGATCGTGTCGGTCGCCTGCGGCGGCACCGGCCAGAAGCTGCGCTCCGTCACGGACTCCGAGTCGATCCACCGCGGCACGCTGGCCAGCGAGTCCGGCCCGGCCCCCGAACCGGTTCCCTGACGCCGCCGGGGCCATGAGGGTCTTTCGACCTCAGCCCCCGGCCTCGTACCGCGTGAGCAGCGCGTTCTTCTGCACCTTCCCCATCTCGTTGCGCGGCAGCGAGTCGACGAGGTGGACCTCGCGCGGTCTCTTGTGCACGGACAGCCCCTCGGCCACCGACTGCGCGAGGGCCGCCGCGTCGAGCGGCGCGGGCCAGCCGTCCTCCGGCACCACGTAGGCCACGATCCGCTGGCCCAGGTCGTCGTCGGGGACGCCGATGATCGCGACCTCCGCGACCCCCGGTTCGCCGAGCAGGTGGGTTTCGATCTCCCCCGCGCCGATCCGGTAGCCGCCGGACTTGATGAGGTCCACGGACTCCCGGCCGACGATGCGGTGGTTGCCGTCGGCGTCGATCGTCGCCACGTCGCCGGTCACGAACCAGCCGTCGGGCGTGTACGCCTCCGCGGTGGCGTCGTGGCGGCCGAGGTACCCGCTGAACAGGGTCGGGCCGGTGACCTCGAGGCGGCCGACGCTCGCCCCGTCGCGCGGGACGTCGGCGCCGTGCTCGTCTCGCAGTCGGGTCCGCACGCCGGCGACCGGCCAGCCGACGTGGCCGGGCAGCCGCGGCCGGTCGACGCGGTTGCTGACGGTCAAGAGGGTCTCCGTCATCCCGTACCGCTCGATCATCTCGTG